>NZ_JALKFT010000038.1:0-42901 GCF_023242945.1 Frankia umida
CAATCCTCCCAGCTCAGGAGCACTTTCCTATTCCCGGCACCCCAACAGACGATCACCCCGGTGAAAGCCCGAGGCTAATCTGACGTCTGTCGAGACCCGGATCCTCAACCGGGACGGGCGCCAGCGGGGGACGTCCGCACGACCGACGACGAAACGCTCCTTGGGGGAGACGAAAGTGGACGAGCAGACCGCTGGGCCCGGCAAGGCGCGGCCTACCACCCGTCTGGTGGTTGATGTGGTCCGTGCGCTGCGGGGATGGGTGGTGGCAGCGGCCGGCGGTGTGCTTCTCCTGGGCTGCTACCTCGGCGTCTCCAAGCAGACGGATGTCTCCATGCAGCTGCCGTACGTGGTCTCGGGCGGCTTCGGCGGCCTGGCCCTGGTGCTCATCGGCAGTGCGCTGCTGGTCGCCGACCGGGTCGAGGCCACCCAGGCCGCGCAGGCTCGCGCCTCCGCCCAGGTGGACGACCTGCACTCGCTGATCATCGCCGCGGCCACCACCGGCCTCGAGGCCGAGGGCGGCACCGCCCAGCCCGGGGCGGAGGCCTACCCGCAGCAGAACGCCTACGCCAGCGCACCCGGCACCGCACCCGCCCGGCACGGCTAACCGGTGACCAGCATCGACCTGGGGCTAGCCGGCATCTCCCTGGGCGCGATCGCCGCGCTGTCCGGCATCGGCCTGCTGGTGACCTACCGCACGAACGGCGTCCTCAACCTCGCCCAGGGCGGGATCGCCACGCTGGTCGCCTATGTCTTCCGGGAGATGGTCGTCGAGTGGGGCCTGCCGATCTGGCTGGCCGCCGTCCTCGCCCTGGGGGTGCTGTCTCCGGGCATCGGCCTGCTGCTGGAACGGCTGGTCTTTCGGCCGCTGGCTCGTCGGCGCGCCTCAGCCGCCGAATCGCTGGTCGCGAGCCTCGGCGTGCTGGTGCTGATCCTCGGCATCACCGCCGGGCTGTGGGGGCTGGGTTCGCGAAGTGACGCACCGAGCATCTTCCCGGCGGATTCGGTGCGGCTGTTCGGTCAGACCCGCATCGGCGTCGACGCCCTCGCCGAACTGGCCATGGTCGTGGTGTTCGCGATCGTGCTCGGCCTGATCAGCGCGCGCACCTCGTTCGGCCGCCAGATCCGCGCCGTCGTCGACGACCGGCAGCTCGCCGAGCTCTCCGGCGTTCCCGCCGACCGGGTGGCCGCCGCAGGCTGGGCCGCCGGCACCACGCTCGCCGGCCTGACCGGTGTGCTGCTGGCACCCCGCTTCCAGCTCAACCCCTACGGCCTCACACTGCTGGTGCTGGAGACCTTCGCGGTCGTCGTCGCGGCCCGGCTCTCGAGCATGCCGGTCGCGGTGCTCACGGCGCTGGGCATCTCGATCCTGCAGAGCGAGCTGCGCCAGTTCACCCTGGACGGCGACGCCGGGCAGATCCTGACCGTCCTGCAGTCGAACCTGTTCATCGTCGCGCTGCTGATCCTGCTGCTGGCCGTGCCGAAACTGCGGGAGCTCGGTGGCGGTGACTCGGGGGCGACCGCGAGCTTCTCCAGCCGGGGCGCTCCGCCGTCCGGGCGGGTCGGTGAGGCGCGGTACCGCCGCGACTACCTCGGCAAGCTCGGTGGTTTCGCGCTGCTGCTCGCCCCCCTGACGTTCGCGCCTTCGGACCTGCGCTCGGCGTTCCAGGTGCCGGCCCTGGCGCTGATCTTCCTGTCGATGGTGATCGTCACCGGGTACAGCGGGCAGATCTCGCTCGGCGTCGCCGGTTTCGCCGGTCTGGGCGCGCTGCTCTCGCTCAAGCTCGCCAACGGCGAGCTGTTCGGTCTGCCGGCGTTGCCGGGTATCTGGGCGATGCTCGTCGGCGCGCTGCTGGTCGCCCCGGTCGGCCTGATCACCGGTTATCCGGCGATCCGCCGCCGCGGACTGACCCTCGCGCTGACCACGTTCGCGGTCGGCGCGGTGGTCAGCCGGTTCGTCTTCGAGCAGCCGACGTTCGCCAGCGGCCTGTACATCGACCCGCTGACCGTGTTCGGGCACGCCCTGTCGGACAAGGCCTTCTACATCCTCGAACTGCTGAGCCTCGGGCTTGGCCTGCTGGTGGTGCGCAACCTGCACCACGGCAGGCTCGGCCGGGCGCTGCTCGCGGTGCGTGACCACTCCAGCGGTGCGGCCGCGGTCGGCGTCGACGTCCGCAACCTCAAGCTGCTCGCGTTCACCGTCTCCTCGGTGGTCGCGGGGCTGGGCGGGGCACTGCTGGTGCACTCCAGCTACTCGTTCGCCGCCGACGACTTCGCGCCGCTGCAGAGCCTGCTGTGGTTCACCGCGGTGGTGGTGTTCGGCGCCGACAGCGCCATCGGCGCGATCGTCGCCGCCGCGTTCATCGTCACGATCGACGTGCTCGCCCCCGCCGGCAGCTCGACGCTGGCCATCGGCATCCTGGCGCTGGCACTGGGCTGGATGCCGGGGGGTCTGGCCTCCGCGGTGCGCGGTGTGCTGCGGCTGCTCGCCCAGTACCTCG
The DNA here is from genome assembly GCF_023242945.1 of Frankia umida. Lineage (NCBI taxonomy): Bacteria > Bacillati > Actinomycetota > Actinomycetes > Frankiales > Frankiaceae > Frankia > Frankia umida. The sequence continues at coordinate 2,499 of NZ_JALKFT010000038.1, forward strand.
CCGACAGCTTCGTCGACCCCAACCAGCGTGCCCCCCGGCCGGTGCCGGTGCGCATCTCGGCTGTCGGCCATCTGCCGGCGACCGCCGGCATCGTGGGCAACACCGGACTGCCCGGCATCGGGGCGACGCTCGGCGCGGCCCGATCAGGCCATGTCACGCGCTGGCCCCTGTCCGAAGGGGCCCTCGGGCCGCTCGCCGGCGCACCGGCGCCGACCCCGTTCGGCGCCGCCCTGGTGGCCGCCGTGGCGCGGTACGCCGCCCAGGCCGACCAGGCCACCCGCGTCTCCGGGTCGACCAACGGGTCGGGGTCGGGCGGGGCGCTCGTCGGCTCGGCCGCCGCCACGGGCTCCGCACCCGCCGCCAGCACGGCCGCGAGGCCGAGCACGGCGTCGGGTACAGGTACGGGTGCTGGTTCAGGTGCTGGTTCAGGTGCTGGGACGGGGGTTCGGCGATGAGCCGTGGTGTCCTGCAGGGTGTGGGTCTGGTTCGCCGCTACGGCGGCCTGACCGCGGTCGATCATGTCGACCTCGTCGCCCCACCCGGAATGATCACGGGTCTGATCGGTCCGAACGGCGCCGGCAAGTCGACCCTGTTCAGCCTGCTCACCGGCGTCGAACAGCCCGACGAGGGCCAGGTACTGCTGGGCACGACCGACATCTCCCGGATGCGCCCGGACATCCGTTCCCGGCGCGGCCTGGTACAGACCTTCCAGGTGCCGTCGCTGTTCCCCACCCTCACCGTGGCGGACAACCTGCTCGTCGGGGCCGAGAACCGTCGCCGCGACTACGCCGGCGGCCTGCTGGGCCTGTCCGCGCAGGGCCGCGGCCGGGTCGGCCGGACGCTGGCCGGCCTGCTCGAACGCACCGGGCTCGCCCCGAAGGGCCCGGTGGACCAGGTCGTCGAGGAGGTCCTCGCGTCGCTGGGTCTGTCCGACATCCGGGACACGGTCGCCGGTACGCTGCCGACCGGCGCGTTGCGGCTGGTCGAGTTCGCCCGGGCCCTGTGCGCCCAGCCGGACGTCCTGCTGCTCGACGAGCCGGCCAGCGGCCTGGACAACGCCGAGACCGCGAAACTCGCCCAGCTGCTGCGCCAGACCGCCGCCCGCGGTGTCGGCATCCTCATCGTCGACCATGACGTCGACCTGGTCTTCTCGGTCGTCGACCAGGTGTACGCGATGGTCGGCGGCAAGGTCGTCGCCTCCGGGGACCCGCAGACCGTCCGCGACGACCCGACCGTGCGGTCGGTGTACCTCGCCCAGGCGCCGCTCGCCGCCGCCGGGCAGGCTCAGGAGAAATCATGACCTCGGTCACCGCGGAGCTCGAACTCTCCGGCGCCCGCGCCGGCTACGGCACCATCGAGGTGCTGCACGGCATCGACCTGGCCCTGCCCGCCGGCAAGGTGACCGCGCTGCTGGGCACCAACGGCGCCGGCAAGTCCACCACTCTGCGGGTGCTGGCCGGGCTGATCCCGCTGCGCTCGGGCACCCTGACCTGGCGCGGTGAGGACATCACCCGGATGTCCACCGTCGACCGGGCACGGCGTGGGCTGATGCTGGTGCCGGACGAGCGGGCCGTGTTCGCCACCCTGTCCGTCCGCGACAACCTGCAGATCATCGCCGAGGCCAGCGGCCATCCGGACATCAGCCCCGCGTTGGAGTCGTTCCCCCGGTTGAAGGAGCGGCTCTCCCAGCGGGCCGGTTCGATGTCCGGTGGGGAACGCCGGATGCTGGCCCTCGCCCGGGCCCTGCTCGCCCGCCCGTCGGTCCTCATGGTGGACGAGCTCTCACTCGGCCTGTCCCCCAAGATCGCCGCCGACCTGTTCGGCTGGCTGGCCACCGTCGCCGCCTCCGGCACCACCGTGCTGCTCGCCGACCAGTACACCGAGCAGGCGCTGGCCATGGCCGACCTGGTCTACGTGCTGCACCGCGGCGAACGGTCCTTCCTCGGCACTCCCGCGGAGTTCGTCACCTACACCGCCACGGCCACCACCGCCTCGGTCTGACCCCGCACGGCTCGCGGCCCGGCTCCCCCACCGGCTCGCGGCCCGACCCGGGCTCTGCCCTGCCCTGCCACGGGCTCACGCTGCGGCCACCGCCGCTGGTGTCCTCGCCATGGCGTCCGTGCCATGGCGTCCGTGCCATGGCGTCCGTGCCATGGCGTCCGTGCCATGGCGTCCGTGCCATGGCGTCCGTCGGTCTCGGTCCGCTGAGATCGACGTTCCATGGCTGGGCCAGGTACGCCACACACGACAGCGGGCCCCGACCGGTTGCCACCGCGCCGAGGCGCGGGGTCCGGTCGGGGCCCGGTGATCAGGCCCGGTGGAGACGAGGCCCGCTGAAGCTCGTGGTGCGGTGGTGCGGTGGAATCGGTCAGCCGGCGGAGTACGGCAGGTACGGGACGTCGAAGCAGTTGGTGTTCATGTCCTTGACCTGGCTGACCCAGCCACCCTTGCCGCCGTTCGCCGAGTCCTGCCAGCGGGTGACGTTCAGGCAGGCACGGGACTGCGTCGACGGCGTCGCGGCGTGCGTGAACGAGCGGTTGATCAACAGGCCGTCACCGTTGTAGGCCTTGCCGCTGTTCATGAAGGCCTCGACGCACTTACGGGTCACATCCGCACCGCAGGAGCGGATGGCATCGGTCAGCCACTGGGCCGACGCGTAACCCTCCATCATCCACAGGTTCTCCTTGGCGACCCGGTCGGGTGCCGCGGCCTGAAGGTCCTTCTGGTACTGGGCGACCTGCGGAATGGAGGTGTCCGAGTAGTTCGCGGACTGGCTCGTCCCGTAGATGACGTTACGGCAGTTCGGTGACGCGTTGTAGATCTGACCGATGTTGTTCGCCATGCCCTGGGCCGTGGCGACCTTCGCCTGCAACGGCATCCGCTGGCTTTCGATCGAGTTGCACAGCTGGGCGTTGCCACCGTCGTCCATCGCGTCGAAGACCACCTGAACGCCGCGGCGCTTGAGGTCGAGCACCGCGGAGTCCCACGCCGGGGCGCCGAGGTTGATCTCCTCCTTGACGACCGTGTAGCCCTCCTTCTCCAGGCCGTTCACGATCGACGTGGCGTACCGCTGCGACTGGGCGACGTTGTAGTACACGACGCCGGCGACCTTCGCCTGCAGCTTCTCCTTGAACCAGCGGTAGATCTCGGTGCCCGCGTACAACGTGCCGTTGTAGCCGGGACGCTGGCCGTCGCGCGGGTAGGAGCTGCCGTAGATCGAGTACAGGTGCGGGTACTGGTCGTAGGAGTTGTCGACGGGCTGGCCGCCGATGTCCGGGACGCCCTTGGAGTTGATGTACTGCGCGCCCCCGTAGCTGAAGGCGGTCACACCTGCCAGCGCGAAGACCTTGTCGTCGTCAACGAGCTTGTGGGCGCACTCGGCGTTCTTGTCACCCGAGCCCTTGTCATCGCATTCGACGAGGTTGATCTGGCGACCGTTGACCCCGCCTGCGGCGTTGAGCGCCTTGAAGTAGGCCCGCGCCCCGTACAGCGACGCCGAGAATGTGTCCGGGCCGAAACCGCTGCTCAGACCAGCGATCGACCCGACCTTTATCTCCGTGGGCGTCACTCCCACATCGGATGCGGTGTTGTTTGACGCACTCGTCGGTGCGTTGGAAGCCGTTGTACCGGAGCCGGAGCTGCCGGCCCGGCTGCCGCAGGCGACGAGCGCCAGCGACGACAGGGCAACGACGGCGACGAGCGACTTCGCTCGCATGGACATGATCTCCCCTGGTAGATCGGTGACGCGCGACCTGCACAACCGGGTCGACGTCCTCGACACGTCGTCCTGACGGCGGCGCCGATGCCACCGTAGACTACGCACAGTTACATCATCCTGTGTTGCGGACAAACATCCGGCGCCACCAGCTTCGACGCACCGGGGGAACGCTCCCGTTGTCCGCGGGGGCGCCGTGGCCGGACGGAGTGTCCGCACCGGTGCCCACCGGTCCGTCGTCCAGAGCCCCGGGCTCCCCGTACCCGGCGTCGCTGTTCACGGCGCGCTGGCTCCCGATGGCGCTGCTGCTGCGCTCGGCGTCCGACGGTGGGGTGCCGTTCACCCCGCCGCCGGTCGACCTGCTGGTGCTCGGCCCGGCGCTGCTCGACCCGGTGCCGATCGTGCCGACACCGTTCGATCCAACGTTCACCGGCCCGCCGTCCTCCGGTCCGACGTCACTGTCGGTGACCGGATTCGTGGGCGTGACCCTGGTCCGGTCGACGGGCTCGGACACCGTACCGCCGACCTCGGTCGTCCGTGCTGGCGCGGCACCCGACGGTGCCGAACCCGCAGCCGCCATCACCGACGGTGCCGCCGACGGGGACGTCGTCGCTTCAGGCGACTCGACGGTGACCTTCGGTGCCCTCGGCGTGGAGGCCGGGACGCCGAGCTTCGCCATCGCCTCGTCGAGAGCTGCGAGCGCCTGCCCGATCGCGGCGACCGTGTCCTGCGAGGGGCCCGTCCCAGCCTCCTGAGCCGGCAACGCCACAACCTGCCCGGCCTTCGCCACAGCCGATTCGGCGACGGACAGCTCGGCGACGGACAGCTCGGCGACGGACAGCTCGGCGGCGGACAGCTCGGCCACCCGAGGCTCGGCTGCGGACGGCTCGGCGACGGGCGCAACGGCTGCTTCCGGCGCGGCAACGGCCGGCCTGGCCGCAGCGGCGGCGGCCAGCTCCGCCACGGCCGACTCGACCGCTTCCAGCTCGGCCACGACCGGCGCGGGAACCGCCACCTGGCCATCGACCTCGGTGGCGGTGTCAACGGCAGCGTCAATGTCGGTGTCGGCATCGGCATCGGCATCGGCATCGACGGTGTCGAGTTCGGCGTCCTTCGGTTGCTCGGATGCGGCCGCGTCGGCATCCAGTAGGTCGGACTCGAACGGCTCGGCTGGCTCGGCTGGCTCGGCTGGCTCGGCTGGCTCGGCTGGCTCGGCTGGCTCGGCTGGCTCGAACGCGGGTTCCGGCAGGTCGGGCGCGGCCACTTCGTTCATGGGTTCAACCGGCACGACCGGCTCAACCGGCAGGATCGGAGCTTGAGGTGCCACTTCTTCCAGCGCCTCGGCCAGGGCCGGGGCCTCGGGGAGCTCGGGTGCGCCGGGGGCGACGTCCAGTTCGGCGGACGTGGACGCCGCCGCCTCGGGGGCTGTCGGCCCGTCCGGACCAGTGAGCCCGTCCGGACCGATGGGAACGGACGGGTCCGTCGTCGGGGCCGGGAGCACGGGGGTGGCCGCGGGGGTCACCGGGGCTACGACCAGTCGGTTCACGATCCGGCCGCCGTCGCCCAGGGTGCGACTGAGCTGGCCGGACTGCACCAGTCGCCGGCAGACCTGGTTCACCGTGCCCCGGTTCGCCCCGATCGCGGCGGCCAGCCGGCCGTCGTCCATTCCCTCGGGGACCTGGGCAAGCTGGTCGAGGATCCGGTCAGCAACAGTAGCCACAAAGCGGACGCTATACGCCATCTGAGGATCGGCGGCAAGCGGGGTCTCCAGCGACGGCAGAGTGTCCGTCCCGGCGCGACGGGCGTCCGCGCGGCGGTCCGCGGGCCCACGCCATCGCCGTTCACCTTCAATGACTGGTAGACCACGGAGAGCTATATTTCGCCGGGAGGTGCCGCCTGCCGAATGCCGAGGGGATGCCTGTATGACCACCTGTGATCCGCGGCCCACGCTGGGATCGAGCTTCGACCCGCGACGCAACTCCTTCGGGTTCCTGCGGATCGTCCTCGCGCTGCTGGTCTTCTTTCAGCACGGGTTGATCGCGGGTGGGTTCGCACCGGCTCCGGGCGCGCACTCCCACACCGACCTGGCCGCGATCGCGGTCGACTGCTTCTTCGCGATCAGCGGTTTCCTCATCACCCGAAGCCGGCTGCGCATCAGGTCGTCCTGGCGCTTCCTGTGGCACCGCTTTCTGCGCATTCTTCCGGCATTCTGGGCCTGCCTCGTCGTCACGGCCCTGGTCATAGCTCCGCTGGGCTGGCTGTATACGCGTGGAACGCTGCACGGATATTTCACCGCCGACGTCCACGGGCCCTTCTCCTATGTTCGCGCCAACTGCCTGCTTCTGATGCACTTCTACGACATCGCCGGCACCCCCGACAACGTGCCGATCACGGCGCTGCCGAACGGTCCGGTGGCGTGGGACGGGTCGTTGTGGAGCCTTTTCTGGGAGGCGCTGTGCTATCTGGGCGTCGCCGCGCTCGGCGCGACCGGGCTGCTGCGTCGTCGGCCCTGGGTGCTGTGGGCGCTGGCCGGTTCGCTGTGGCTGCTGTGGGTGGTGCGCTGGCTCGATCCCGCGGTGCTGCCGACCGCGCTGAACAACGAGTTCGTGGCCGCGGCCGTCCGGCTCGGGTCGCTGTTTCTGGCGGGTGCGGCGCTGTGCGTGTACGCCGATCGCATCCCGGACCGGGCCTGGCTCGGCCCGCTGGCCGCCGCTCTGGCCATCGGCGCGCTCGCGCTCCCGGACGGGCATGCCGCGGCCAGCCTGCCGATGGCCTACGCCTGCGTCTGGGCGGCGCTGCGGGCGCCACTGGTGCCGCTGCCGGGGGGACGGACCCTCGCGCCGCACCGGGTCGGCGTCAGCACCGATCTGTCCTACGGCGTCTACATCTACTCCGCGCCGGTGCAGCAGTTGCTGGCCGTCTACGGCCTGTACCGGCTGGGGGTCGCGGCATGGGTGCTCATCTCGCTCGCGGGCACGCTGCTGGTGGCGCTGGCCAGCTGGCGGTTCGTCGAGGCACCGGCGCTACGGCACAAGAACGACGTCCTTGCCGGACCGGCCGCCGTGCTGGCGGCGGTGCGGCGTGGACGCCCACTCCCGGTGTCCGGCCGGCGCACCGCCCGGGACACCACCGCGGTCATCCCCGTCCAACGCGACCCGACCCGGCGCGATCCCGCCGGCGGCGACACCGCCCAGAGCGGTGCCACCGCGAGCGATGCCGTCCGGGCCGACGGACAGAGCGCCGCGCTGCGACGCGACCGGGACGCAGGAGGTGGCGGGATCATCGGCGAACAGCAGCAGGGCGAGCAGAACCCACAGGAAAAGGCCGACCCGGTTGGCGGTCATCATGGGTAGTCCGATCGTCCCGACGACGCTCAGCACGGTGACGGACGTGGCGAAGCGGCGCTGCGCGGGTGTGCGCGCCCGACGCACCCGCCGCCAGGACAGGACCACGACGACCAGCACCAGAGCCAGCAGAGCGACACCGACGAGCCCACCGACGACCACCGCCTCCGCCCAGGCGGAGTCATACGGCACGGCGAGGCCGCTGACGCCGTAACCAAGCCACGGTCGGCTGCCCAGGACGTATCCCCACGCCCGCGCCGACGCGCCCACCGAATGGAAACGATCGGCCGTGTACTGAGCGAAAAGTCCGTTGGAACCGGCGCCCGGAACCAGCATCCGCAGCATCCAGGAGCCGTTCCAGTGGGTCACCCCGGCCTGGGACGCCCCGAACGCCCCCACCATCAGCACACCGCCGAGGGCGAGGACCCGGCGAAGCGGCCGGCCCAGCCGGGCCGCCTGCCACACGGCGACCGGTACCCCGCACAACAGAAAGATCTTCGAGACGCTCAGCACGCCACCGATCAGGATGGGAACCGCCGCCAGCGCCAGCAGCATCGGACGGTCCTCCCGCCCGGGCCGGGCGAGGAGATAGATCACGGCGAACAGCGCCAGGGAGTAGGCGACCCCGGCCTCCACCGGCTGGTTGAAGATTCCGGAGAGCCGACCGTTGTTCAGGGCCAGCAACGCCACGCTCTGCCCGTCCAGCGCGACCCCGCCCCAGAAGGCGCTCAGTACCGGAGTCAGGTCGGTGACCAGACCGAGCATCGCCACGAAGGCGTTGAGCACCATGAGTACGACGAACACCCGACAGAACCGGTCGAGTGCCTCCGTCCGGTCATAGCCGCAGCCCAGCCAGCGGCCGACCATGAGCAGCACGGCGACCGGATAGAGATAGTTGTCCATACCGGCCAGAAGCGAACCCGGCGCGAAGTCACCGAGAACCGTCACACCGATCGCGTCGAGGGTGACGAACGCGGCGAATGACCCCCAGATAACCACCATCAGCAGGTGTCGTGAGGAGAGCCCCCGATACATTCCACCCGCCGGCAGGAAAAGGAGCATACCGCCGTAGACGACAACCTGTTCCGTACGTATTCCACCCGCCACATAGGGGCCGAAACCGGCCACCACAGCCAGATACATCCAGGCTTTCGCCGTGGTAGTGGAAGTTATGTTCATGGGCTGCGACACCGCCGCATCATGACACACGACAAGAGCGATTCCCCACGATTGGCGGCTGGCGACGACGCACCTCGGAGGTCCGCCCAGCCGGTGTTTTCGCCGGCCGGACGGACCGAGCTGGACGCCTCGTCCGTGGTGCGGGCAGCCCGTGGTTGACCGGGCTGACCACGGGAAGGTGGAGCAGCAGAGCGTGCCGGGAAAAGCCCGAACGCACCGACACCGACGCCGGGACCTCGTGCTGGGGTGGCCGGCCAGGGAGGCCGCCATGACACAGCCAGCCGCGCAGTCCGGAGAGTGGAGCGTCCAGGACGACCCGCTCGAACCCGCGGAGATCCTGGACAGTGACGAGCTCGGTTCGACCGAGGCCGGCCGGGACCCCCTCGACGACACCTGGGACGCACCTGACCGCCCCAGCGACAACCTGCGTTTCCCGGCCACCCCACGGGAGGAACGCCGCGGCGCGTCCCTCGACCGGCTGCTGTCCGCCGAGGTGCCCGACCCCGATCCCTACCTGGAGGCCGAGCGTCGCGACACCGGCCGGGAGGACGTCGGCGACGGCGACGAGAACGGCTATTCCGGCGACCGGGACGGACGGGTCCGGCGCACCGGAACCGCCGAGGAGCGCGCTCTGCACCTCGAATGACCGCCACTCCGGCGCCCCGCCACCCCGGTTACGCTCTCAGCTGTGGCCTCCAGGATGGACGACCCGCAGCCACAACCGCCGGCCTGGGCGGGCTGCGCGCCTGACCCGGGGACGGCGCCGGGGGGCTGGGCGACACGGCCCCGGGTCTGGGCGCCGCGGGCCTGGGGGCCGCGGGCGCGGCTGGCTGGTTTCGCGACACTCGGGGTGATTGCGGTCGCCGCCGCGGTGCGGGTGTACCTGGTGGATCCGGCTCATCCGGGGCACTATCCGGTCTGCCCCTTTCGCTGGGCGACGTCGCTGGACTGCCCCGGATGCGGGTCTCTGCGCGCCGCACACCAGCTTCTCCACGGCCATCCCGGGGAGGCGGCGAACTTCAATCTCTTCTTCGTCGTGGTCGCGCCGGTGCTGGGCGCCGGCTGGCTCGTGGCGGTCGCCCGGGCCGCCGGCTGGCGGCGCCCGCTGCCCCGCGTCCCGGCCCGGCTGCTGCCGGTGATCCCGGTGCTGGTGATCGCCTTCTGGGTGCTGCGCAACCTGCCGCTGCCCGGCTGCACCTGGCTCGCGGCCTGACCCTCCGGCTCCACCTGACCGTCCAAGACGGCCTGACCATCCGGAGCGGCCTAGCCGTCCGGGGCGCGCGGGTGACTCAGCGTTGGCCGAGCAGGTAGCAGGCGATCGCGGCGGTCGCGGCGACGTTCAGGGAGTCCACACCGTGGGCCATCGGAATCCGCACCCGAGCGCTCGCCGCCGCCTGGGCCGGCGCGGACAGCCCCGGCCCCTCGGTGCCGAGCAGCAACGCCACCCGAGCCGGCAGGTCGACCAGGCGCGCGGCGTAGGTGGCGAGATCGTCGGCGTCCGCGGCGGGGGTGAGGGCGAGCAGGTCGAACCCGGCGGTGCGCAGATCGGCGAGGGCCGCGGGCCATGGGTCGAGCCGGGCGTACGGGACGGCGAACACCTCCCCCATCGACACGCGTACGGATCGTCGGTAGAGCGGGTCGGCGCAGCGCGGGCTGAGCAGCACCGAGTCCATCCCGAGACCGGCCGCGGACCGGAAGATCGCACCCAGGTTGGTGTGGCTGACGATGTCCTCGCAGACCAGCACGCGCCGGGCGGTGGCGAGCAGGTCTGCCGGTGAGCGCGGCGGACGTCGGCACATGGACGCGAGCGCCCCGCGGTGCACCTCGAACCCGGTGATGGCGGCGAGGACGTCCGGCCCGGCGACGTAGACCGGGACGTCCGCGGGCAGGTCCGCCGGCACCGCGGCGAGCCGTGCCGGTGCCACCAGCACGGACCGCGGCCGGTAACCGGCCCGCAGGGCACGTCCGATCACCCGCTCACCTTCGGCGATGAACAGACCGTCGGCCGGCTCCCGCCGACGACGCAGGGCCACGTCGGTGAGCGCGACGAAGTCGTCCACCCGCGGGTCGGCGGCATCGTCGATCACGAGGGGATCGGGCCGCGCCGGGACGGATCGCGTGCCGTCATCCGCGGTGGCCGGGTCGCGACACACACGCTCAGGTCTACCAGAGCCCCGGCCGCACCTGTGCGCCAGCCCACCCGCCAGGGTGCCACGGCGTCCAACGCGCTCCCTCGCCGGGCGGCCAGCTCCTATCGTCTGGCGGTGACGCCCCCGGCTCGGGCGGCGGGCCTGCCCATCTTCGTCCAGCCCGGAACGGAGCGCGTCCAGCCATGCAACAAGCACAGCCCCACGAGCGGCACAGCCTCACGAGCCCGTTCAGCACAGAGGGCTTCGTGTGGTCGCTGACCGAGACGGCCTCGACGATGTGCGCGGTCGACGGCGGGCCGCACGACGTTTTCGCCAAGATCACATCACTCGATGCAATCACAGATGGTCGCATCGATCCGCCTGGCATCCCTTGGATCGATCGAGATGCCGAGGTCAGCGTCCTGTGGGTACAATCGGGTGGTTTCTCGTTCACGGAAGACCTTGACACGATCGGTCACTCTCGGCAATTGAGACCGATCAGGTGCGTCCGCAGGGAAATTTGGTACAAAGCAAGGGGGTGCCGCGCCGGAACGCCCGGAGCGCACTCCCGTGGGGCCTTGGACGGGCCCTCCCGAACCGCCGTCGTCGGCGCCGCTCATCGACCCCCCCGATCGGTGTGCACAGCGCCGGCGACGGCCTCGGCCCTCGCCACACTCCCAGGCCACCCAGGCCACCCAGGCCACCCAGGCCACCCAGGCCACCCAGGCCGAGCTGGCCACGCGGACCGTCTGGTCGGCATCGCCGCGCGGGACGCGGTCGGATGAGGCGCACGACGTTGCCGGCCGCGATGATCGCGCGGCTGACCGCCGCTCTCGAACCGGTCGACGCGGCGCTGGCCGCGCGCCATCCCGGGGCGTCCGGCGGGGCCGGCCGGCAGCCGGTGCACACCTGCTACCTGCCAGCCGACCACATGCGCGCGGACATCATGGCGATCTGGGGCGCGCGGGCCCAGCGGCTGCTGGCGCGGCACGCGCCGGACCCGGCCACGCTCGCCGCCGCCACCGGTGGCGATCCGGCGGAGGCCATCGCCGCCGCGGTCCACGCCCAGGTGACGCGGGTGCTCGCCACCGAGCCGGTGCAGGACCTGCGGGTAGACCTCGAGGACGGCTACGGCCTGCGCGCCGACGACGCCGAGGACGCCGACGCGGTGCGGGCGGCCGAGGCGCTGCGGGCCGCAGCCGCCGCCGGCCTGCTTCCGGCCCGTTACGGTCTGCGTCCGAAGTCGCTGGACCCCGCGGTGCGCTCGCGGGGGCTGCGCAGCCTCGACCTGTTCCTGACCGCTCTGTGCGCGGACGACGGCCCACCGCCGGGTCTGGTGATCACCGTGCCGAAGGTGAGCGCGCCCGCGCAGCTACGGGTGTTCGCCGACGTGCTCGCCGCGCTGACCGACCAGCTCGGGTTGCCGGGGCCGGTCGACGTCGAGATCCAGGTGGAGACCCCGGCCGCCGTCCTGGCCCTGCCCGAGCTCGTCCGGACCGGTCTGGCGCTGAGCGTGACGGGGCGGGCCAGCCGGCTCGTCGGCCTGCACGTCGGTACCTACGACTACTCCGCGGCGCTGGGAATCGGTGGTGCCGACCAGGCCAGCGATCATCCGGCGGTCGAGTACGCGACGACGATGATGCAGCTCGTGGCGGCAGGTACCGGCATCGACGTCGCCGATGGCTCGTCGAACCTGCTGCCCGTCGACCCCGACGTGCACCGGGCCTGGCGTCGGCACGCCGATCTGGTCCGCCGAGCCTGGCACCGCGGGCTCTACCAGGGCTGGGACCTGCATCCGGGGCAGCTGGTGAGCCGGCACGCCGCCGTCGCCGGCTGCCTGCTCAGCGGACTGGACGACACCCTGGCCCGGCTCGGCGCGTACGTCGCCACCCAGCGCACCCACGCCGGGAACGAGAACGCCGCTGACAGCGGGGCCGTTGATGGCGGGGCCGGCGGGGCTGGTGGTGGTGGTGGGGCCGTCGCGGACGAGCCGGCGACCGGGCGGGCGCTCGCCGGACACGTCCTGCGGGCGTTGGAAGCCGGCCTTGTCGACGACGCGGCGCTCGGCTCCGCCGGGCTGCGCCGCGACCAGGTGCTCCGGCTGGTGGGTTAGCCGCGGCCGGTCGGGGTCAGCTGCCGAAGCCGTCCACGGTTCCGGTCAGTCCGGTCGGGGTGTGCGGACCGAGGTGGATCTGTTCGAGCACCCCGACGCCGGTGCGGTCGCCCATTTTCGCGATCACCAGATTCTGCAGGTGCAGTGAGGTCCGGGCGACGGGATCGAAATCGGCGAGGGCGATCGACTCCCGGCCGACCTCCAGTTCGCCGTGGTTGGCGCCATGGGTCCAGTACGGGTGCCAGTAGCCCAGGCCACGCATCCGGAAGGTCAGGACCTTCTCCAGCTCGATGTGCACCTCACCCTCGGCCGGGTCGTCGAACCACAGGTCGGCCCGTGTGATCTCGCGGCGGCCCGGCTCGAACTCCAGCTGGTGGCGGATGTTGCGGCCCTCCCGGACCCCGCCGGCCGGCGTGCCCTGCCAGGGAGCCACGTTCCCGGGAACGGGGTCGAGTACGAGTGCCGTCTCCAGCCAGCGGGTGCCATCGGAGTACTCGTGCACGGCGAAATGCGTGAACCGGTCACCGAAGTGCAGCGGCGCCCACAACCAGAAGATCTGCAACTCCGGACGCGGGATGTTCATCGTCAGCTGCTGGCCGACCGGACGGGTTCCCCAGGAACGGTCGCGGGTGCCGGAGACGTCCGCCGCATCGATGCGCAGCTGCTCGCCGTCGACGGTGACGGTGCCCTCCCAGGTGCCCCACTGGGTCAGCCGGGTGTGGTCGGAGGTGAGGATGCCGGCGGGCGAGATCCGCCGCTGGCGCGGTTCCTCCACGGCGACGGTGGTCGCGCGAAAAGTCAGGTCACAGGAGATGCCCTGTTCGTTCGGCGCCACGACGTAACGGATCGTCCGCATCGGTTCCACGACCTCGATCCGGATGGGACCGACCGTGGTGGAACGGTCGAGCGGCATCGTTCCCGACGCGAAGATGGAGTGCTCGACACCCCCCAGCACCACGCTGAACGCCGCGTCGATGACTCCCCGCACCGGGTAGTGCCCCATCGCGGCGCCGAAGTAGAAGTGGCCGTCCTTCTGATGGCCGTTGAACCAGTAGCGGTCGTAGTGGTTGGGGTCGCCGGTGGCCGGATGGGCGATCGGATCGGCCGACGAATGAATCGGGTAGTCGTCGAAAGGGGTGAGCATCGCCGGTTCTCCTCGGGTCGTCTCGGCAGGGCCGGCCTGGGCCGGGCGGTACTACAGCTTGGCCACCGCGCCACCGTCGACGATGCCGCCCATACGGGTGAGTTCGTGTTCACCGACGCCCATGACCGCCGACAGCGAGGAAAGCATGACGATGGACCCCGCGGGGAGGGGGTCCATCGGTTCGTGCCGGGCCGAGGCGGCCACCGCGGCGCCCTCCTCGGCGAGGCGCCCCGCGACGGCGGCGCCGATGCCCGTCGACGCTCCCGTGACAATGGCGACCCGACCGGCGAACCGTTGCGTCATCGACCAGCACTCCCTGTCCCACGTGATCGGCCTGTCCCACGTGATCGGCCCCGCGCCGGGCTCAGCCTGCCAGCGCGAAGGTGGCGAATCAACCGTCGCCGGACGCCGGACGGTGCCCGGCGCCACCCGGCCCAGGGTGCCCGCGATCGGTCACGGATGGTCGCGGTCGGCCACCGCCAGGCCGTTTCGGATTCCAAACCGAACGACTCCGGTGCAGGCAGTGAACGTCAGGCAAAGGATGCACGACAAAACCGTCGCCCGGAAAACGCACAGCATCGGACGGGTCGACATCCGCCGGCCATGCCGTTACAACAGTCGATGTGAACGACGGCGTACTGGCCCTGGTGGTCGTGACCGCACTGGCATTCGACTTCACAAATGGCTTCCACGACACCGGCAACGCGATGGCAACATCGATCGCAACCGGAGCACTACCACCCAAGGTGGCCGTCGCCCTGTCCGGGGCACTGAATCTCGTCGGCGCATTCCTGTCGCTGAGCGTGGCCGCCACGATCGCGAGTGGCCTGGTCAACACCGGCGACGTGACGCTCACCGTCGTCTTCGCCGGCCTGGTCGGCGGAATCACCTGGAATCTGCTCACCTGGTTCTTCGGAATTCCGTCCAGTTCCTCCCACGCGCTTATCGGTGGGGTGATCGGCTCGACCATCGCCGCCGCCGGCAGCGACGGCGTCAAATGGCACGGAGTTGTCTCGAAGGTCATTATTCCGGCCGGTCTGTCGCCCGTTATCGCCGCGCTCATCGCCACCGCCGGCACCTATCTGATCTACCGGCTGAGCCGCAGCGTCCCGGACGGCACCCGCAACCACGGCTTCCGCATCGGGCAGATCGGCTCCGCCTCGCTGGTGTCCCTCGCCCACGGCACGAACGACGCGCAGAAGACCATGGGCGTCATCACCCTGGCGCTCATCGCCAACGGCACCCTCAACGCCGGTGCGCAGGCCCCGACCTGGGTCATCGTCAGCTGTGCGATCGCCATCAGCGCCGGCACCTACCTGGGCGGTTGGCGGGTCATCCGGACCCTGGGCAAGGGCCTGGTCGAGATCGACTCGCCGCAGGGCATGGCGGCCGAGTCGTCCTCGGCCGCGACGATCCTGCTGTCCAGCCACTTCGGGTACTCGCTGTCGACCACGCACGTCGCCACCGGCTCGATCCTTGGCACCGGTCTCGGTCGGCGCGGCGCCGAGGTGCGCTGGAACGTCGCCGGCCGGATGGCCACCGCCTGGCTGCTCACCCTGCCCGCCTCCGGGCTGGTCGGCGCCGCCTGCTACGGCATCGCCCAGGGCATCGGCGGGACGGCCGGAATCGTCGTCGTCTTCGCGGTGCTGGTGATCGCCTCCGGCGCCCTGTACTGGCAGGCCCGCAAGATCCCGGTCAGCCACCACAACGTGAACGCGGAATGGGACGGCGCTCTGGTCCCGGCCGAGACCCACGAGCGCATCGCCGCCTGAGGCCGCGCCATCACGAGAGGAGGGGCTGGCCGTGAACTCCTGGATCGACCTTGACGCCCTGTGGAAGATCGTCGTCCTCGGCCTGCTGGCCGGCGCCGGCCTGCCCGCGCTGTTCGCCGTCGGCCTGCGTGCCATCAGTCTCCCCGGCCGGGGCGGCGCCGCCACCACGAGCGGCGCCGACGAGCGGATCCTCGGGTCGAATCCGGCGGGGATCGCCGCCGGGGCCCTGTGCTTCGCGATCGTGCTCGCCGGGATCGGCTGGGGCATCTACTCCGTCGTCGCCGGAACCTGAAGCCGCCGGAACCTCAGACAGGACCATTATCACCATGAGCAGCAGGGCGCTACCCCCGTTCCTGGCCTCGATCGTCGGCTGGCTGCGCGCCGGCTATCCCGAGGGCGTTCCCGAACACGACTATCTGCCGCTGTTCGCGTTGCTGCGCCGCAAGCTCACCGCCGACGAGGTGGACGAGCTCGCCGCGACCCTGGCCGAGGCGGACGACTCCGCCTCGGTGCACGCGGTCCGCACCGCGATCTCCGAACTCACCAACGGCGCCGCCCGCGACCAGGACATCGCCCGGGTCAGCGCCCGCCTGGCCGCCGGCGGTTGGCCGCTGGCCGAACCACACCGGTGACCGAACCACACCGGTGACAGGGCGGTCGCGCGCGACCGCCGTCGTATGATCACAGCCGTGTACGTGCCGCGCCCGTTCGAGCTGACCGAGCTCGACCAGGTCGCCGAGCTGGTCGAGCGGATCGGTGCCGTCGACCTGGTCACCTTCGACGGCACGGGTCTGGTCGCCACCCTCGTCCCCGTGATCTGGGACCGCGCCCCCGGCCAGACCGACCCCACGTTCACCCGCTCCGGCGACGCGGATCCAGCCGGTGGGGCGGCCGAGGGTCGCGGGGCGCCGCACGGGCGACTGCTCGGGCATATCGCGCGCGCCAACGGGCAGTGGCGCGGGAGCGAACCGGGTGTCGCGGCGCTCGCCATCCTGCGCGGGCCGCAGGCGTACGTCTCGCCGTCCTGGTATGCCACCAAGGCCGAGCACGGCCGGGTCGTGCCGACCTGGAACCACCTGTCCGTCCACTTCACCGGCCCGGTCGTGTTCCACCACGAGCCCGCCTGGCTGCGTGACGTCGTCACCCGTCTCACCGACCGGCACGAGCGGCACCGCCCGCGGCCCTGGTCGGTGGACGACGCCCCCGCGGAGTTCGTCACCGGCCAGCTGCGGGCCATCGTCGGCGTCGAGATGGCCGTCCAGTCGATCGTCGCGCAGGCGAAACTCAGCCAGAACCGTTCCCCCGCCGACCGCGACGGCGTCCTCGCCGGCCTGCGGGACGAGGGCGAGACCACCGCGCCGCCGGCCGAGGCCGTCGCCGACCTGATGACACGGTTCGGTTCGGGCCGCGTCCCCGACTGATCGGGCCAGCTCATCAGGCCGTCGAGCTGTCGGCGTGCCGCCCGGCCAGACCCGCCTGATCGTCCAGGGCGAAGGTGCGGCGGCAGTGGCGCAGCAGGGCGTGCAGGGCGGGGCTGGGGGTGGCGGTCCAGGTGAGGGCGAGCAGCGCGGAGACCGGAGCGTCCTCGATGGGCAGGGCGCGCAGGCTGTCCGCGCGACCGTCGGCCATGGACGTGGACAGGATCGCGACGCCGAGGCCGCGGGCGGCCAGATCCGCGACGGCCGCCGGCGCGGCCGCCTGCACGGCGAAACGCGGCCGGACGCCCGCCGCGGCACAGCAGCGTTCGAACACGATGCGCACGCCGGTGCCGGGCGGCAGGCAGGCCAGCGGGTGGGCGGTGAGCTCGGCGAGGGTGACGCTGGGCCGCGCGGCCAGCGGATGGTCGGGGGCGACCGCCGCGACCAGCGGTTCGCTGAGCACGGGCAGCATCCGTGGGTCGCGGGCGGCGTCGTCCGCGGCGGTGCCGACCAGCGCCAGTTCGAGGGTGCCGGCGCGGACCTGTCCGATCAGCCGGTCGGAGGCGTCCTCGACGACGCTCAGCTCGATGCCGGGGTGGGCCTCGTGGAAGGCCGCGAGCGCCTCGAACCAGGGCTGGACCAGGCAGGACGCGACCATGCCGACGTTCAGGCGGCCCCGGACGAGCCCGCGCACCTCGTCCACGGCACCGCGCACCGCGGCGACGGCGGCCAGGGCCTGCCGGGCATGCTCGAGGGCGGCCACGCCGGCGGTGGTGAGGGTGGCGGCGCGACCCGTGCGGTCGAGCAGGGCGGCGCCGAGCTCGTGCTCCAACGCGCGGATCTGCGCGCTGACCCCCGACTGGCTGATGTGCACCCGCTCGGCCGCCCGGGTGAAGTTCGCCTCCTCGGCGACCGCGACGAAGTACTCCAACTGGCGCAGCTCCATAAGCGCTGATTCTACTTCTCATCAGATCCAGCTGTTGGACTTCTGATCCCGTCCGACGCAGCGTGGACGTGGAGCCGAGCGCAGCAGGAAGCCGGCGGGAAGCACCAAGCCAGCGGGAAGCACCAAGCCAGCGGGAAGCACCAAGCCAGCGGGAAGCACCAAGCCAGCGGGAAGCACCAAGGAGGAATCCCATGACGTCGCATCCGAACCTGTCGACCGCCCGGGAACGTGCCCGTGTGCCGGAGGATCTGACCAGGCTGTTCGTCGAACGGGCCAACGCCGGGGACGCCGCCGGCATCGCCGAGCTCTACGAGCCGGACGCGGTGATGGCCTACCCGCCGGGCGGGCGGACGGTGGGCCGCGACGCCATCCGTGCCCTGTGGGAGCGGGTGCTCACGCACGCACCCCGTTTCGAGCCGGAGGAGCCGCTGCCCACCCTGGTCAGCGGGGACATCGCGCTGACGTCCACCGCACCCCGCGACGGCGCCGGCGCCCGCGCGCAGGTCGTGCGCCGGCAGCCGGACGGCACCTGGCTACGCCTGCTCGACCAGCCCGAGTTCACCGCCACGGACTGAACCGCCAGAGACCGGGCCGCCAGAGACCGGGCCGCCAGAGACGTGAACCGCCGGAGTGCGAACCGTCGCGGTCAGCTGCCCAGGTAGGTCGAGTAGCCGAAGGGGGCCAGCAGCAGCGGGACGTGGTGCGGGTCGGCGGGGTCGCTGACCTCGAAGGCGATCGTGACCTCGGGGAAGAACGCCGAACGGGCGCTGGTGTCGAACACCAGCCGAAAGCGTCCGGGTGCGGTCAGGGGCAGGCCGGTGATCCGGCCGTCGGGGTCGGTGACGGCCTCGGCGAGCAGGGTCCAGCCTGCGGTGGGTTCACCGCGTTCGAGCCGCACACGGACCTCGGCCGCGGGCTGACCGAGGGCCGTGTCCAGCACATGGGTGGACAGGCCCATCCCGTCACGCCCCGGTGATCAGGTGGCGGATGCGCAGCGCGGTGATCTCCGCCTGCTGACCGGCGGCGACACGCAGCTCCTCGGCGGCGTCGTGGGTCATCCGCTGCTGGAGCAGATCCAGCATCTCCGGCGCGGTGCGGCCGGCCGCACGGACCAGGAAGACATAGCCGAAACGCTCCTCGTAGGCGGCGTTGCCGGCGGCGAACGCGGCCTTGGTCTCCTCGGACGCCTCGTCCATCGCCGCCTGCTCCCGACGGGGGGCGTCGAGGGAGACGATGGAGGCCCGGGCGGTCGTCGGCGGCGCCGGGGTGCGGGCCGGGCGCTCCCCGATCCGGGGGTGCGCGGTGAACGCCTCGAACCAGGCCGATTCGGGCACCTGCCACCACTCCTGCTCGGCGGCGGGCAGCAGCGCCGCGAGCGTGCCGAACGGACGGCGGGCCACCACCGCCTCGGCCCAGTCCTCCGAACCGCAGCAGGCCAGCAGCTCCTCGCGCGCGGCGTCCGGGGACAGCGCGTCGAACCAGCGCATCGCCAGCGCCTCCCGGCCGACCAGGGTCGGGGCACCGGTCAGGCGCAGCCGGGCCAGGCCGCCGTCGGGGATGGCGTCCAGGCGCACATGGGTGGCCTGGACGGGCACCTCCAGGTCGAACAGGTGACGGGTGTTGGGCTGGACGCGGGTACGCGGCAGCAGCGGGAACCAGCCGGTGACGGCGTCGACGTCATCCGGGTCGATCAGGTCGGGGCAGTCGGCGGCCCACAGTTCGACGGCACGGGGGGCGTTGCCGCGGAAGTGGCGGGTGTCGACCTCGGCCCGCACGATCTGGCCCTGGGTGGCCAGGCGAACCGTGGCCCAGTCGTGCCCCGTACCGCGGCGGCGGCGGGTCTCCCAGCCTTCGCCCATGGCGCGGGCGTCGCCGGAGGCGTTGAGGTTGTGCCGTCCGCCGTAGTGCATGTCGCTGGCGGCGACGACGACCCCGCCCAGATAGGCGGCGGCGAGGTCGGAGGTGACCCGGTCGAACAGGCGGGGATCCGGCACGACCGTGCCATGCACCCGCAGCCGGGCGACGCCGCCGTCGGGGTGGATCGTCAGGCGCAGATGGGTGATGCGGGTCTGGCCCGGCTCGGCCACGGGCAGCACGTTCACCGCGTCCGCGGCGATGGGGGTGTGACCCACCAGTTCGACCCACTCCACCGCGGGGTCGGCGGCCTCGGCGGCGGACGGGTAGCCGGCGAGCGTCGCCCCGTGGATCTCGACCGCCTCGGGGGCGTTGCCGGTGAAGTGGGTGGTGTCGACGGTGATCGCCCGGGCGATACCCGGGGCGCCGAGACGGACCACGGCCCAGTCGGCTCCGGGCAGGTCGCGGCGGCGGCGGGTCTCCCAGCCGTCGGTCCACTGGCCGCGTTCGGTGAACACACCCGGACGCACGGTCGGTGGCTCGGACAGCAGCATCCGCTCGGCGAACGCGAAGAACTCGTCGTTGACGGCGACGACCGTACCGCCGAAACGGGACGCGGCCAGATCGATGAGGTTGGTCAGGTCGGGCTCGTCACTCATCAGATTCCCTCTTTCCGGGTCGACCGGGGCCGTCACCGTGCCAGCAGACGCCCCCGCGGCGGGCGATCGCCGTCGGCGCGCACCCCCCGCAGGTAGGTCGCCCGGACCAGTCCGTCCAGGCTACGACCAGCGTAGGGGGTCAGCGGGTGACGGTGACGCAGCATGCTGGGCTCCACCAGGTAGGACCCGTCCGGGTCGAGGACCACGAGATCCGCGTCGGCACCCACCGTGAGGCGTCCCTTGGTCGGCAGACCGGCGAGATCGGCGGGTCCCGCGCACATCCAGGCGACCACATCGGCGAGGCTGTGCCCGCGGATGCGCGCCTGCGTCCAGACCGCGGACAGCCCGAGCTGCACGGATGCGATGCCGCCCCAGGCGGCGGCGAAGTCGCCGGTGTCGATCCGCTTGACCTCCGGGGTCGACGGGGAATGATCGCTGACGACGCCGGCGAGCAGCCCCTCGGTCAACGCGTCCCACATCCGGTCCAGGTTCGCCCGCCCCCGAATGGGGGGTGCGCACTTGAAGACGGTGGCCCCGTCGGGGACCTCCTCGGCCGTGAAGGTCAGGTAGTGCGGGCAGGTCTCGGCGGTGAACGCCAACCCCTCCGCCCGGGCGGCGAGCAGGTCGTCCAGCGCGTCGGCGGCGGACAGGTGCAGCACGTGCAGTCGGGCGCCGGTCGCCGCGGACAGCGCGGCCAGACCCGCCACCGCCTGCTGCTCGGCAGCGGGGGGACGGGAGGCGAGCCAGCTCGCGAACGCCCGGCCCACCACCGGCGGCGCCGCCTCGAGCACCGCCGGGGCCTCGGCGTGCACCACGGTGAGGGCGCCCATCCGGGCGGTGTGGCGGGTGGCGGCCGCGAGCACGTCCATGGACACGTGCGGGAACTCCTCCACCCCCGAGGGGGCCAGGAACGCCTTGAAGCCGAACACGCCGGCGTCGTGCAGCGCGGCCAGGTCACGCAGGCCGCGGGTGTCGGCGCCGATGATGCCGCCCCAGAAGCCGACGTCCACCGCGATCTGGCCGGCCGCCACCGCCCGCTTGGTCTCGAGCGCCGCGAGCGAGGTCGTCGGCGGGATCGCGTTCAGCGGCATGTCGATGATCGTGGTGACCCCGCCGGCGGCCGCGGCCCGGGTCGCGGTGGCGAAGCCCTCCCATTCGGTCCGGCCGGGCTCGTTGACGTGCACATGGCTGTCGACCACGCCGGGCAGCAGCGCCCACGGGCCGAGGTCGGTGACCAGCACGTCCGCGGGTACCTCGTCGAACCCGGTGATCGCGGCGATCCGGCCGGCCACGACGTGCACCGCCGCGGGCCGTTCACCGTCCGGCAGCACCACCCGGTGTGAGCGCAGCACCTGCGCCCGCTCCGGCAGGTCGACCGACGTGCCGGTGGGAGACGTGCTGGTGGGAGAGGTGGACCAGCCCATGGCAGCCGACCCTAGCGGCGCGACGTTACAGTGATGTTCGGCGACTCGGACGCCGCGTGGGCTCGAGCGCCGCACCGGGCGAGCGCGAGGTGATCATGGCGTGGCTGCTTCGTAACACCGAGCCGGCGCTGCGGCACGGCTGGCATCCGGTGGCTCTGGCGACCGAACTCGGTGACGCTCCGCTGCGGGTGCTGCTGCTCGGCGAGGCCTGGGTGGTGGTCCGGTTGGGCGGTGCGCTCGCGGCGTTCACCGACCGGTGCCCACATCGGTTCGCACCACTGTCCGCCGGCCAGGTCGAGGACGGCGAGCTGCGCTGTGGCTACCACGGCTGGCGGTTCGGCCCGGACGGGGTGTGCACGTCCATTCCGGCGCTCGGCCCCGGGGTTCCACCGCCCAGACGGGCCAGGGCCACCCCGGCCTGGGGGGTGGCTGAGCGCCACGGTCTGCTCTGGATCGCCCCGGCGCCGCCGGTGGCCGACCTGATCGACCTGCCCGACGCGGCGCGGCCCGGCTTCGACGTGATGTGGCTGCCCCCCGCGCACAGCAGCGCCTGCGCCGGCCTGCTCGCCGACAACTTCCTCGACACCGCGCACTTCCCGTTCGTGCACGCCGCGACGATCGGCGCCGGCGAGGACACCCTCGTCGCCCCCTACCGGGTGGCGCCGGACGGCGCGGGCTTCCTGGTCCGTCTGGAGCAGGACGTGGCCAATCCGGAGGATCCCCTGGTGGCCACCGGGGAGCACCCGCTGGTGCAGCGACGCTGGTCGACCTACGCCTACCAGCCACCGTTCATGCTGCGGCTGCGCCTGGAGTATCCCGACGCCGCGACGACCAGCACCATCCTGTTCTGCCTGCAACCGCAGGGTGAGCGCGCCACCCGGATCTACACCCTGCTGCTGCGGGACGACCTCGGCGCCGACCCCGACCGGATGGCCCAGGCCATCGCGTTCGAGCAGGCGGTGCTCGACGAGGATCTCGCCCTGCAGGAACGTTTCGACCTCGAGGGCCTGCCGCTGCCCGACCCCGACTCCGACCCCAGCTCCGACCCAGGCTCCGTGTCCGTGCGGGCGTCGGTGCCGGAGGAGGTCAGTATCCGGGCGGACGCGGCCGGGGTGGCACTGCGCCGCACACTCGCGGCTCTGGTCTCCCGGGCCGGTGCGGACGGCCGGGGCGGCGATACCGCGGCCACCCCGACCTGACAGCAGGCGGTTCGGTGACTACCCGGAGTTCGGTGACTACCAGGAGTTCGGTGGCTACCAGGAGGTGGAGATCTCGTCCAGCAGCTCGGCGATCCGCTCCAGCAGGATCGCGCCCTCCTGGTGCTGTTGCGGGGTGAGGCTGGCGATGAACTGGCCCTCGGAGGCGCGCACCGCCTGCTCCTTGAGCGCGAGGGCCTGCTCGCCGGCGGGCGTCAGGTGGACCGCCACCTGACGCCGGTCATGACCGGAGGGAACCCGCTCGACCAGGCCCGCACCGACCAGGTTCGTCACCGCGCGGGTGGCCGTCGGGCCGCTCACACCGGCGCTGATCGCGAGGTCCGACATGGTCTGCGAACCGCCGCGCAGCGGAGCCATGATGATGTACTGCGCGATCGACAGACCGCTGCTGTCCTGGCGTTGGGTGGCTCGACCACGGGCTCGCTGCACCGCGCGCAGCAGCTCCCGCCACGCGGCGAGGAAGGCCTCACCATCGTCGCGTTCGTCGGTACCCGTGCGTTGCTCGATGACCCTGATCCCTCACTCGCCCGGTTGAAGGGCGAGCTTAGGGCATCTGTCCGCCGGACGCCCCTGCGGCGGGACACGGCGGCCTGGTCATCCGGTTCGAACTGGTCCGGGTGGGCGTGCCGGACTGGTCGCAGGCGGCGCTTCGGGAACTGCTGGCCAACGCCCTCACCCATCGGGACTACGCGGTACCCGGGGTGGTGCACGTCCGCTGGCAGGACGCCACCATCACGATCGCCAATCCGGTGGATCCGAGGGTCACGGCCCGTCCCGGGGCTGCGCTGGCCGGCCTGCCGCAGGCCCCGAACGCCCTGCTGGTGGATGCCTTCCGCCGGGCCGGGATCGCCCGGCGCACCGGTTCGGGCATCGGCCGTGCCGTCGCCGACCAGCTGCGGCTCGGGCTCGCCGCCCCCCGGTTCGACCACCCGGACCAGCGGCGGGTGGTGGTGGCGGAGCTGCCCGCACGGCCCGCTGACCTGGCCTTCGCCCGGTTCGTCGTCGCGCGGGACCGGCTCGGTCAACCGCTGGACCGCGCCGACCTGCAACTGCTCACCGCGGTGACGCAGCGCGGCGCGCTACGTACCGCCGATGCGGCGGCGCTGCTCACCACCGACCGCGCCCAGGCCCGCGCGAAGCTGTTCGGCCTGCTGCGCGCCGGTCTGGTCACCGTCCACGCTGACGGCGCGGGGCGTACCTGGCAGGCCAGCACACGGTTGCGTCAGGACCTGCACGACAGTGCCACCCACGTCCGCGCCCAGCTCACGTCCGGCCAGGAGTCAGGGATGGGTGTGCAGCAGGCAGCCGAAGCCGGCCAGGGTTCGTAGCGGCTGCGCGAGACGGCAACCCAGGTCGGCGGCGGCGGCGTCGACGGCGGCCAGTTCGCCGAGCACGGCCTCCCAGGGCGCCTCGCTCATCAGACCAAGCACCGGCAGCGGGCAGGCCGCCCGCACCCAGCCCTGATCGACCACGACGAACCCGCCGCCCATGCCCTCCACCGCACGCGCCGCGGTGAGCAGGTCATCGTCGCTGGTACCGATGACGATCAGCTGCCCGGGTGCCTGCGCCGTGGTGAACCCGAGCGCGCCACGGACCAGCCCACAGCCGCGGACCAGCCCCACATCGACGGTGACCGCCTCCGGCGGGCCGCCGATGACGGCGATCTTCTGCAGGTCACGGGACGGGTCGGCGACGGGACGTCCACCGCGTGCGGTCGGCGCCAGCCGGACGATCCGCAGCCCAGGGCGGGACGACGAACCCGAACCACCGGACTCGATGCTCACCGCCGCGGACCCGGCCGGGTCCGGCACAGGACAGGGGAAGGAACCGGCGTACAGGGTCTCCGGGAGCCGGATGCGCCCGAGGGCCCAGGTCGGCGCCGGGTCAAGGTTGTCGAACAGCGGCCGACCGGCCTCGGCGGCGATGCGACCGCCCAGGACCACGACGTCGGGTGGTGCGGGGCTGGCCAGGTTGGTGACGACCTGAAGGTCGGCGAGTCGGGTGGGAGCGAGCGAACCCAGGATGTGATCGACGGCGTGCCGGCGGGCGGGTCGCAGGGTGACCTGCCGGATCGCCTCCCACGGGGTGGCGCCCCGGGCGACGGCGTGGTGGACCTCGTGGTCGAGGTGGCCGCGGGCGGCGAGTTCGGTGACCGTCCGGGGATCGCCGGAGGTGGGCGGTGCGGCCTGGCCCGTTCGGGCCAGCACCCGCAGTGGCGTCGTCGACTCGGTCGCGAACCGCGCACCGGCCGGCCCGCCGAAGGCGACCAGCGCCGTCGGGTCGATGAGCAGGGTGCCCGTGCCGCGCGGCACCAGCAGGCGGGCGAGTTCGCCCGGGCTCAGCAGCGTGTCCTCGATCCGCAGGCCCGCGTCGACGTAGGCGGGCAGGACGTACCGGCCCTCGGCGTCCAGGGAACGCCGCCCGCCGAGGGCCCCCGGCCTGGTCACCGCGGCGATGTGCCGACCGACGATGAGGATGTCCCGTTCGAGCACGCTCTGGTCGGGGACGCTCTGGTCGTGCACGACCATGACGAGGCCGCCGCGCACGACCAGGTCGGCCTCCTCCTCCCCGGCGGCCACCCGGCGCAGCCGCGCGATCTGGGCCGGCGACGCGACATGTCGTTGCACGTTGACGGTGGACGGCGGCGCCGATCTGATCGGCGGCCCCCCGGTCCGGGCGGGAGGATCCTCCCGATCGGCGCCGGGCATCACGGCCGGCGTCTGGGTACGCGCCGGGGCGTGCGGGGGTGTCGACATCAGCCGGGGTCCGCGGCTGGTGCGTACGACGTTCACATGCCGTCCCTCACTACGGGGGCCACAACAATGGTTGCTGTCACGATCAGGGCCACAACGATCAGGGTCATAACGATCAGGGTCACAAGGATCAGGGTCACCACGGTCCAGGTAGGTCGAACGGATCGATCAGCGTCCGGTGCGACCTCCCGCCGGGTTCGGTTCGTACCGGGCGGGGACGATCACCTCGAGAAAGCCGGCCACAGCGAACCGCACGATGCCGGCCACGCTCACCACCATGGCGGGCACCCACACCCCGCCGGCCATGAATGTCCCGGACGCCCGCGGATAATTGGCGTCGGCGCGCAGAAAGGTGGTGACGTCGAAGCTTTTTACCCACAACACGTTCGGTTCGTTCGTCACAAACGAGAACCGGCCGTCCACCGGGTCGGTGACCGGCGGGCGCGGATCGGGCTCGGGAGACAGCCTCGCGGTCGAGGGCGGACCGGGCCTGTCCGCCCGGTCCGACGCCGGCCACGGCCACGAGCGCCGGACAGTCGGCCGCACGCACGAGCCGGCCCCCGCGCCGACGCGATCCGGACCTGTTGTCACCACACTCCCGACGTCGTCCGGCTCACCGGACCGGTGGGCGATCCTCCGGACGTTAGAAAGGAGGAGTATCGATCGAGTCGCACCCGTGTGAATTACCAGTAACTCCATTCTCGCCGGCCACCCGTCCACTGTCCGCCGGGACCCCCGGCAATACCACTGAACGAAACACGGATGAAACCTGGCCGGCCCGCGGCCGGCGACTGCTAGGCTTCGCCTTCGTGCTGCTGAGCCCCCATGAACAGGAACGGCTGCTCATCCATGTCGCAGCCGGACTCGCCCGGGAGCGACGTGCCCGCGGGCTACGTCTCAACCATCCCGAGGCCACCGCCCTCATCACCTCGTACCTGCTCGAGGGTGCCCGCGACGGACGCAGCGTCGCCGATCTGATGCACGCCGGGCGTACCGTGCTGACCCGCGAGGACGTGATGGAGGGGGTGCCGGAGATGCTCGCCGAGGTCCAGGTCGAGGCGACCTTCCCGGACGGCACCAAGCTCGTCACCGTCCACCAGCCGATCCCATGAGCGCCACCGAGCCCACGAGCACCGGCGAGCCCACGAGCACCGGCGAGCCCACGAGCACCGCTGAACGCATGGTTCCCGGCGAGATCGTGGCCGGCGCCGGGAGCATCGAGACGAACCCGGGACGCCCGGTGCTGACCGTGGTCGTGCGCAACACCGGCGACCGGCCGGTGCAGGTCGGCTCGCACTACCACTTCGCCGCCGCCAATCCGGCGCTGCACTTCGACCGGACGGCCGCCTGGGGTCATCGCCTGGCCGTCCCCGCCGGCACCGCCGTCCGTTTCGAACCTGGTGTCGAACGCGAGGTCGATCTCGTCCCGCTCGCCGGCGCCCGGATCGTGCCGGGCCTGCGCCTGGAATCCGCCGGCCCCCTGGACCGCCGTCCAGAGGACCCCGCCAGCCCTGGCAGTGCTGGCAGCCCTGGCAGTGCCGGCAGCCGCATCGACGAGTCGCGGGAGCGCGCGTGAGCCGACTGGACCGGGCCCGTTACGCATCGCTGTACGGGCCGACGGTCGGGGACCGGATTCGACTCGCCGACACCGACCTGTTCATCGAGGTCACCGAGGACCGCAGCCGCGGCCCCGAGCTCGCCGGCACCGGCGACGAGGCGGTGTTCGGCGGCGGCAAGGTGATCCGCGAGTCGATGGGCCAGGCGCTGGCCACCCGCGCCCAGGGCGCCCCCGACCTGGTCATCACCGGTGCGGTCGTGCTCGACCACTGGGGGGTGGTCAAGGCTGACGTCGGTGTGCGCGACGGGCGGATCGTCGCTCTCGGCAAGGCCGGCAACCCCGACACGATGGACGGCGTCCACCCCGATCTCGTCATCGGCCCCGGCACCGAGATCATCGCCGGGAACGGGAAGATCCTCACCGCGGGCGCGGTCGACTGCCACGTCCACCTGATCTGCCCGCAGCAGATCCCCGAGGCACTCGGCGCCGGCATCACCACGCTCATCGGCGGCGGCACCGGGCCGGCGGAGGGCACGAAGGCGACGACCGTGACGCCCGGCTCGTGGAACCTCGCCCGGATGCTGTCGGCGATGGACGACCACCCGGTCAACATCGTCCTGCTGGGCAAGGGCAACACGGTCAACCCGGACTCGTTGTGGGAGCAGCTGCGGGCCGGTGCGGCCGGCTTCAAGCTGCACGAGGACTGGGGCACCACCCCGGCCGCGATCGACGCCTGCCTGCGGGTGGCCGACGCCGCCGGCGTGCAGGTCGCGCTGCACTCGGACACGCTCAACGAGGCCGGTTTCGTCGAGGACACCCTCGCCGCCATCGCCGGACGAGCCATCCACGCCTACCACACCGAGGGTGCCGGAGGCGGGCACGCGCCCGACATCATCACCGTGGCCGCGGCCGGCAACGTGCTGCCGAGCTCGACGAACCCGACCCGCCCGCACACCGTCAACACCCTTGACGAACATCTCGACATGCTGATGGTCTGCCATCATCTGAACCCGGCCGTCGCCGAGGACCTGGCCTTCGCCGAGAGCCGCATCCGTCCGTCCACGATCGCCGCCGAGGACGTCCTGCACGACCTCGGCGCCATCTCGATGATCGGCTCCGACTCGCAGGCGATGGGCCGCATCGGCGAGGTGGTCCTGCGCACCTGGCAGACCGCCCATGTGATGAAGCGCCGCCGCGGCGCCCTGCCCGGTGACGGCGCGGCGGACAACGCCCGGGCCCGCCGCTACGTCGCCAAGTACACGATCTGCCCCGCGGTCGCCCACGGTCTGGACGCCCACGTCGGCTCGGTCGAACCCGGCAAACTCGCCGATCTGGTCCTCTACGACCCGGCGTTCTTCGGTGTCCGTCCGTCGGTCGTGCTCAAGGGTGGCCTGATCGCCTGGGCCGCGATGGGTGACGCCAACGCCTCCATCCCCACCCCGCAGCCGGTGTTGCCCCGCCCGATGTGGGGGGCCGCGCGTGGCCCGGCGGCCTCGACCTCGCTGACGTTCGTCGCCCCCGCCGCCGTCGAGGACGGCCTGGCCGAACGGCTGGGCCTGGCCACCCCGGTCGTCGCGGTCGCCGACGTCCGCCGCCGCGGCAAGGCCGACCTGCCCGAGAACACCGCCACCCCCGACATCCGCGTCGACCCGGACACCTTCACCGTCCGCATCGACGGTGACCCTGTGGACGCCGACCCCGCCACCGAGCTCCCGATGGCCCAGCGCTACTTCCTGTTCTGAGCCGGTTCCCCCCGATCGGGACGCCCACCTCCGCGAGCCGCGGCCGTTTCGGCGGCCCCTGCACTCCGCGGTGATCGTCCGGGGATCACCGCAGGGTGCCCGCGGCCAGCAGTTCACGGGTGTAGTCATGGGCGGGCGCGGCGAGCAGCCCTTCGGCCGGCCCCGCCTCGACGACCAGGCCGCCGCGCATCACCAGGATGTGCTCGCTGACATGCCCGATCACTCCCAGGTCGTGCGAGATGAACAGCAGGGCGAGACCGAACTCGGCCTGAAGGTCGGCCAGCAGGTCGAGGATCTGCGCCTGGATGGAGACGTCCAGCGCGGAGACGGGCTCGTCGCAGACCAGCAGGTCCGGGCCGGGGGCCATCGCCCGGGCGAGGGCGACCCGCTGCCGCTGGCCGCCGGAGAGCTCGAGGGGACGCCGCTCGAGCAGCCGGGCGCTGAGCCCGACGGTGTCGAGCAGCTCCACGACCCGGGCCCGCCGGGCGGCGCCGCGGGGCACACCGGCGACCGCGACGGCCTCCGCGACCAGACGTGCCACCGTGAACCGTGGGTCGAACGAGCTCAGCGGGTCCTGGTGGACGGCCTGGATGCGGCGGCGGTGGGCGCGCCGGGCGGATTCGGCGACGTCCGGGCCGTTCCACAGGCGTCCGGCGAAGTGGACGGTGCCCTCGTCCGGTCGCAGGGCGCCGAGCACGATCCGCGCGGTGGTCGTCTTGCCGGAGCCGGACTCGCCGACGATGCCGAGTGTCTGCCCGGCCCGCAGCTCGAACGTCACGTCCCGGGCGGCCGACTGCCAGGTCCCGTCCGGCGAGCGGAACCGCCGGCCAAGCCCGTCCGCGCGCAGCAACGGCTCCTCCCCCGCGGGAACCGGACGCGGCACCGTCGCCGCCACAGCCGCTGGGACGGCTGGCGCGGGGAGCCCGACGAGCGGCGGGTGCGCCGTACCGGGCGTCGGATGCCAGCAGGCCACCGACTGTCCGGGGGCGATCTCGGTCAGCGCCGGCTCGTGGGTGCCGCAGTGATCGTCGGCCGCGGGGCAGCGGGCGGCGTAGGGGCAGCCCGGCCCGGTGAGGGTCAGGTCCGTCGCCCGGCCCACCGACAGCCGGGTGCCCCGGGTGCGGGCGGAGGGGACGGCACCGAGCAGGGCGCGGGTGTAGGGATGGCGGGCGTCCCCGAGCACCTGGTCCGCCGGCCCGTGCTCCACGATCCGCCCGGCGTACATGACGGCGATCCGGTCGGCGAGGCGTGCGACGACGGTCAGGTCGTGGCTGATCAGCAGCAGCGACACGCCGGTGTCGGTCAGTCGGCCCAGCAGGTCGAGCACCTGGACCTGCAGTGTGACGTCCAGGGCCGTGGTCGGTTCGTCCGCGATGAGCAGCCGCGGGCCGGCGGCGAGGGCGGCGGCGATCAGTGCTCGTTGCCGCAGCCCGCCGGAGAGTTCGTGCGGACGCTGGCGGGCCCGCCGCCGCGGGTCGGGGATGCCGACGTCGGTCAGCAGCTGGCGCACCCGCTCGTCGTACTGGTCGCGCCGCACCGTGCGGTGCAGGCGCAACACCTCGGTGATCTCCGCCGCGATGGTGCGCATGGGGTCCAGGGAGACCAGCGCGTCCTGGAGGATGAGCGCGATCCGCCCGCCGCGGACCGTGCGCCACTGCGCCTCACGCAGCGCGGTCAGGTCCTGCCCGTCGAACGACAGTTCCCGCACGGCGACGGTGGAGCGTCCACCGGTCAGTCCGATGATCGTGCGGGCGACGACGCTCTTGCCCGACCCGGATTCGCCCACCAGCGCCAGGGTCTGGCCGGCCTCGATGCCGAACGACACCCCGCGCACGGCCGGCACCGACTGCCCGCCGGTGTCGAAGGTGACCGCGAGCCCGTCGACGACCAGGCCACGGCCGTCCCCGCCGGAGGGAGGCTCGCCGACGGCGGCGGTCCGGGCGGTCAGGGACGGGTCGGATGCGCTGGTGGTGGTCATCGGCCGGTCCGTCCGGTGTAGCGGCCCTGGAGGTGGCGGCCGACCAGGTTGATGGACACCACCGACACGGTGACCGCGAGTCCCGGGAAGAGCGCGATCCACCAGGACGTCTGCAGGAAGTCACGGCCGTCGGAGAGCATCGCCCCCCATTCCGGTGCCGGTGGGCGGGTGCCGAGGCCAAGGAAGCTCAGCGACGAGGCGTAGATCAGCGACGTACCGAAACCGACGCTGGCCAGCACCAGCAGCGGGCCGAGCGCGTTCGGCAGCACGTGGCGCACCGTCAGCACCCGGCGTGACAGGCCGAGTCCCACCGCCGCCTCCAGGTAGCCGGAGCGCCGCACCAGCAGCGCCTCCGCCCGCACCAGCCGGCTGTAGGGCGGGATGAACGCCACCCCGATCGCGATCAGCACGTTGACCGTGCCGGAACCCAGCACCGAGATCACCACCAGGGCGACCAGCAGCGGGGGCAGGGCCAGCAGCATGTCCATCACCCGCATCAGGACCTGGTCGCCGTACCGGCCGCCGAGTCCGGCGACCAGGCCGAGCAGCGCCCCACCGAGCACCGAGATGATGGTCGCGCCGCAGCCGAGCAGCAGTGAGGGCCGGGCCCCGTGCACCACCCGGCTGAACACGTCCCGGCCAAGCTGGTCGGTGCCGAACAGGTGGTGCGGGGTCGGGCCGCGCAGCGCCGCGGCCGGGTCGGTCTGCGTCGGCGAGCCGGCGACCAGCCCCGGCGCCACGACCAGCAGGGCCGCCAGCACCAGCACCGCGGCGGCGATCAGCACCGGCACCGGCGCGCCGGTGAGCCCGGCCCGGGCCGCCCGGGCGGCCCGGGCGGCACCGGCACCGGCACCGGCACCGCGGCGCAGCCGGCCGGAACGCTCGGCCCCGGTGGCGTCCAGGACGGTCATACCGCCACCGCCTCGGCCCGCAGCCGGGGGTCAACCACCAGCGCGAGCAGGTCGACCAGGGTGGAGATGACCACGAAGGCCAGCGCGCACAACAGCACCACTCCCATCACCACCGGCATGTCCTTGGTCGCCACCGCCTGAAGGATCAGCGCGCCGATCCCCGGCCGGCCGAACACCGTCTCCACGGGCACCACTCCACCGATCAACGTGCCGGTCAGCCAGCCGGCGAGGGTGAGCAACGGGACCGTGGCGTGGCGCAGCGAATGCCGGGTGGTGACCCCCAGCTGGCTCAGGCCGCGGGCCCGCGCGGTCATCACGAACGGCTGGGTGAGCGTGGCCTCCAGCCCCTCGCGCAGCACCTGGCCGAGCACCCCGGCCAGTGACAGGGCCAGGGCCAGTGCCGGCAGTACCAGCGACCGCAGGTCGCCGGCACCGGCGACCGGGAACAGCGAGAGCTGGAAGGAGAACGCGGTCAGCAACAGCAGGCCGATCCAGAACGGCGGTGTGGAGACCGCGACCAGCTCCCAGGCCGAGGCCACCGAGCGCAGTGGCGGCCGCCGTCCGGCTGTCAGCACCGCGGAGGCCACCGCGAACAGGACGGCCAGGCCCAGTGCGGCCAGCGCCAGTTGGACGGTGGGCCACAACTGGTCGCCGATCAGGGCGGTCACCGGCTGCTGCTGCTGGTACGACTGCCCCAGGTCACCCCGGACCACATCACCCAGATAGTGGACGTACTGCACCACGACCGGCTGGTCGAAGCCGTAGTCAGCCCTGATCTGGGCCCGGATCTCGGGCGAGGCCGCCGAGTTCGGGCCCAGCAGGATCGCCACCTGGTCGCCGGGGATCAGGTGCAGGGCGCCGAAGGCGAGCGTCGCCGCCCCCAGCATCACCACCAGCGCGGCCGCCAGTCGCCTGGAGCCGAACAGCAGCAGCCGGGCAGTCACTTCTTGTCCCGCCACACGTCGTAGAAACGAGGCCAGGCGTTCGTGTCGAAGCCCAGGTCCCGCACGTACTTCGCCGCCCCCACGATGTAGGTCGGCGTGTACACCGGGATGACCGCGGCCTGTTCGATCACCCGCTGCTGGGTCTGCGCGTAGACCTGGTCACGCACCTTCTGGTCGAACGTTCCCTCGCCGGTCTCGGTCCACGTGTCGACCTGCGGATCGTTCAGGAAGGAGATGTTCTGCCCACCGCTCGCGGCGGTGCTCTTCGAGTGGAAGGCGAGCCGCAGCACGTCCGGTTCGTAACGGGCCCAGCTCAGGTCGAGCAGGTCGTAGTCACCGGAGTAGATGGCGTCGATGTACGTGCCCGGGTCCAGGCTTGGCCGCACCACCTCGACACCGATCCTGCGCAGGTCCGCCTGGATGGCCTGGCCGAGAACGTCACGCTGCTCGCGGATCAGCGACGGCACGATCGGCCAGCGCAGGGTGAGTCGCTTACCGTCCTTCGTCCGGTAGCCGGCCGAGTCGTGCCCGGTCCAGCCGGCCTGGTCGAGCAGCTGGTTGGCCCTGGCCGCGTCGTAGGGCCAGCTGTTCTCGACCGCCGAGGAATAGGACGGGGTGAGGGCCCCGATCGGGCTCCACGCACGCTTGTACTGGCCGAAGTACACGGTCTGCACATCGGTGGACAGGTTGATGCCCAGCTGCAGCGCCTTGCGCAGCTTCTCGTCGTTCAGCGGGGCGCGGGAGATGTTCGGGTAGATGTTGTAGTTGCCGCCCGCGGCGTCGCGGCGCAGGACCTGCAGGCCGCTGTTGGCGCTCACGGTCCGCACGTTCGCCGGTGGCAGGGAGCCGGCCACATCGATCTGCCCGCTGGTCAGCGCGCCGACCCGGACGGAGTTCTCCCGCAGGAAGCGGATGGTCAGCGTGTTCAGGTAGGCGGGGCCGGTGTGCCCGGCGCCCTGCGGGGCCCAGGCGTAGGCCGGGTTACGGGTGAGGACCACGCTCTGGCCCTTGGTGTAGCTGGTGAACACGAACGGACCGGTCCCGACGGATGTCGGCCCGCCGGCGCTGAGCTTGGCGGCATTGGCCGCGAGCGTTTTCGGTGAGTAGAAACCCAGGTAGGCGGTGCTGGCCGCCTGGAGGAACGGGGCGAACGCCCGGGTGAAGCTGATCTTCACCGTCTGTGGGTCGATCACCTCGGTGCCCGCGTACGGGCCCAGCAGGCTGGCGGCGTACTGCGACTTGGTCGACTTCGCCACGACGTGGTCGAAGTTCGCCTTGACCGCGGCCGCGTCAAAGCTGGTCCCGTCGCTGAACTTCACGCCCTGGCGCAGGTGGAAGGTGTAGCTGCGGACGTCCGGGGAGATCTCCCAGGAGCTGGCCAGCCACGGCCGCAGGGCCCCCTTGGCGTCCTGGTAGACGAGTGAGTCGAACACGTTGCGCTGGATCAGCGCCGTGACGTCCTGCGGACTGACGTGGATGTCGAAGTTGATCGGCTCGGTGTCGGTCGCGAACGTCAGGGAACCACCGTGGACCGGGGTGGTCGCCCGGTCCGCGGTCGAACCACCGCCTGAACTGCAGGCGGCCAGCAGCGTCGCGGCGACAACGAAGGACAGTGAAATTCGACGGCGACTTCGAGAAAAGCGCATACATCTGCTCCAGAGACACGGAAATGCAGCACAGAAAAAACCGGGAAACGAGTGACAGCCGAGTCTCCGAAGCCGGAGCCGAGGCGTCAGGGTGCGGTGGGAAACCCCGCCTGCCAGGCAGTTCACAGAGCTTAACCGCACCTACTCAGGGCGGAAACCGACTCTTCTGTGATACGGCACACACCCCAGCGAACTTCGGCGAGATTGTTTCAGGAACACGACAGTGTCGGCCTGGCGACCCTAATAGACCCCAGGTCACAGGGGTGCCATCCGGGCCTCTTGGGGTTGGCGCTAGGGGTGTACCCCGACTAACGTCGTATCCGGCTGGCAGCTACGGCAATGACGACCGTTGGCGGCGGCATTCTCATTCTGGCAATGCGGGTCGGGATCGCAGCACGGACCGGACGCACTGATCCCACGCACAGTTCGCCGATCACACACAGCTCGTCCGGCTGATCGCCTGCACCATGGCCCTCGTTGTTTTCCCGCGCCGCTCCCCCACGGCGTTACGGCGGCCCAGCCGCGCAGGCGAACCACTCCGGTTGCGGCTGCCCGGACCCAGACCGAAGGAGCTCGCCCCGTGAGCACACCTGCACACCTCGCCCCCAGCACGGGCGCACCGACCGCTACCGCCCTGTCCACGCCCGGCGGCGCAGGGATCGCGGGACCACCGGCGACGCCTGGCGACCTCGATCTCACCGATGGGACCAGGTTCGCCGACGGCATCCCCTACGACCTGCTTGCCCGGCTACGCGCCGAGGCACCGGTCCTGCTGCACCCCCCGGGATCCTCGGTGGACGGGGAGGCCTTCTGGGTCCTGACCCGGTACGCCGACATCGCCGCGGTCGCCGCCGACCCGGTGTTCTCCTCGCAGGGCGGCGGTGGCCGTTCCGGCGGCGGCACCCATCTCGACGACCTGCCCCTGGGCGTCCACCCCGGCGTCCTGATCGGGATGACCGACGATCCTCGCCATGCCCGGCTACGCGACCTGCTACAGCCGGCTTTCGATCATGAGGCGGCGCGGGCACTGGAACCGGAGATCCGCGCACGGGCGGCGGCGCTGCTGGACGCGGCGGTCGAACGTGGGACGGGCAACTTCGCGACCGAGGTCGCCGGACCGTTCGCGACCGAGGTCGTGGGCCTGCTGTTCGACGCGCCCCGCACCGACTGGCCCACCCTGACCGGATGGACACACGCGGTGGCCGGACTGGTCAACCGCACCACCGGTGTCGTCGACGACCAGTCCAAGGCCATCGGCCTCAGCGTCGGCGAATACTGCGGCACGCTGCTGGTCGGCCGGCGGGGATGTCCCGGCGCCGACGTCGTCTCGCGGCTGGCCAACGGCGAGCTGGCGACCGACGGCACGCCGGCGGCGGCCGCGGCGGGAGCGGCCGATCGACCGCTGACGGAGTACGACCGGGCGGCGAACCTCAACCTGCTGTTCCTGACCGGTGTGGAACAGCCGCGCAACACCGCCGCCAGCGGCGTGCTGGCCCTGGCCGAGCATCCCGACCAGTGGAACCTGCTGCGTGCGGACCGGTCGCTGCTGCCCCGCGCGATCGAGGAGATCCTGCGCTGGGCCCCCCCGAACCCCTACAACCGGCGCACCGCCCGACGCGACGTCGACTTCGGTGGCACGCACATCCGCGCCGGCCAGAAGGTCACCCTGTGGTGGGCCTCGGCGAACCGGGACGAGTCCGTGTTCCCGCACGCGGACCGGTTCGACGTGCGCCGCGACCCGAACCCGCACCTGAGCTTCGGCGCCGGTGAGCACAGCTGCCTCGCCGGTGAACTCGCCCGGCTGGAGCTGCGCGTCCTGCTGGAGGAACTGCTGGACCGGGTCGAGCGGATCGAGCTGACCGGGCCGGTGGCCTGGACCCCGAGCAACAAGCACGCAGTGGTCGTCGACCTTCCGGTCCGGCTCGTCCCGAAGGGACAGCGATGAGCATCGAACACCCCACCAGCACGCCGCGGCCGCCGTCCGAGTCGACGGTGCCCGACAGAACAGTGCCCGACAGGACAGTGACCGACAGGACGGTGGCCGACCGCTCGGTGGCCGACCGCTCGGTGGCCGACCGCTCGGTGGCCGACGAGGCGGTGGCCGTCATCGGGCTGGCCTGCCGGCTGCCGGGTGCCGCCTCGCCGGAGGCGTTCTGGCGGCTGCTGGTCGACGAGGTCGAGGCGGTCGGTGACGTCCCGGCGGCCCGGGTGGCGCCGGCCGGCCCGCTGCCGGCTCGAGCGAGCGGCGGCTGGCCCCTGCGCGGTGGCTTCCTGGCCGAGGTGGACACGTTCGACGCCGACTTCTTCGGCATCTCCGCCCGGGAGGCCGCAAGCCTCGACCCGCAGCAGCGGCTCGCCCTGGAGCTGGCCTGGGAGGTGCTGGAGGACACCCGCTCCCAGCCGCCGGCGGCGCCGGTGGGCCCGGTCGGGGTGTACCTCGGTGCGATCGCGGACGACTACGCCCGCCTCGCCCTCGGCCAGGGCGAGGCCGCCGTGGGCCCGCACACCCTGACCGGTCAGAGCCGCGGCCTGCTGGCCAACCGGGTCTCCTACCTGCTGGGGCTGTCCGGGCCGAGCCTGGTCGTCGACTCCGGCCAGTCCTCATC
The DNA here is from genome assembly GCF_023242945.1 of Frankia umida. Taxonomy (NCBI): domain Bacteria; kingdom Bacillati; phylum Actinomycetota; class Actinomycetes; order Frankiales; family Frankiaceae; genus Frankia; species Frankia umida. The sequence goes on from NZ_JALKFT010000038.1 coordinate 39,551, forward strand.
CCTGGTCGCCGTGCACCTCGCCTGCGAGAGCATCCGCCGCGGGGAGAGCCGGCTCGCCCTGGCCGGCGGCATCGACCTGCACCTGGACGCCACCGGTTTCCGGACCGCCGAGAAGTTCGGCGCGTTGTCGCCCACCGGGCGCTGCCACACCTTCGACGCCCGCGCCGACGGGTACGTCCGCGGCGAAGGCGGCGGCCTGGTCGCCCTCAAGGCGCTGCGGGACGCGATCGCCGACGGCGACCGGATCCACGCGGTCATCCGCGGCAGCGCCGTGAACAACGACGCCGGCGGTCAGGGGCTGACGGTCCCCCGCCAGGGTGCGCAGGAGGAGGTGCTGCACGCCGCCTACGCCCGCGCCGCGGTAGCACCATCCGCGGCCCGGTTCGTCGAGCTGCACGGCACCGGGACCCCGGTCGGCGACCCGATCGAGGCCGCCGCGCTGGGCGCCGTCCTTGGCCGCGACCGTGGCCAGGACGAGCCTCTGCTCGTCGGTTCGGTCAAGACGAACATCGGTCATCTCGAGGGCGCCGCCGGCATCGCCGGGCTGCTCAAGGCGGTTCTCAGCGTCGCGGCCGGGACACTGCCGGCCAGCCTGCACTTCGAGTCCCCGAACCCGCGCATCCCGTTGGACGAGCTGAACCTGCGGGTCAACGTCCGCACCCAGTCGATCCGAACGACCGGACGCCCCCTGATCGCGGGGGTCAGCTCGTTCGGCATGGGCGGCACCAACTGCCACCTGGTGCTGGCCGAGGCACCCCCGTCGACCGCGCCGACCAGCGGTGCCACCGAGGCGGGCTCGGACGCGCTGGTGTTCACCCTGTCGGGCCGCAGCCGCCAGGCGCTGCGCGGGCAGGCCGCTCGGCTGCACGAGCATCTCGCGGCGCACCCGGACGCCGGCCTCGCCGACGTCGCCTACTCGCTGGCCGCCACCCGGCGGACGTTCGAACATCGAGCCGCGATCGTCACGGCGGACCGTGACACGCTTCGCACGGAGCTCGCCGCGTTGGCCGAGGGCCGCACGATCGCGGGTTTCGGCCCGCCGCTGGCCGGCGCCGACCGTCCGGTGCTCGTCTTTCCAGGCCAGGGCTCGCAGTGGGTCGGCATGGCCCGGGAGCTGCGCGCACGGTCTGACCGGTTCCGCGCGGCCTGGGACCGTTGCCTGGAGGCGTTGGCCCCCTACCTGGACTGGTCCCCGGACGAGGCGATCGACGACCCGCGGCTGCTGGAACGCAGCGATGTGGTCCAGCCGCTGCTCTGGGCCGCGATGATCTCCCTGGCGAGGCTCTGGGAGTCCTACGGCGTGATCCCCGCGGCGGTGGTCGGCCACTCCCAGGGTGAGATCGCCGCCGCGCACCTGGCCGGTGCCCTGTCGCTGGCGGACTCGGCGAAGGTCGTCGCGCTGCGCGGGAAGGCGCTGACCACGCTGGTCGGGTTGGGTGGCATGGCCACCCTGGGGCTGCCCCCCGCCGACGCGACCGAGTACGTCGCCCGCTGGGACGGCCAGCTGACCCTCGCCGCCGTCAACGGTCCCCGGTCCTGCGTCGTGGCCGGCCCACCCGACGCGCTGCAGGCACTGATCGCCCGCGCCCAGGCTGACGGGATCTTCGTCCGGCTGGTCCCGATCGCCTATCCCTCGCATTCACGGTTCGTCGAGCCCGTCCGCGAGCCCATGCTGGCGGCGCTGGCGGACATCACCGCCCAGCCGGCCCAGGTGCCCTTCTACTCGACCGTCACCGGGGACCTGATCGCCGACACCACCACCCTGACCGCCGACTACTGGTACACCAACCTGCGCCAGGCCGTGCGTTTCCACGACGCCGTCGGTGCGCTCGCCCGCGACGGGCATCGGCTGTTCATCGAGTCCAGCACCCATCCCGTGCTGACCGTCGCCGTCCAGGACACCCTCGACGACGCCGGGGTGGACGGCCGCGCGTTCGCGACCCTGCGCCGTAACGACGGCGATCTGACCCGCTGGCACGGCGCGGTGGGCGACGCGTTCGCCGCTGGCCTGACCGTGGACTGGCAGCCGGCGTTCGCCGGTCATCCCGTGCGACCCGTCGACCTGCCCACCTACGCCTTCCAGCGACGCCGGCACTGGTTGGACGCCGCCGTGCCCACCAACGCCGTGCCCACCAGCACGGCCGCGGACAGCACGGCCCCGACGGTCGACGCCGACCGCGGACCGGTGGCCGATCCGCCGGCGGACGACTCGCTGGCGGCGCAGGTCGCGGCGCTGCCCCGCGGCGACCGGCACGCCCATCTGCTGCGGCTGGTCCGCGCCGAGGTGGAGGCGGTCCTCGGCGGTGGGGAAGCGACCGACCTGACCCGGACCTTCAAGGATCTCGGGCTCGACTCGCATCTGTCGGTGGAGCTGCGTAACCGGCTCGCCGCGGTGACCGGCCAGCGGCTGCCCGCGGGCATCCTGTTCGACCATCCCACCGCGGACCGGCTCGTCGGCCACCTGCTGGAACGGCTTGTGGGCGCTGACGCCACGGCGGCCACCGGTGCGGCGTCGGGGCGGACCGGTGAGCCCGCCGCTTCCCGGGAGCCGATCGCCGTGGTCGGGATGGCCTGCCGACTCCCCGGCGGCATCACCTCACCCGACGAACTCTGGCACCTGCTCGACACCGGCAACGAAGCCATCGGCCCCTTCCCCACCGACCGCGGCTGGAACCTCGACACCCTCTACCACCCCGACCCCGACCACCCCGGCACCACCTACACCCACACCGGCGGCTTCCTCACCAACATCGCCGCCTTCGACGCCGAGTTCTTCGGCATCAGCCCCCGCGAAGCCCTCGCCATGGACCCCCAACAACGCCTCCTCCTCGAAACCAGCTGGGAAGCCCTCGAACACGCCCACCTCGACCCCGACACCCTCCGCGGCACCCCCACCGGCGTCTTCAGCGGCCTGATGTACCACGACTACGCCGCGGGCGAGGGGGCGACGCCGGAATCGTTGGAGGGTCACCGGATCACCGGCAGCGCGGGCAGCGTGGCGTCGGGCCGGGTGTCCTATGTCCTTGGTTTCGAAGGTCCGGCGGTCACCGTCGACACCGCCTGCTCCTCATCCCTGGTAGCGGTTCATCTGGCCGTGCAGTCCCTGCGTTCGGGGGAATCCACCCTGGCGCTGGCCAGCGGGGTGGCGGTGATGGCGACCCCGGAGACCTTCGTGGAGTTCTCCCGGCAACGCGGTCTTTCCCCGGATGGACGTTGCCGTTCCTTCTCCGCCGACGCCGACGGCACCGGCTGGTCAGAAGGAGTCACCGTTCTTGTGCTGGAACGCCTCAGCGACGCCCAGCGCCTCGGCCATTCCATCCACGCCGTCATCCGCGGCACCGCCATCAACCA
>NZ_JALKFT010000039.1:0-42581 GCF_023242945.1 Frankia umida
GAAACGGGAACCCACCCGAAGCCCACCCCTACCGGGGTGTAGCAGACGGGAATCTCCTCCCTTCAGGGCGGAGAGGAAGTCAAAAGGTCCCGACCCGCTGGATCATCGCCACGGCGGACGAGGTGCCTTCCCTTCCCAGCGGCAAACCGGACCGCCGCGGCCTGCGCGCCCGCGTCGAACGCGGCCATCTGACGCCGAGCACCCCTACCCGGACGTCAGGTGGTCAGCAGGTCGTGGACGGTGACCGGGGTGAGGCCGGCGGTGCGCAGGAGGGTCGCGATCCGGGGGAAGGCTGCGACCGTGCCGGGGTAGCCGAAGTGCAGGCTCACGATGGAACCTGGCCGCAGCCCGGCGCGGACCCGGGCGACCACCGCGTCGGCACCGGGTGAGGTGTAGTCCAGCGGGTCGACGTCGAAGTCGACCACCGTGCGGTAGCCGGCGGCACCGGCCTCGGTGAGGATCAGCGGGCTGGCCGTGCTGGTGCCGGACGGGCGGAAGTACCGGCCCTGGGTCGGTGTCAGCCGGGCGAGGACGTCCCGGCAGCCGGCGATCTCGGCCGCGACCTGGCCTGCGGGCAGCGCGGTCAGGGTCGGATGGGTGTAGGTGTGGTTGGCCACCTCGTTGCCGGCGGCGAGGATCGGCGGGATGAGGTCCTGGTGCGCGTCCAACCACTGGCCGACAGCGAACACGGTGATCGGCACGCCGAGGTCCGCGGCCTCGCCGAGCAGCTGGCGGGCGAGCGCCGGGTCCTGGCCGGTCTCGTGCGGGCCGAGGTGAAAGGTGAGCGCCACCCGTGGACGGTCACGCGGACCGTTCGCGACCGCCGTGGCCGGACCACCCGGCACCAGATCCGGGCCGGGCGGTGGTGCGGACGCGGCGACGCTCCCGGGAGTGGCCGGCGCTGTGGCTGTGGCCGGCGCGCGTAGCGGTCGCGGCGTGGAACCGGCGCCGGCCGCACCGGCCGAGCCGGCGGGCGAGGCCGAGCCGGAGCAGGCGGCGAGCCCCGCGGCGGCGGCCGCCGCGGAGCCGGCGGCCAGCAGTCGACGCCGGGATGGGCCGTTTCCTTCCATATCCGGCACGGTGAACCGCTGCGATGTCACTGAAAGCCCCCCTCACCCGGCGCCGGTCGACGGCACCGCCCAACGCGACACGACGGACCACAGTGAGCCGGCGACCACAACGTCGCAGATTCCCCTCACTCACCCGGGTGCCGCTAGCATCCGAGCGTTGACCCATGGCTAGTCTGTCGCCGTGCCAGCCAAGGATTCGCCCCACTCCCACCGGTCGGCCAGGCAGCCCCGGCAGCGCGTGTTGGGCGCCGCGATCATCGCGGTTCTGCTGATCGCCGCAGGGGTAATCTACGTCGTCACCGGAAACGATCACGAGCCGAGTGCGGTGGCGTCGTCCACCAGCGCCCACCCGCACGATCATCATGGTGACCCGGCCGGCACCCCGGCGGCGAGTGCCCCCGCGGGGGGCGCGGCGGCGGTGACGGCGGGCGGCGCGGGTGGGGTCGACGTCTACGCGCACGCGCGGGCCGGGATGTTCAGCCCGGTCGTCCGCAATGATCCGGCGTACGTCTACGTTCCGAACCTGGCCGACGGCACCGTCAGCGTCATCGACCAGAAGACGATGAAGATCATCGACACCTTCGCCACCGGACGGCAACCGCAGCACGTCGTACCATCCTGGGACCTGCGCACCCTGTGGGTGAACAACAACGCCGGCAACAGCCTGTCACCGATCGACCCGAGCACCGGGCGGCTCGCCGGCCCGGCGGTCCCGGTCGCGGACCCGTACAACCTGTACTTCACGCCCGACGGCAGGTACGCGATGGTCATCGCCGAGGCCAACCATGACATCGACTTCCGCGACCCGCGCACCATGGAACTGCGCCACAGCCTCGATGTCGGCACCGAATGCGCGGGCGTCAACCATGTCGACTTCGCCCCGGACGGCAGCTACGCCATCGCCACCTGCGAGTTCGCCGGACGACTCGTCAAGGTGGACCTCGTCCACCAGACGGTCGTGGGCTATCTGGATCTGGGCCGCCAGGCCGCGCCGCAGGACATCAAGATCGACCCGGCGGGCCGGGTCTGGTATGTCGCCGACATGAACTCCGACGGAGTCCATCTGCTCAACGGCGACACGTTCACCAGGATCGGTTTTGTGCACACCGGACCGGAGACCCACGGGCTCTATCCGAGCCGGGACGGGCGTTTCCTGTACGTGGCCAATCGCGGCGGCCAGATGGAAAGCATGAGCGTGCCGTTCCCGCATGCCGGCCAGAACGGCTCGGTCTCGGTCATCTCGTTCGCCACCCGGGCGGTCGTGGCGAACTGGCCGATTCCCGGCGGTGGCACACCGGACATGGGCAACGTGAACGCGGACGGCACCCGGTTGTGGCTGTCCGGTCGGCGTAGCAACGAGGTCTACGTCTTCGACACCGGTGGCACCGGCGGCTCCGATCCGTCCGCCGGCCGGCTGCTGACCAGGATTCCGGTCGGCCATGAGCCGCACGGGCTGACCGTCTGGCCGCAGCCGGGCCGCTATTCCCTGGGCCACACCGGCATCATGCGCTGAGCGGCCCGAATCCCAGCGGAACACGCGCCCCGGCTCGCCGGCCCTGGAACCGGCCTGAGTGGAGGGCCGGGCGGCCGGTTTACTGGTCCTGGCGAGGTTGGTGATCCCCGCCCACCTCGCCCGCCAGGACCTCTCAGCCGAACCGGTCAGGGGTGCAGGATGCAGGGGTGGCTCGGCGGGTACGGCGCATTCGGATTACAGGGCGGCGGGCAGCCAGCCCCGGCCGTGAGAAATCCGAAGGCGGCCGCCGTAGCGACCGCCGCCAGGGCCCGTCGCCGTCGCATGGACCGCGGTCTTTTCGGGGTATAGCTGGGTGGGCGCATGACGTAAGCCTCTCCGAACGTTTCACCATCCCGATCGAAGCTTTTTATAGCGGACGGATCACCACAGGCAAAACCGGCACGCCGAACACGGCCCGCTTATCTGATAATATCAATACGCCCGACCTCGACCAGACCGGTCCGTGTCCGGTGAATCAGGCTGGACGCCCCAGCCACTCGCACCAGGCGTCGACCCCGGTGCCCGTGCGCGCGCTGATCTCGAGCACCTCGACGCCCGGACGGACCATCTCGAGGTTACGCCGAAATGCCGCCAGATCGAAGTCGAGATGCGGCAACAGGTCGGTCTTGTTGACCAGCACGAGATCCGTTGACCGGAACATCACCGGGTATTTGAGTGGTTTCTCCTCGCCCTCGGTCACCGCGTACACCATCGCCCGACGATGCTCGCCGACCGTGAACTCGGCGGGACACACCAGATTCCCGACGTTCTCCACAATGACCAGATCGAGCTCGGCCAGCGGCAGTCGGGGCAGTGCCGAGGCGACCATCGGCGCGTCCAGGTGGCATTCCCCGCCGAACCCGTCGCCGGTGTTGATCAGGGCGATCGACGCGCCGAATCCGGTGAGGCGGTCCGCGTCGATGCTGGTCTCGATGTCGCCTTCGATGATGCCGATCCGCCGGTGCGCGGCGAGCCGGCGCAGCGTCTCGACGAGCAGTGTCGTCTTGCCCGCCCCCGGCGCCGACATCAGGTTCACCACCGCCGCGCCGGCCGCGTCGAACGCCGCCCGGTTCGCCGCCGCCGCCCGCTCGTTCTCCCCGAGGATCCGTTCCATCACCTCGACGCGTTCGGACGCACTGTCGTAACCCGACAGATCCATACCGGCGAGCTCGGCCCGTCCGCCCTCGACCGAGGACCGCCCGGCTCCCGGCCCGTCGCCGTGCCGGTGCGGAGCCTGCCCCGTGTCGTGGGAATGGCCGCCGCCGTGCGGCGGGGCGCCCTGCGGCGCACGGGCGTCCCGCGCGGGACCGCCGCCCTGCGCCGGACGGCCGCCCTGCGTGGGAGCGGCGCCCTGCGTGGGACTCGTTCCCTGCGTGGGACTCGTGCCCTGCGGCGGACGGCTGCCCTGCGGGGGGCGTCCGCCCTGGGCGGGGGGTGGCTGGTCGGACGGGCGGGGGCGGCCCGCGCCGGTGGGGGGATGCGGCGGGACGACCCGGGGGGGCGCGCCCCGTCGACTGGGGCGGTGGGGAAAGGAGCCGGGGGGATGGGGGTGGAAACGGCCCACGTCAGACCTCCGCCGGCGCGTTCGGCGCCGGTTCGCTGGGCGTCGGCGCACTCGGCACATGTTCGCCGGATGCCAGGTCGGTTGATGCCAGGTCGGTTGATGCCAGGTCGGTTGATGCCAGGTCGGTCGGTGCCGGCTCGGCCGGTGCCAGCTCGAAGGAGGTGACGAGAAACTCCTCGCCGCTGGTCAGGTCGAGGTGACCGGCGTCGGCGCCGCAGGTGGCGCAGGCGACGAACGGCCGCACCAGCGCGCCGTGCGCCCCGCAGGCCCGACAGCTCACCCGGGCGGGCACGTGATCGACCTCGAGAACCGATCCGGCCAGCACCGCGCCGTCCGGATGGCTCGCCCAGGCCCACTCCCAGCAGGCGATCAGCGTGTCCGGGACGACCTGGCGCAACGCGCCGACCCGCAACCGGACCACGCTCACCCGCCGTCCGCCGGCGTGGCGGGCGACGATGTCGGCGACGGACCGGCAGATCGACAGCTCGTGCACGTCCCGTGCCTCCCGTCGGCTCCGTTGCCGGGCGTCCCGCGAGAGCGCGGCGGCGCTGGCCGGTACGGCACCGACCGGACTCCACTCTCACCGTTCGGGCGCCGGTCGCCAAACGTCACCCCGCATAGGTGGCAGCGTCCGCACACGACCTATCTGCGGGTCCGCCGCGGACGCATACCGTCGCCGTGCCGATGCCAGCAGGCACCTCGGCAGCTTGGTCGGGCCGGGAGGAAGGACCGCCGATGTCATCCGTGCTCTGGTTCCAGGGCGGGGCGTGCAGCGGTAACACCATGTCGTTCCTCAACGCCGAGGAACCCACCGTCATCGACCTGATCACCGATTTCGGGCTGGACCTCGTCTGGCATCCGTCGCTGGGGCTCGAGACCGGCGCGACGGCCCGGTCGCTGTTCTGGGACTGCGCCCGCGGGGAACGTCCCGTCGACATCTTCGTGTTCGAGGGGTCGGTCATCCGCGGTCCGGGCGGACGTGGCACCTACGACGTGTTCGCCGACCGGCCGATGCAGGACTGGGTGCGTGATCTGGCCGCCCAGGCGCAGGTCGTGGTCGCGGTCGGGGACTGCGCGAGCTTCGGCGGACTACCGGCCACCGCGCCGAACCCGACCGACTCCACCGGTCTGCAGTTCCACCGCCGTGACCCCGGCGGCTTCCTCGGCGCCGACTTCCGGTCGCGGGCCGGGCTGCCGGTGGTGAACATCGCCGGCTGCCCGGCGCATCCGGACTGGATCACCCAGATCCTGGTCGCGCTGGCCACCGGCCGGGCCGCCGACATCAGACTCGACGACCTGCACCGGCCGCAGACGTTCTTCACGTCGTTCACCCATTCCGGTTGCACGCGCAACGGGTACTTCGAGTACAAGCAGTCGACGGTCGCCTTCGGCGAGGGCACCCGCCAGGGCTGCCTGTTCTACGAGTTCGGCTGCCGCGGTCCGATGACCCACTCCCCCTGCAACCGCATCCTGTGGAACCGGCAGTCGTCGAAGACCCGGGCCGGGATGCCGTGCATCGGCTGCACCGAACCCGAGTTCCCGTTCTTCGATCTCGCGCCCGGCACGGTGTTCCGTACACAGAAGGTCGCCGGTGTCATCCCGCGGGAGGTTCCCGAGGGGGCCGGTCACCTGAGCTACCTGGGTCAGGCCGCCGCCGCCCGGATCGGCGCCCCGTCCTGGTCGAAGAAGGACATGTTCGTCGTCTGATCCGGCCAGCCCCGCACGCCGGCCAGCCCGCATCCAGGCCAGCCACACACGAGAAGAGACGCACCGATGACGACCGTCGATCTCAACGTCAGCCCGATGGGACGGGTCGAGGGCGACCTGGACGTGCGGGTCACGATCGACGACGGGGTGGTCAGCAAAGCCTGGACCTCGGCGGCGATGTTCCGCGGTTTCGAGATCATCCTGCGCGGCAAGGACCCGCAGGCCGGCCTGATCGTCACACCGCGGATCTGCGGGATCTGCGGCGGCAGCCATCTGTTCAAGGCCGCCTACGCCCTTGACGTCGCCTGGCGGACCGAACTGCCGCGCAACGCCACGCTGATCCGCAACATCGCGCAGGCCTGCGAGACGCTGCAGAGCATTCCGCGGTGTTTCTACGCGTTGTTCGCGATCGACCTGACCAACAAGCGGTACGCCGGCTCGCCGCTGTACGCCGAGGCCGTGCGCCGGTTCACCCCGTTCACCGGGACGAGCTACGGGCCGGGTGTGGCCCTGTCCGCGGGGCCGATCGAGGTGTACGCGCTCTTCGGCGGGCAGTGGCCGCACTCGAGCTTCATGGTGCCCGGCGGGGTGATCTGCGCGCCGACGCTGGCGGACGTCACCCGGGCCACCGCCATCCTCGAACACTGGAAGTCCCAGTGGCTCGAGCAGCGCTGGCTTGGCTGTTCGGTCGACCGGTGGCTGGCCAACCGCAGCTGGGCCGACATCCTGGCCTGGCTGGACGAGAGCGCCTCGCACCGTGACAGCGACTGCGGCTTCTTCCTGCGCTACTGCCTCGACATCGGCCTGGACCGCTACGGCGCCGGCCCCGGCAACTACCTGGCCACCGGCACCTACTTCGACCCCGACCTCTACCGCCAGCCCACGGTGGACGGCCGAAACGACGCGCTGATCGGCCGCGGCGGCATCTACGCCGGCGGGACGCACTTCCCGTTCGACCAGGCCCGGGTCCGCGAGGACGTCACCCACTCGTACTACCAGGGCACGTCGGCCTACCACCCGTTCGACGGCGAGACGGTGCCCGTCGACCCGGAACGCGCCCAGGCCGACGGCAAGTACAGCTGGGCGAAGTCCCCCCGCTACGACGTGCCGGGACTCGGTCCGATTCCGCTGGAGGCCGGCCCGCTGGCCCGTCGGGTCGCCGCCGCCGCCCCCGGTGCCGCCCCGCATCAGGACGACGACCCGCTGTTCGCCGACATCCTGGCCACCATCGGTTCGTCGGTGATGGTCCGGCTGCTGGCCCGGATGCACGAGGCCGCCCGCTACTACCGCTGGGTCCGCGGCTGGCTCGACCAGATCGACCTGCACGAACCGTTCCACCTCGCGCCGACCGAACGCGCCGACGGACGGGGTTTCGGCGCGACGGAGGCCGCCCGCGGGTCGCTGGCGGACTGGATCGTCCTGGAACGCGGCCGGATCGCGAACTACCAGGTCATCACCCCGACGGCGTGGAACATCGGCCCCCGCGACGGCGACGGCACCCCCGGACCGATCGAGTCCGCGCTGGTCGGCACGCCGGTGACCGACCCGTCCGACCCGGTCGAGCTTGGCCATGTGGCCCGCAGTTTCGACTCCTGCCTGGTCTGCACGGTGCACGCCTACGACGGCCGGACGGGCAGGGAGCTTTCCAGCTTCGTCCTGAACGAGACGGTGTGACCGCCGAGCCGGCCGCCGGCGCGCCCACCGGTCACGGGCCTGCCGCCGACGCGCCCACCGGGCTCGCGGCGCTGCTGGACCCGCCGGGGATCGCCCCACCGTCGTGGACGGCGACCGTGATCGGCTGCGGCAATCTGCTGCGCGGCGACGACGGGGTCGGCCCGGTGCTCATCCGCCACCTCGCCGCGGTGGGGGTGCCGGCGGACGTCCGCCTCGTCGACGGGGGCACCGCGGGCCTGGACACCGCGTTCGCGATGCGCGGCGCCCGCCGGGTGCTGATCGTGGACGCGGCCCGCACCGGTGCCGTCCCCGGCACCATCCACCGGGTGCCCGCCGACCAGCTCGCCGCCGCCGACCCGCCGCCCGCCGGTACGCCGCCTGTCGGCACGCCGTCGCTGGCCACCCTGCCGCAGCCGCACGCCGTGCGCTGGGACCAGGCGCTGGTGTTCGCCCGCTGGCTGCTCGGCGCCGACTTTCCGACGGACATCGTCGTCTACCTGATCGAGGCCGGATGCCTCGATCCCGGTGCCGACCTCACCCCGGCCGTGCGCCGCTCGATGGAACGAGTACAGACCATGATCCTGAACGACCTGGCGACGTCGGTCGACCTGACCGCCGGTGACCACGATGCCTGAGCCGACCGAACCAACCGGGCCAACCGGGCCAACCGGGCCGACCGCGCCAACCGGGGCGACAGCGCTGGCGCGGCCGCAGCCGGTCGGGGTGTTTCCGCTGCCCGCCGGGTACCTGCTCGTCCCCGGCGACGACGACGAGGCGGCGGCGGTGCGCCGCGATCTGGCCGCCGGCCGCGTCCCGGCGGTGTGGCCGCCACGGCTGCGGGCGCTGGAACTGGCCCATCGCGGCGAGCTCACCGCCGCCGCGGACCTGCTGGTCGGCGACGACCCGATCGACCGCTACAACCGGTTCGTCCTGCGCCCGGCGGGACCTCCGGTGGAGGACCCGGCCGCGCTGCGCGCCGCGCTTGGACCCGAGATCGGTGTGCTCGTCGACGTGGTGCGCTTCTCCAACGGCGCCCTCGCCGAACCGCCGGCGCTCACCGACGAGACCGGCGAGATCGCGGCGCTCGTGCACGCCACACTCGCCGCGGCGTCCATGTCCGGGGACGCGCCGCAGCGGGCGGTGGGCCAGCTCAACCAGGCCCACGAGGCGGCCGCACCGGTCAGCCCGGGCCTCGCCGCGCAGCTGCGGTCCGCCGCCGCCGACCTGCGCCACGGCCTTGAGGGGCCGACCGACGCGGTACTCGCCGACCTGGCCGCCGCCGGCGAGGCCCTGGACGCCACCGATCTCGTCCTGGCCCGCGCCGAACTGCGCCTGTCCCTGGGTTCCGCCTACCAGCAGCGGGCCGGCGAGGACGCGGAGGGCCTGCGCCCGGCGATCGAGCAGTACCTGGCGGTGCTGCGCCTGGTCACCCTCGACTCGGCGCCGGAGGTGTTCGCCGCGGCCCAGGTCAACCTGGCCACCGCGTACCTGGCGATCCCGATGACCCAGACCTCCGACCAGCTGCGGATCGGCGTCGCGATCCAGGGGCTGCGCACCGCGCTCACCGTCTACACCCAGCGGACCCATCCGCAGCGCTGGGCCAGCGCCCAGCTCAACCTCGCCAACGCGCTGGTGTACGCGCCGTCGCAGCATCGCCGGGAGAACCTGGTCGAGGCCGCCGGCCGGTTCTCCCAGGTCGTGGCCGCCCGCGACGAGCAGACCGATCCGATCGGCTACGCCCGGGCACTCGCCGGCCAGGGCAACGCGCTGGCGCATCTGGGTGCCCTGCAACCCGCGGTGAAGGCCCTCACCGAAGCCGAGGACGTCTTCGCCCGGGCCGGTTCCACCGACGAGGCCGGGGTCGTGCACGCCCTGCTCGACGAACTCGCCCAGTGGGCGACACAGGCCCGCGCCACGTGACGGTCGCCGCCGCCGACGGCGCGCTCAGCCCTCGCCACGACTGGACGCCCGCGGTCTGGCTGGGCGCCCCGGCGCCCGGAGGGCTGGCCCTGCCCTCGGCGCGGCCATCGCTGACCGGCCTGTACGCGCCGCGCGGGGTGTGGCTCGGCGACGACCTGCTCGTCGTCGCCGACACCGGTAACCACCGGGTGCTGATCTGGGCGCACCGCCCACGGTTCGACGGCGCGCCGGCCGACGTCGTCCTCGGCCAGCCCGACCCGCACAGCGAGGGTCCGGCGGCCGGGGGCCGCGGACCGCGCCGCGGCCTGCGGCTCCCCACCGGGGTGCTGGTCACCGACGACGGACGGCTCGTCGTCGCCGACGCGTGGCATCACCGGCTGCTCGTCTGGGACACGGTGCCCACCACCCACGACGTCGCACCCGACCTGGTCCTCGGCCAGCCCGACGCGACCAGCGTCGCCGCCAACCGCGGCGGACCGGACGGAACCGGCGGACAGTGCGGGCCGACGTCGCTGTACTGGCCGTTCGGGATCGCCCTCGTCGGCGGCCGGTTCTACGTCGCCGACACCGGCAACCGGCGGGTACTCGGCTGGTCGGACGGTCTGCCGACCTCCCCGGACACACCCCCCGACCTGGTCCTCGGCCAGCCCGACCCGAGCGCCCACGCGGACAACCGGGGCGGCCCCCCCGGCCCCGCGAGCTTCCGCTGGCCGCACGACATCACCGGGACCGACGATCGTCTGCTGGTCGCCGACGCCGGCGACCACCGTCTGCTCGGTTGGACGCCGCATCCCGGCGTCGACACCGACGCGGACCTTGTCCTCGGCCAGCCCGACGCGGTGACCTGCACCGAGACGCCCTACGCCCCCGGCCGTCCCGACCGGCTGCGGTTCCCGTACGCGGCCGACTGCGACGACACGGTGCTCGCCGTCGCCGACACCGCCAACAACCGTGTCCTGCTCTGGGAGGACCCGTGGGCCGGGGGGCGTCCCGCGTCGTCGGCGAGCGTGGTCCTCGGCCAGCCGAGTTTCGCCGACACCGGTGAGAACCGCTGGTCAAGCGTCTGCCCGGACACCTTCTGCTGGCCGTACGGGCTGTCCCTGCACGGCGGACGCCTCGCCGTCGCCGACTCGGGCAACAACCGGGTCGTCCTCTGGGAGCGCGGACCTTGATCACCGAAGCGCCCTCGACCACACCCCGGGTGCGGCGGCGGATCGTGGTCGAGGGTGTGGTGCAGGGTGTGGGTTTCCGCCCGCACGTGTACCGCCTGGCCCGCGCCCTGCGGCTGGCCGGGTTCGTCGGCAACGACGCCGTCTCGGTCGTGGCCGAGGTGGACGGCGCCCCCGCCGACATCGCCGAGTTCCTGCACCGTCTGACCGACCCGGCGCCACCCCTGGCCCGCGTCGACCGGGTCACCGTCACCGAGCTCGCCGTGCCGTCCCATGAGGACGAGGACATGGCCACCGGCGGGCCCGGGTTCCGGATCGTGGCGAGTCGGGCCGCGAGCGGTCCGCGCACGCAGGTGCCACCGGACGCGGCGCTGTGCGCGGACTGTCGGCGGGAGCTGTTCGACCCGGCAGACCCGCGCTACCGGCATCCGTTCATCAGCTGCACCAACTGCGGTCCCCGGTTCACCATCATCGCCGCGCTGCCCTACGACCGGTCGGCGACCACGATGGCCCGCTTCCCGCTGTGCCCGCGCTGCGCCGCCCAGTACGCCGACCCCGGTGACCGACGTTTCCACGCCGAGCCGATCTGCTGCCCCGACTGCGGCCCCCGCCTGCGCTACCTCCCCCTCGCCGGTGACGACAACCCGCCCACCGGACGAGCCGGGCCGACAGCCGACACGGCTCTGGCAGCCGACCCGGCCCGGGCGTCCGGCGCGGTGCTGGGAACCGACGCGGCGCTGGAGGCGGCGCAGCGCACGCTCGCCGCCGGCGGCATCGTCGCGGTGAAGGGGCTCGGCGGCTACCACCTGGCCTGCGCCGCCGACAACGACGCGGCCGTGGCCCGGCTGCGCGTGCGCAAGGGCCGACCCGAGCGACCGTTCGCCGTGATGGTCCCCGACCTCGCGACCGCGGCGGGCCTCGCCCGGCTGTCCCCGACCGAGGCCGCGGCGCTGCGCTCCCCGGCCGCACCGATCGTCCTCGCCGCGCGGGTCGCACCGGAGACGGGGCTGATCGGGGTGATGCTGGCGTACACACCGCTGCACGAACTGCTGTTCGCCCCGGTCCGGGCGGCGCGGGTCGCACCGCCGGCGGTGCTCGTGATGACCAGCGCCAACCGTGGCGGCGAACCGATCTGCCACGACGACGCGACGGTCACCGAACGGCTCACCGGGCTGGCCGACGCCATCCTCACCCACGACCGGCCGATCCTGGTGCCCTGCGACGACTCGGTGGTGCGCTGCGACGGCGACCGGGTGATCACGTTGCGGCGTGCCCGCGGCCAGGTGCCGCTGCCGGTGCCGCTGCCGCGGGCGGTCCCCGGTGTACTCGCCGTCGGAGGCGACGGCAAGAACGTGAGCTGCCTGACCGTCGACCGGCGGGCCATCCTGTCCCAGCACATCGGTGATCTGGGCGGCCTCGAGATGCTGGACGCCTTCGAACGGGCCACCGTCCACCTCACCGGGCTGTACGCGACGACGGTGCGCCGGCTCGCCGCCGACCCGCATCCCGGCTACGCCACCCGGGCCTGGGCCGTCCAGGCCGCGGCCCGGCTGCCAGCGGCATCCGGGCTCGGGCGGCGCCCGACGTTCGTGCAGCACCACCACGCGCACATCGCGGCGCTGCTCGCCGAACACGGCCGCCTCGGCCAGCGGATCCTCGGCTTCGCGTTCGACGGCACCGGTCACGGGCCGGACGCGACGGTCTGGGGTGGCGAGGCGCTGCTGGTCGGGCCGGACGTCGCCGTCGCCACCCGGATCGCCCATCTGCGGCCGGTACCGCTGCCCGGGGCGGACGCGGCGGTGCGCCATCCGGGCCGGGTCGCGCTCGCCCACCTGGCGGCCGCCGGGCTGGACTGGGACGCGGATCTGGCCCCGGTGCGCGCCCACAGCGCCGCCGAACTCGCCGTCCTGCACACCATGCTGGAGCGCGGCGTCGCCTGTGTGCCCAGCAGCAGCATGGGTCGTCTCTTCGACGCCGTGGCCGCCCTGCTGGGCGTGCGTCAGCGCACCACCTACGAGGCGCAGGCCGCCGCCGAACTCGAAGCCCTCGCCGCCACCTCACCCCCGCTGCCCGGTGCGGGCACGTCCACCGGCACCACGACGTCCACCGATAGCACCACGGCGGCCACCAGCACCGGCACCGGCACCGTCGCGCTGGCCTTCGGGCTGGTGGACGGGACGCTCGACCCGGCGCCGGTCCTGGCAGGCATCCTCGCCGGGTTGCGCGCCGGGAACACACCGGCGGCGCTCGCCCTGGCGTTCCACCTGGCCGTCGCCGACGCGGTGCTCGCCGTCGCCGAGCAGGCGCGTCACCGGTACCGGATCCACCTGGTCGGGCTCACCGGCGGCGTGTTCGCCAACGTCACGCTGCTGCGGGCGTGCCGGCTGCGGTTGACGGCGCGTGGCTTCGAGGTCCTCGTCCACCAGACGGTGCCGCCGGGAGACGGTGGGCTCGCGCTCGGCCAGGCCGTCGTCGCCGCCCTCGGTGGCGTCCCCCTGCCCGCTGACCTCCCCGGATCACCCGGCGTCCCCGCCTCACCTGACGTCCCCGGATCACCTGACGTCCCCGCTTCACCTGACGTGCTCGTCCTGCCCGCGAAGGGAGCCTGACCCCCATGTGCCTGGGCATACCCGGCCGGATCACCGAGATCTGGGACGACCGCGGCACCCGTATGGCACTCGTCGACTTCGGCGGGGCCACCCGCACGGCGTGCCTCGCCTACCTGCCGGACGCGTCCATCGGCGAGTACACGATCGTCCACGCCGGTTTCGCGTTGACCGTCGTCGACGAGGCCGCCGCGCACCGCACCCTGGCGACCTTCCGCGAGCTGGGCCTGCTCGCCGAGGAACTCGGACCCGACCCGCTACCGGCCACCCCGCTCCAGAGCACCCCGCTGCCGGCCGAGGAGGGCGGCCGATGAGGTACCTCACCGAGTTCCACGATCCGCGGCTGGCCGCGACCCTGCTCGACACGATCGCCGCCACCGCCACCCGCCGCTGGACCCTGATGGAGGTGTGCGGCGGGCAGACCCATGCGATCATCCGCAACGGACTCGACCAGCTGCTCGCCGACCAGGTCGAGTTCATCCACGGGCCGGGCTGCCCGGTGTGCGTCACCCCGCTGGAGATGATCGACCGGGCGCTGGCGATCGCCGCCCGACCCGAGGTCATGCTCTGCTCGTTCGGGGACATGCTGCGGGTGCCCGGCAGCACCACCGACCTGTTCACGGTGCGGGCGCACGGTGGGGACGTCCGGGTCGTCTACTCGCCGTTGGACGCGGTCCGCCTCGCCGAGGCGCATCCCGACCGGCAGGTGGTCTTCTTCGCCGTCGGCTTCGAGACGACCGCGCCCGCGGCCGCGATGGCCGCGGTCACCGCGCGGCGCCGGGGCCTGACGAACTTCACGATGCTGGTCAGTCACGTGCTCGTCCCGCCGGCGATGCGGGCGGTACTCGCCTCGCCGGACAACCGGGTCGAGGCCTTCCTCGCCGCGGGCCACGTGTGCACCGTGATGGGCACCGCGCAGTACGAACCGATCGTCGCCGAGCATCGCGTCCCGATCGTCGTCACCGGCTTCGAACCGCTGGATCTGCTCGACGGTGTCCGCCACGCCATCACCGAACTCGAGGCCGGACGCATCACGCTCGTCAACGCCTACCCGCGGGCGGTGCGGCCCGAGGGCAACCCGTCGGCCCGCGCCATGCTCGAGGAGGTGTTCACCGTGTGCGACCGTCCCTGGCGGGGCATCGGGATGATCCCGGCCTCCGGCTGGCGGCTGTCCCCCGCCTGGTCGCAGCTGGACGCCGAGCTC
The DNA here is from genome assembly GCF_023242945.1 of Frankia umida. Lineage (NCBI taxonomy): Bacteria > Bacillati > Actinomycetota > Actinomycetes > Frankiales > Frankiaceae > Frankia > Frankia umida. The sequence goes on from NZ_JALKFT010000039.1 coordinate 14,428, forward strand.
CGCTTCGACATCGCGGACCTCACCGTCGCCGAGTCGGCCGACTGTCACAGCGGCGAGGTCCTCCAGGGCCGCCTGCGCCCACCGCAGTGCCCGTCGTTCGGGACGACCTGCACCCCGCGCCGTCCCCTCGGCGCGACCATGGTGTCCGCCGAAGGTGCCTGCGCGGCCTACTTCCAGCACCGCCGGCTGTCCGCCGTGGGCGGTGGACGGTGACCGCCCCCGTGCGCGCCGCCGACTGGAGCTGCCCCGCCCCGTTGCGCGAACACGCGCGGATCGTGCTGGGCCACGGCGGCGGCGGCATCCTGTCCGCCGAGCTCGTCGAACACCTCTTCCTCCCCGCCTTCGCCCCGCCAGGCCCCGACCCCGCCTCCCCCGGCACCGACGCCGCCGTCCTGGCGGACGCGGCGGTGCTGGCGGTCCCCGGCGGGCGGATCGCGTTCACCACCGACTCCTACGTCGTGCGGCCGCTGTTCTTCCCGGGCGGTTCGATCGGCGAGCTCGCCGTCCATGGCACCGTCAACGATCTGGCCTGTCGCGCGGCGATGCCGCTGGCGCTGTCGGCCGGGTTCATCCTCGAGGAAGGCCTCGAACTGGACCTGCTCGGACGGGTCGCGCAGGCGATGGGCCGGGCCGCGGCCACCGTCGGCGTCCCGATCGCCACCGGGGACACCAAGGTCGTCGAACGGGGCCTGGCCGACGGGCTCTACATCAACACCAGCGGCATCGGGGTGGTTCCCGCCGGGGTCGACGTCCGCCCGGACCGCGCGGCGCCCGGCGACCGGGTCCTGCTGTCCGGACCGATCGGCGAGCACGGGATCGCCGTGCTCAGCGTCCGCGAGAACCTCGAGTTCGGCGGGGACGTCCACTCCGACACCGCCCCGCTGCACGGCCTGGTCGCGGCCATGCTCACAGCCACCCGCACCGGCGTGCACACACTGCGCGATCCGACCCGTGGTGGACTCGCGACGAGCCTGTGCGAGATCGCCGCGGCGGCCCGGGTCGGGGTCGAGTTCACCGAATCCGCTGTCCCCGTGCCCCCCGTCGTCGCGGCGGCCTGCGGCTTTCTCGGCCTCGACCCGCTGCACATCGCCAACGAGGGACGCCTGGTCGCGTTCGTCGCCGAGGCCGACGCCGACGCCGTCCTGGCCGCCATGCGGGCCCATCCCCACGGCCGCGACGCCGTCGCGATCGGGACGGTCACCGCCGAGCATCCCGGTGTGGTCGTCGCCCGCACGGCCTTCGGCGGCACCCGGATCGTCGATCGCCCGCTCGGCGAGTCCCTCCCCCGCATCTGCTGACCTGTCTTGGCCCGCCCACCAGGCAGGTCAGGAGACAGCGGCGATCCTGGTGACGCAGCCGGCGGCCGCCAGGTAGACCTGGGCGTGACCGCCGGGGTCGAGGCGGACGGTCGGCGCGTCCGGGCTGGCGGTCACGACGTCGATGTCCTCACCGGAGGCGACATCGCGCAGCACGAGATCGCACGTGTCGCTGCCGTTGAAGTCGCGGACCTGGATCTCGACGGCCCCCGGCGCCTGGAAGGCGGTGCTGTCGCCGTTGTGCTGCACGGTGAAGGGCAGCGGCGCGTCCCCCGCGCCGTCGATCGCCTGGAGGACACAGCCAGGATCGGCCGGCGCGACGTCCAGCGCGAAGTCACCGACCAGGTGCATCTGGTAGCTCTCCTCCCCGTAGACCGCGTTGGTCGGCAGGGAGAGACCGGGCGGGTTGGCGGCGGTGTCGGACGCGGTGACCGTGCAGCCCACGTCGTCCCCGGACTGATGGTCGGAGATCATCAGTCGCCACGGCCCGGTCGCGGAGTAGGTGAAGGTCGACGATTCCCCCGACCCGTCCGATCCGTCCGATCCGTCACTGCCGCCCATCAGCACCACGACCGTGACGACCGCGGCCGCCACCAGCACGACGGCGCCCGCGCCCAGCGCGAACACCCGCCCGCGCCGCCTCGACCGAGCCGCCCGCCCGCCGCCGCCGCCGTTGCCGCTGCCGCTGCCCGTGTTCATCGTGGAACCGTCCGCGGGCCCGCCCGGTCCCCGCGTCGCGGTGCCGGAGAGATTCCACGGCGGGGTACCGCCGGACGCCCCGGTGCCCACCGGACCCATCGCCGCGGCGAACGGCGGCGGGCTGGCCGACGGGGCCGGTGTCACCACGGTCTCGGGAACCGTCCGAGCCGGCCCGGCGCCGCCAGCGCCACCAGACGCGTGGAGGCCACCGGCACCGGCGGCAGCACCCGTGCCTCCCGTGGTGATCGGGCGGGCCGGGCCGAGATGGTCGATCAGGGCGAGGCGCAGCTCGGCGGCGGTGGGGCGGTCGGTGGGCTCGCGGGACAGGGCCTGGCGGACGAGTTCGTGCAGCGCTTCGTCGATCCGCGAGTAGTCGACCCGCGGTTCCTCGTGCACGATCCGATAGGCGATCGCCTCGGCCGGGCCCTGCCCGTACGGTGGGCTTCCGGTGGCGGCGTAGCAGATCAGGCCGCCCCAGGCGAACACGTCCGCGGCCGCGTCGATCCCGCCGGTGACCAGCTGCTCGGGCGAGAGCCAGCCCGGCGTGCCGATCAACGTCCCGGTGACGGTGAGCTGACCGGCGTCGCGCACCGCCGCCACCCCGAAGTCGATCACGATCGGGCCGTGCGTCGTCCACATGACGTTGGACGGTTTGAGGTCACGGTGGATGAGACCCGGGCCGTGGATGGACACGAGCGCGTCGGCGAGACCCGCGGCGAGGCGACGCTGGTCGGCGGCGGCCAGCACGCCGTGGCGGGCGACCTGCTGTTCCAGGGTGGGAGCGGCGAGGAACTCGGTGGCGATCCACGGCGGGTCGGCGGTGATGTCGAAGTCGAGCAGGGTGGCGGTGTGACTGCCGCGGACCCGGAAACAGGCCTGCAGCTCCCGCTGGAACCGGACCCGGAAGTTGGGGTTGTCCGCCAGCTCCGACCGAATGATCTTGACGGCCACCTGGCCGAGTGGACCGTCACCCAGGTAGACCACGCCCATCCCGCCGCCACCGAGCCGGCCCAACAGGCGATGCGGCCCGACCTGCACCGGGTCGGACAGGCGTAGGGCGGCGACCGCGACCGGCGCCGGATCGGTGGACATCGCGTGATCCTCTCCTCAGCCCGGATACGAGCCACCCGGACGAATCACCTCAGCCCGAACGGAAGGCCCGCCGACGGACCACAGCGGCAAATCCTCTGGATCGTAACGAGGTACCGGTCGCTGTCCACCAGCGGCGACCGCCACCGTCGCCCACCACCCACCGCCCGTCGGACGTCCGACCTGCGACACCATCCGCTGTCCACAGGGCCCGCGGGGGCCGCGGGGGCACTGTCCACAGCCGGCGACCCACGGCGCTGGCCCCCGACGGGGCGACCGTAGGGTGAAGTCATGACCGTGCCTGTCGGCCCCGCGGAGCTTGCCCGTCCCACCGGCACGCGGCCGCCCGCGGCCGAGGCCGGGGCCGAAGAGGTGCTGCGGCGGATCTTCGGGTACGACGCGTTCCGCTCCGGCCAGCGCGAGATCATCGACCATGTCGTGGGCGGCGGCGACGCCCTGGTACTCATGCCGACCGGTGGTGGCAAGTCGCTGTGCTACCAGATTCCCGCCCTGGTCCGGTCGGGCACCGGCGTCGTCATCTCCCCGCTGATCGCCCTCATGCAGGACCAGGTCGACGCCCTGCGGGCCCTCGGCGTGCGAGCCGGTTTCCTCAACTCCACCCAGGACGTCGGCGAGCGCCGGGCGGTCGAGGGCGCGCTGCTCGCCGGCGAACTCGACCTCGTCTACCTGGCACCGGAGCGGCTGCGGGTCGAGGCGACGACCCGCCTGCTCGACCGGGCGTCGATCTCCCTGTTCGCCATCGACGAGGCGCACTGCGTGGCCCAGTGGGGGCACGACTTCCGGCCTGACTACCTCCAGGTCTCGATGCTGCACGAGCGCTGGCCCACGGTGCCGCGGATCGCGCTGACGGCGACGGCCACCCCGGAGACACACCGGGAGATCACCGCCCGCCTCGAGCTCGCCGACGCCCACCACCACGTCTCGAGCTTCGACCGGCCGAACATCCAGTACCGCATCGAGTCGAAGAAGGAGCCGAAGGCACAGCTGTTGGAGCTGCTGCGCACCGAGCACGCCGGTGACGCCGGCATCGTCTACTGCCTCTCGCGCGCCTCGGTGGAGCGCGTCGCCGAGTTCCTGGTCGCCCAGGGCATACCCGCGTTGCCGTACCACGCGGGCCTCGACGCCCGGGTCCGCGCCGCCAACCAGTCCCGTTTCCTGCGGGAGGACGGCATCGTGATGGTGGCGACCATCGCGTTCGGCATGGGCATCGACAAGCCGGACGTCCGTTTCGTCGCCCACCTCGACCTGCCCAAGTCCGTCGAGGGCTACTACCAGGAGACCGGCCGCGCCGGGCGGGACGGGCAGCCCTCCACCGCCTGGCTCGCCTACGGCCTGCAGGATGTCGTCCAGCAGCGGCGGCTCATCGACTCCTCACCCGGCGACGCGGCGCACCGTCGCCGGCTGTCCACCCATCTGGACGCGATGCTCGCGCTGTGCGAGACCGTCGAGTGTCGCCGGGTCGGCCTGCTCGCCTACTTCGGTCAGCACGGCACGCAGCCCTGCGGCAACTGCGACAGCTGCCTGCGCCCGCCCGAGTCGTTCGACGGCACGATCCCCGCCCAGAAGCTGCTGTCCACGGTCCTGCGCCTGGACCGGGAACGCAACCAGCGCTTCGGCGCGGGCCAGTCCATCGACATTCTGCTCGGCCGGCGCACCCCGAAGGTCGAACAGCATCGCCATGACGCCCTCAGCGTCTTCGGCATCGGCACGGACCTGCGCGAACTCGAATGGCGCGCCGTCGTGCGCCAACTGCTCGCCCAGGGCCTGCTGGCCGTGCAGGGCGAGCACGGCACCCTGGCGCTGACCGAGGCCAGCGCCGAGGTGCTGCGCGGTTCCCGTTCGGTCGCCCTGCGCCGCGAACCGGCCCGTCCCCTGCGTAGCAGCACGGGCGGCGCCCGCGGTGACGGCGGCGCCGAGGGCGGGGGCCGTACCCGCGCGGAGGGTGGCGGGCGGGCCCGGCGCGGCGCGGCGGCCCCGGTGGAGCTCTCGGCCGAGGCCGCGCCGGTGTTCGAGGCGCTGCGGGCGTGGCGAGCGGCGAGCGCCAAGGAGCAGAGCGTGCCGGCGTACGTCATCTTCCACGACGCCACACTGCGCGAGATCGCCAACCGCCGGCCGGTTGATCTGGCCACGCTGGCCGGCATCAGCGGGGTTGGCGAGAACAAACTGGCGAAATACGGCCAGCAGATTCTCGAGGCTCTGGCGGAATTCTCCGGATGACGGTAGGCCGATTCGGCTAGCCTTCTTGCGGTCAATACAATCCACCACTCCGGGAAGAGCGATCTCGAATGCCGGATCCGCGTCCCCGCACGTTCCCCGCCCACCTTCGCCCGCTGCGGGCAGAGCGCGACACCGCCCGGCCCGACACCGCCCCGCCCTCGCCGCCCGCCGAGAACGTCTTCCCCCGGGTCAGCGGGCCGCGGGGCCCGCGACTGAGTCTGTGCGGCGGTGATGACGGTGCCGCCCGGCGACGGTGGCGCGGCGGTGAGACCGTCCGGATGGCCGGCCGGGCCTGCATGCTCGAGGGGGACCCGGCCGAACGGCGCGGCGCCGACGACGCGTGGGTGCTGCGCGAGGGCACGGCCCGCGTCGTCGGCCCGAACCCGCGGCCGGTGTGGTTCCGCCATGTGCTGGTCCGGCAGCCCGGTGACCGTGGGCACGCCCTGCTCGCCACCGTCGACGGCCAGTTGCAGCTGCTCGCCGAGATCGGTGGCCGCGCCGGGTTGCCCAGCCTCGTCGCGGGCCAGCTCACCGCCGCCGAGGGGGTGCTGCTGTCGGCCCGGCCGGCTGGCCGCAGCTGGCGGGAGATGTTCGGCCCGCCGGCGCCGCGCCGGATGCCACCACCCGACCAGGCCCGGGCCATCGCGTTACTGCGGGTCGCCGCCGGCGTCGGTGACGTTCTCGCCGCCCTGCACGATTCGGGCTACAGCCACCGCGCGGTCACACCGGACGCGGTGCTGCTGCCCGGGGCCAGCCGGTCCCGTCCCTCGGTCGCGGCCAGGCCGGTGGTGCTGCGCGACCTGGGTCTCGCCGCGGTCGCCCGGCTCGCCGGCGAAGGCCCCGCCGAATACCGCGCGCCGGAGCAGGAACGCTATGGTCTGCCCGGCCCGCGCATCGGACCACGTACCGACGTGTTCCGTCTGGCGGCGATGGCCTACCACGGGCTGGCCGGGGTGGCGCCGGGCCGAGGCGGACTCCCCGCACCGCTGCGCGGCTGCCGGCTGCCGTTTCCGGTGGCCCAGACCCTCGACGAGGTACTCCTGCGCGCTCTCGACCTCGATCCGAACCGACGCCCCGCGCGTATCCGGGTCCTCGCGGATGCCTTCCGCCTCGGCGCCCATCATCTCACCCGTATGAGCCTCTGACCCGCGAAGAACCGCGCCCGCCGCACCGCTATGACCGGACCGCACCGGCTCCGACAAAGGCCCTGGCCACAGGTTTGACATAACACTTTGATGGTGGTCGCGCCATCGGTTCCCGACCACTCCCCACAGCACCGTGTGTCATCTCACACTGTCTTTCGTTACCGTGACCTCCGGGTCAGCATGGGGTAATTCCGGTTCCGATCACCTGTCACAGGTGATGCGCGAACCATCGAGCGGCGGTAAAGAGGTGATTCATGGGTGCCACCGACACCCGGACCATCAGCGACCTGGTCGATACGGCCAGCTATCCGATCAGCGAACCCACCAGCGCCCAGTGGTGGAACGTCGTATCACGGGCACGACACGACCTGGCTGCCAACGGCTGCAGCGTGCTACCGGGATTCATTGCGCCGACGGCCTTCGGTCACCTGGCCGAAGAATGTTCGTCCATAGCCGGGCTCGGCTACGATCACATCGAGGACGTCAACGCCTACAACATTCCGGTCGACGCGGCGCTCCCCGCGGACCATCCCGGCCGGCACATCATGCGGCGGGGCAACGCCTTCGTGGCCCGCGACCAGATACCGGCGGGATTCGACATCCACCGCCTGTACCGAAGCGCCGGGTTCCAGCATTTCGTGGCCGCCTGTTTTGGCCTGCCCGCCGTGCACGAACTGGCCGATCCGCTCGCCGGCCTGTGCCTGAACGTGATCTCACCGGGCCTGGAACACCCGTGGCACTTCGACACCAACGAGTTCGCGGTCAGCATTCTCACCCAGGCGGCCCAGACCGGCGGCACGTTCGAGTACTGCCCGAACATCCGCACCGCGCAGGCGGAGAACTTCGACGACGTGCGGGCGGTCCTGCGCGGCACCGATGACCGTCTCGTCCACCGGCTGGCGCTGCGTCCCGGCGACCTGCAGCTCTTCCTCGGCCGCTACTCGATGCACCGGGTCAGCCCCGTCCAGGGTGGCACCGCCCGGCACTGCGCGATCTTCGCCTACACCGAACGCGCCGGTGTGATCGGCAGCCGCGAGCGTACCCGGCAGCTGTTCGGCCGCTTCCTGCCCGAGCACGAGAGCGCCGACGCCGGTGCCGTCCGCGTCGACGCCCTGCTCGACTAGCCGCCGCACCCGCTCCGCCCGCCCCGCCATCGCCCCTGCCTGACCGTCGCCCGACAGCGCACCACAGATTGTTCGAGGAGAAGCGCCCGCGTGCATCACGACAACGTCAGCACCGCCGCCGGTTCCAACGACAGGATATTCGACGAAAAAGGCTTCGACGAAAGCGGTAAGGTCTCGCTCGACCACATCTACACCCAACCCGATCCACGCGCCTACTTCACCACCTTACGGCGCCTCGACTATGTTATTCCCGAGCTTGCCAAGCCCTTCTTCGGCCAGCTTGTCGACGAGCACGGAGACCGGCGGGGTCGGGCGCCGGTCATCCTCGACGTCGGCTGTTCCTACGGGGTGAACGCCGCGCTGCTGCGCTGCGACCTGACGATGGCGGACATGTACGCCCGGTACGCCGGTCTCCCCGCCGGCGGGGAGACCGGCCCCGCCTCGCTCGCGGCTCGGGACCGCGCGTTGACGGGCGCGCACCGCGGCCCGACCACCCCCCGTTTCATCGGGCTGGACAGCTCCCGCCCCGCCATCGCCTATGCGCTGGCGGCCGGGTTCCTCGATGACGCGGTCTGCGCCGATCTGGAGGACCGCGAACCGACCAGCCAGGAACAGGCGCTGCTCGCCGAGGTGGACCTGGTGGTGTCCACGGGTTGCATCGGCTATATCGGCGCCCCCACCATAGAGCGGATCGCCCGTGCCGCCGACGAACACCGACGGCCGGCGATGGCCCATTTCGTCCTGCGTATGTTCCCGTTCGACCCGATCGCCGATGCGCTGGGCGCCCTCGGCTACGAGACCGAACGTGTCGATGGTGTGTTCCCGCAGCGCAGGTTCGCCTCGGCCCGCGAACGCGAGCAGGTGCTGGACACCCTCGCCACGGTCGGCGTCGATCCGCGTGGTCTTGAGGCCGACGGCTGGCTGTACGCCGAGCTGCACATCTCCCGTCCCCGCGGCACCGCCTCGCTCGCTGCCAGCAGCACCTCCACCGCCACGGCCACCGGCGCCTCCCGCGCCCAGGCCCGCGGCACCCGCGGCGGCACCACGCTGACCGCGTGACCAGCCTGATCGCCCAGGTCAGGCCTGCTCCGGCGAGCCGGATCAGGTGATGGTCAGGCATCTCGACACATATCCGGCCACGATGGAACCGCCCGACTCCACGAACGATGCCCCATCGGACAAACCGAGGCCACGATTGAACGCCACGACCTTCGCCCACGATGACCAGCTGCCGCGGGTCCCGCTGCCCAGCCTCGCCGACAGCTGCGAACGGTTCCTCGCCTGGTCCGCGCCGCTGCTCACCGAGGCGGAACGAGCCGAGACCGCCGCCGCCGTCGCCGCGTTCCAGGCTCCGGACGGTCCCGGTCCGATCCTGCACGCGGCCCTCGAGCGCTACGACGCGACCGACGGTGTGCACAGCTGGCTGGACGACTTCTGGGACTCCCGCTACCTGGGCCGCCGCGACCGCATCGCGCTCAACGCCAACTACATCTTCCTGTTCGCCGGCACCCCCGCGAACGACTCCTCGTCGTTGGACGCCGATGGCCAGGCCCAGCTCGAACGCGCCGCCGGCCTGATCACCGCCGCGGTCGACTACAAGCTGCGGCTGGACGACGAGCGGATCGCCCCGGTCCTGCAACGCGGCACCCCGCTGTCGATGGCCCAGAACACGTTCCTGTTCTCCACCACCCGCATCCCGGGCGCCGTCCAGGACACCGTCCGGACCCCCTACAGCGCCGCATGGCCTGGCCCGTCGACCGCACGCCATATCGTGGTGTTCCACCGCGGCAACCCCGTGCGCATGGACGTCATCGGCCCCGACGGCAGCCCCTACGCCCTCGCCGATCTGGTCGCGGGCCTCGCCGCCGTGATCAAGCAGACCCCGCGCCGCGCCCCCGCGGACGGCGCCGTCGGCCACCTCACGACGAAGGCACGCGCCGCCTGGGCGGACAGCCGAGGCCGCCTGCTCGCGCTCGACCCGGCCAACCAGCAGGCTCTCGACACGATCGAGACAGCCCTGTTCTGCGTGTGCCTGGAAGACGAGAACCCCACCGACGACCTCGCCACCTGCGACCGGCTGCTGCACGGCGACGCGGCCAACCGCTGGTTCGACAAGGCCGTCTCCCTGATCGTCTTCCCGGACGGACGGGCTGGCATCAACGTCGAACACTGCGGCCTGGACGGCACCACCATTCTCAGCTTCGTGGACGATCTGCTCACCACCTCCCCCCAGGAGCATGCGGCGAGTTCAGGTGCGCGGGCGCAGGGGCTGCCCACGATCGACGCGGTCACGTTCGTCCTCGACGACGCGCTGCGCGCCGACATCGCCTCGGCGGACGAGTCGTTCGTCGCCTTCGCCGCCGCGACCGCCTCGATGACCCTGCGCATCGACGATTTCGGTCAGAACGAGGCCAAGCGCCTGCGGATGTCCCCCGACGCCTTCGTGCAGCTCGCCTACCAGCTCGCCCACGTGCGGGCCAAGGGCCATGTCGGCGCCACCTACGAGTCGATCGCGACCCGGGCCTGGCGCCGTGGACGCACCGAGGCGATGCGGGTCGTCACCCCCGAGGTCCTCGCGTTCGTCGCCGCGATGGGCGACCCCACCGCGACCGCGGACACCCGACGGGCCGCCTTCCGCACCGCCGCCCAGGCCCACGTCACACGGGCGAAGGACTGCCAGGCCGGCCGGGCTCCCGAGCAGCACCTGTGGGAACTGCAGTTCATCGCCCGCCGCCAGGGCGACGAACTCGGGGTCCACGAGCCGCTCGCCCTGTACGAGACGCCCGGCTGGGTGAAGACCCGTGACGACTTCCTGAGCACGAGCTCCGCACCGTCGGTCAACGTCGAGTTCTTTGGCTTCGGCTCGACGAGCAGCCAGTGCGTCGGCGCGGCGTACGTCCTGCTGCCCGAGACGTTCAATCTCTACCTGAGCACCCCCCGAACCGTCGCGGACGGCATGCACCGGTTCGCCACCGAGCTCCGTCAGGCCCTGCACGAGCTGCGGGACCTGCTCGCCTCGGAGGAACCGCCCGCGCGGTAGCGCGTCACCCGCGCAGACGGCGGGGACAGCACGCCGTTGTGGTCACGACGCGTCATCCCGCCCGGCCCGGCCCGGTCTCGGTGGCCAGGCCGGGCGGGCCATCGCTCAGCGCCGCGGCAGCCGGCTGGGCCCGACCTGTCGATCGAGCCATTCCCGCAGGACCCGCATCTCCCGCCAGGCGTCCGCGACCCGCACCGCGCACTCCGGCTCCGCCAGCCATGACGGTTCACCGAAATCCCGGGACACCGTCAGGGTGCGGTGACGCAACAGCGCGATCCGCGGATGGTCGGCATCGAACCCGCGTGGCCGGGTCCTGAGCTGGTCACCGGAAACCTCATAGCCGCCGGCACGCAACGCGGCGACCACCGCCACGAGCTTCGGACCACTCCCCTCGTCCGCGACGGCCACCCGCAGGCGTTGCACCTGGTCCGACGCGGTCTGCCAGTAGCCGGAGCCAACCATCAGCCCCCGGGCCGAGACCTGCACGTAGCCGCCACCGGTGATGTACGCCCCCATCGCCGTCTTGTACGGCGATTTGTCCTTCGCGAAGCGGACATCGCGATGCGGCCGGAACACGTGCGGCTCCCCGAACTCCGGCTCAAGCTCGGCCAACAGCGCGAGCATCGGCCCCCGCACGGCCTTCTCGTACGTATCACGATGATCAGACCAGTATGTCCTGCTGTTATCCGCTTCCAGCCCCTCGTAGAAGATCATCGCTTCGGTGGGGAACCCGGCGAACTCCGACATCGGACCTCCTGGCGAGACAACAGGGCCGTCGGCGAGCACCTTCGCCCGGATCGGCGGCGCAGGGCACGAACCACGGTGGCGCGCCAGCGGCATCGCAGGCCGTGTCCGTTTCATCCCGCTGCGCCGACGAGGCCGCAGGCTCCCGACCGACCACTTCTACCTCACCCGAACGGATCGGCGAAAACAGGTCCCCATCGCCCGCCGACCGACACGAACCGGACAGCACCCCGCGACCACGACCGCGACATCCGCCGGCCCCCGCAGGTCGCCACTCGGAAATACCAGGAGTGCGTCCGGACGGCCCACGACCAGAACAGCAGGAAACTTCGGACACCGGGAGAATCCCACCCGGGACTTGCCAACCAACCGGGCGCGCCTAGACTCGAAACCGCGCCAGCGTCGGCCGGCGTGCGCACCCGACCGGGCAAACACCTCACGACCGTCAGCGGAATTATCAGGAACAGTCAGGTACACCATTTCCTGCCGCACCCGAATGCTCATCCGAAACGCTCGGATGGCGAGGCTCTCGCACACCCGGCCGGCCCGATGTCGACACCCGGCACATCAGACCTGCCCAGGAATATTCGGCGACATTGACGGAGGATGCCCTCGATGCACACCGACGTCAACCTGTCACCCGGCGGGGGCGGGGCGCATGCTGGCATCGGCATGGTCTCCGACGTTCCCGCGCTACAGGCCATCGATGTTCGGATTCGCCGCGGCACTCGGCGGCGGGGCCGCGGCGGCCACGAGGTCATCCACGGCATGTCGTTCACGATCCCGAGCGGCCGTGTTGTCGGCGTGATCGGGCCGAGCGGCTCGGGTAAGACCACACTGCTACGAGCAATTGTCGGCGTGCAGTCCGCGGTATCGGGCGATCTGCGGGTCCTGGGATACACCTCCGGCGACGCATGCCTGCGCCGCCGTGTGGGTTATGCCACCCAGTCCGCTTCGGTGTACGGCGATCTGACCGTCCTGGAGAACCTGCGGTACTTCACCGAGATAATGCGGGCTGGAATTCCCGGCGATCCGGCCTGGTCTCCGGGTTATCTCGACGCGCTGCTGACCCAGGTCGGTCTCACCGAGCAGGCGAATCTCCTGGTGAACCAGCTTTCCGGTGGCCAGCGCTCCCGGGTGTCCCTGGCCGCGGCGATGATCGGCGGCACGGATGTGCTCGTGCTGGACGAGCCCACGGTCGGAGCCGATCCCCTGCTGCGCCGACGTCTGTGGTCCGATCTGCGGGAGCTGGCCCGCGACGGCATGACGATCTTCGTCAGTTCACACGTGATGGACGAGGCCGCCCGATGCGACCACCTCCTTCTGATCTACTCCGGTCGGCTCCTCGCCCAGGGAACTCCCTCGGAGCTGCTCGCCACGACGGACTGCAACGATCTCGAGGAGGGATTCGTCCGCCTGCTGGAACGCTCCGCCGCATCGGCCGGCCAGGCATCCCCGACCGCCCCGACCACGGCGGCCCCGACCATGACCGTGCCGACCACGACCGGGCCGACCACCCTGGCCAGTCCTGCCGGCCCGGCCGGCCCGCTCGGTGGCTCCCCGCCGGTCCCGCAGCCGGCGCCGACGGTTCCGCAGCCGGCGCCCTCGGACGGCGTCCCGGATGCCGCGGCCCCGACGCCAACCGCGGGTCCACATCCGTCCGGCGTCGCACCGTGCCCCGCTCGCCGCCCGGTGGATGCCCGACGCACCGGCGCCACGGCGGGACGCGTCCTGCGACAGCTCGGGCGAGACCGGCGCACCCTGGCGCTCGTTCTGCTGCTGCCACCGGTGCTGCTGCTCACGCTGCGCCTGCTCTTCCACCACTCGCCCGCCACGTTCGGGCGGGTCGGACCGGCGCTGCTGGGCATCTTTCCGCTGATGACGATGTTCTTCGTCACGTCGGTGGCGATGTTGCGTGAGCGCACGTCCGGCACGCTCGAGCGCCTGATGACGACCCCGGTCGGTCGCAGCGACCTGCTGGTCGGCTACGGGTTGGCGTTCGCCGTCCCAGCCGCGACCCAGGCCGCGCTCGCCACCGCGCTCACCGTCGGCCCGCTGGGCCTTGACGTTCGCGGATCGGCGTCGATGCTGTTCGTGGCGGCGATCCTGAGTTCGTTTCTGGGCACGTCCCTCGGGCTCTGGATGAGCGCGTTCGCCCGCACCGAGTTCGAGGCCGTCCAGTTCATCCCCGCCGTGCTCATCCCCCAGTTCATGCTGTGCGGAGTGCTGGTGCCTCGGCACACCATGCTGCCCACCCTCGACACACTGAGTGCACTGATGCCGATGACCTATGTCGTCGACTCCATGGCGCAGCTGAGTCGTTCCCGTGCCGTGGACGGCCGACTCGCGCTGGACCTCGGCATCGTGATCTGCTGCACGCTCGCCGCGCTTGGCCTGGCCGCTGTCACACTGCGTCGCCAACACCCCTGAGCGCGCCGCGAATCCGGGCGAGCGGATATCCACCGTCACCACATCGTTCGTTCCCGTAGCCGATCGCACCATGGCAGTACAGCCCTGCCCGGATGGTCGGCGCGTATCCGGCTACCATCTCCCTGGTGGCTGTCGAGTTCGGCCATGCGCGACTGTGCGCCTGCGTCACCACCAATCAGCACGGACAGCGGTCAACACGGAAAGTGGTCGGCACCGATGCAGGCAGAGCGCCACCAGCGGGTGGCGCCATCGGCAGTCCTTGACGCCAGGCGTGGCGGACGAGCCCACCCACACACTCAGGCGCGGAGAGGATGGTCGTCGGTGGATGGATGAGTCCGGTCACGGATTCCCCGCCGATGACAGTCGTCCCGACCCGCCAGCCGGTTCGCCCGCTGGCGTCGGCGCCGGGCCGGCCAGCGGTGGAGATCCGCCCCCGTCCGCCGATCCGCTCCTCGCCACGACCGCGGAACTCGCGCAGCTGCGACGCAAACTCGGGATGCCGGACATCGCCGAGGTCCGGCGGGCCGAACGTGAACGCCGCCGCGGCATGAACCGGGCGGCTCCGGCGGACGCGGCGGACGCCGCGACCCGGCGCCCCACCGGCGACACCATTGATCATCAGCCTGGGCACGGCTACGGCCACGGCCGGCAGTTCGGTCACGAACCCACCCGGGAGCATGGCCGTGGTCGGGAGCCTTCGTACCCACGCGAACCCGAACGCGGGCCGGAGCCCGCGTTCTCGGGCCCGCGGATACCGGGCGGGCGGACGGGCGAGCCGGCGGGTCGCGTCCACCTGCCGGGGAGTTCTCCCGGCGAGCAGCGGGCTGACGGCGCACGTGACGACACCGGCACGGGGGCTGGTACCGCCGGCGGCGCCGGGACACGGGCGGGCACGGACGGACCGGGACCGCGGGCGGGCACGGATCGCCGGATGCCCACGCAGGCCCAGCAGCGCCCAGCCGTGGTCGAACCTGTCCGGCGGGTGGAGACCTACGACCCGGAGAAGACACAGCTCCTGCGTGGCCTGCACGGCCGACGGGTGCCGGGTGTCGACAGTTTCCGGGTGCGGCATGCGCCGTCCGCCGAGGGGCTCATCCCGATGTCCGGCACGTTGACGGGAGAGTTCTTCCTGGGGTCGCTCACCCGGCCCGAACGCTCCGCGAGCCCCGCTGAGGGTGACGGTCATGGCCTGCGTGACCAGCGCCAGCGCGGTCCGGCTCAGCGCGGTCAGAGCCAACGTGGCCAGGGGCGCCGTGGGGGCGCGACGACGGCCGGCTCGCACGCCCGGCGCACCACACGCGTCGAGCCGGTCGACTACGGTCTCGACGACCTCTCGGTGGACGTCGAGACCGGGTCGAAGCATCGCGCGGAGCGCACGACCAAGGGCTCGTCGCGGTCCCGGGCGATCTGGACCCTGGTCGACCAGGTGCTCTCCAGCGGGACCAACGCCGGCATGTCGTTCGTGATCGCCCACAGCGTCTCTCAGTCCGAGTTCGGCGCGTTCGCCATCGCGTTCGCGATCTTCTCACTGATGATCGGCTTCTCGAAGGCCGCGGGCACGTCGCCGTTGGGCATCCGGTTCGCGGGCGCCTCACCCGCGGTGTTCCGTGGCGCCGCGGCGGCCGGGACGGGCACGGCGTTCGCCGTCGGGTTGTTCTCCGGTGTCGTCACGCTGTTCGCGGGGCTGTCGATCGGCGGGTCGGTCGGTGCGTCTCTGGTCGCGATGGGGCTCGTCTTCCCGGCGCTGTTGCTGCAGGACGCCTGGCGACAGGTGTTCTTCGCCGAGGGACGGCCGGCGGCGGCCGCCGCCAACGACGCGGTGTGGGCGGTCGTCCAGTTCGGGGCGATCTTCGCCCTGATCGTCCAGGATGTGTCGACGTCCTGGGCGATGCTCGCGGCGTGGGGCGGGGCCGCGGGGGTGGCGGCTCTGCTCGGTCTGTACCAGGCGGGCTTCAACCCGGCGACCAGGCAGGTGAAGTCATGGCTGGTCGAGCACCGCGACATCAACGGCTACATGTGCGCCGAATATCTCACCGTCCAGGGCGCGCAGCAGGCCTCGACACTGCTGCTGGGCACTCTGGGGGCGATCGACCTCGTGGGTGCGCTGCGCGGTGTGCAGACCCTGCTCGGGCCCACCACGATCCTCGCGGTCGGGATCGTGAGCTGGGCGATCCCGGAGTTCTCCCGGCGCAAGGACATGTCGGCGCCGGCCCGCATCCGGGCGGCGTACGCGCTCTCCGGCGTCATCGTCGCCGTGGGTGTGATCTGGGGAACCGTTTTTCTGCTCCTGCCGGCGAGCGTCGGTCACTCCCTGCTGGGCCCCACCTGGGACCAGACCCACCACCTGCTCGCGCTGTCGATCATCCAGCAGGCCGGCCCCGCGGCCACGGTGGGTCCGGCGTGCATGCTCTACGCTCTTGGCAAGGCGAAACTGACCTTCCGCGCCAATGCCATCCTCGCCCCGCAACTCCTGGTCTACCCCGTGATCGGGCTGCACTTCGGCGGGGCCACCGGCGCGGTAGTCGGCTATATCGCCGCTTTCTGGATCACCGTTCCCTTCTGGTACCTCCTGGTCGCGAGCGCTGCCCGGGAAGCTGACCGGGATGCGGCGCGGGACGCCGCACCGCAGGCCGACGGCGCCACGAACACCAGCAGTGCCACGACGACCGGCAGCACCACGACGACCGGCGCTGTCACGACGGCCGGCGCTGTCACGACGGCCGATGCCGAACGGACGACCGCCACGGCGGCGGACGACACGACGACCGAGACGGATGCCGCTCCATGACCCGAACTGCCTTCGTCGCCGACCGGCGGCCGCGGGGGATCCCCCGTGGCGCCACCAGGCAGACCGGGGCGAACCAGCACCTGGGTAGGATTTCGACCGGCGCCGAGACCGTTCCAGTACATGAAGCCTGGCCAGGTCCGGGTGGGGGGTTGCGATGAATCTGCGTGTCCTGTACCGATCGGTTGGCTCGGAGAACAAGAAGAACCGGCCGGAGTACTACAGCAAGCAGCTCGCGCTCGAGTCCCTTCTGCGCGCGGCCGCGCAGGTGAAGGTTCCGATGTCGATCCACTTCGTCAACGACGGAACCATCCCGGCCGACCGGCTGTCGCTGATGGCCGAGGCCGGGGAGATCGTCCCGGTCAGCTGCGGCAGCAACCGAGCCTCCTACCGCCATGTGCTGCGCATGCCTCGGCTGCGCCGCTGGGCCGAGGATGATCTCGTCTGGTTCGCCGAGGACGACTACCTCTACACCGAGCAGGCCCTGTCCGCCCTGGTCTCGGCCGCCCAGGCCCGTCCGGACATCGACTACTTCACGCTGTACAGCACGTTGCGTTTCAGCGCCGCCTCCACCCGTCGGCGGCCCGCGATGGAGCAGAGCTCCAACGACCAGCTCGGCCTACCCCGCTTCGACGGTGTGCCGTGGAACCGGGCCGCGTCCACCACCAGCACGTTCGGTGTGCGGATCGGGGCCCTGCTGGCGGACGAACGGCTGCTGCGGGCCATCCCGTTCGTCGGTGGCGCCTTCGACCGGGCGACCTGCCTGGCGTTGCAGGGTTACCAGCCGTTCCAGCTGGCGGATCTCGGTGGCGAGCCGCCCGCGGTGGAGCCGCCCACGGCCGCCCGGCGGGCCGCCCGGCGCGCGGCCCTCACCGGTGTTCGGCTCACGCTCAACGCGGTGGCGCTGACCCGCCCGGAGCGGCGCTGGCGAACGATGCTGGTGCCCGAGCCGTCGCTGGCCACGCATCTGGAGCTGGGCGACGCGTTGGCCGCTGGCCGTGACTGGGCGGCCGAGGCGGCGAGCGTGACAGCGTGGTCGCGGGCCCGCACCGCGGTCAGCACCATCGGCGGGGGTGGCGGATCGGGGTCGCCCGCGCCCGAGGTCGCCGCGTCCGGCGGTGGCTTCGGTGGGTCGCCGGGAGCAGGGTCGCGGAAGCCATCGGTGGCATGAGCCGACGCCGCCTGGCGCTCACGGTGATCGCGGTGCTCATGCTGGTCGCCACGGGGCTCGGTGCGTGTTCGTCCTCGTCGTCCTCACCCACACCCGGGCCGCGGACCACCGGGGTGCGCTGGGTGTCGGGAGCCAACGGCAACTATCCGAGCGAGGTCAACGCCTGGGGGACGTTCGCCGGGCGCCAGAGCGGCCTGGCCATCGTGTTCACCGACCGGCGGAGCTGGAGCGGCCTGGTCTCCGCCGGCTGGCCGACGTCCGCGTTCACCCGCGCGGCGTTCCCGGGTGAACTCTCGATCGCCCAACCGCTGTACCCGCAGGACGGCAACGAGGCGGCCTGCGCCCGCGGCGAGTACGACCGGTACTGGAGCCAGTTCGGCACCACGTTGACGACGTACGGCCGCGCCGACGCCTACGTGCGTCTGGGCTGGGAGTTCAACGGCGGCTACATGTACTGGCATGTGCGCGATGTCGAGGCGTGGAAGACCTGCTTCCGCCGGACCGTGACCGCGATCCGTTCCACCGACCCGGCTGTGCGGATCGACTGGAACATGAACGCCCACAACGACACCCTGCCCGTGGGCAAGGAGGACGTGTGGGCGGCCTACCCCGGTGACCAGTACGTCGACATCGTCAGCATCGACGCCTACGACCACTACCCGGCCTCGCTGACCCAGGCGACCTGGAACAAGCAGTGTCACCTGCGGTCCGGGCTGTGCACGGTGATCCAGTTCGCCCGGGATCACGGCAAGAAGTTCGCGGTGCCCGAGTGGGGCGTGGTTCGCAGCGCCGGTGGCGGCGGGGACAACCCGTTCTACGTCAGCCGGATGTACGAGACGTTCGCCGCGAACGCCCAGAACCTGGCGTACGAGGCCTACTACCGGACCGCCGAGGACGGCAACGTCAAGTCCTCGCTGACCGGCCCGGACCTCAATCCCAGGGCTTCCCAGCGCTACCTGCAGCTGTTCGGCCCCAGTACCAGCTGAACACCCGGTACCAGCTGAGCGCGTGCGACCGCCCCGGAGTGCCCCGGGGCGGTCGCACGGGCGGCGCCCGTGCTCAGGCTGCTCAGACGAGGCTGGCGTCGAGGTCCTTGCGGATCTCCTCGGGGGTCACCGTCGGCTCGTAGCGGCGCACGACGTTGCCCTCGCCGTCGACGAGGAACTTGGTGAAGTTCCACTTGATCTCGTCGGTGCCGATGGCCTCCGGCCGGCTCTTCTTCACGTGCTCGTAGAGGAAGCCGGACTCGGGCCCGAATTCACCCGGCGCCTGCGCGCGCAGGTACTGGTAGAGCGGGGCGCTCTCCGGGCCGTTGACGTCGATCTTGCCGAACACCGGGAAGGTGACGTCGAAGGTCGTCGAGCAGAAGCTCTGGATCTCCTCGTTGGTGCCCGGCTCCTGCCCACCGAACTGGTTGCAGGGGAAGCCGAGGACCTCGAGCCCCCGGCCGTGAAGATCGCGGTAGAGCGCCTCGAGCCCCTCGTACTGCGGGGTCAGGCCGCACTTGCTGGCGACGTTGACGATCAGTAGCGTCTGGCCGGCGAACTCGCCGAGCGACCGGGATCCGCCGTCGGCGGCTTCGACGGTGAAGTCATGAACAGTCACGATCAACCTGGCTCTCGATCGGTGCGATCAGGAAGGTCCCGGCCGTTCGTCCGACCGCGGACCATCCTCGACGCTACTCCCCCGAGCCCTTTATGTCACCATATCGGTATCGTAATTCGCCTGCCCTGGTCGAGTGGGCATCGAGGGCCGGTGGGTGGCGACGGGCGATGGGCCTCGACGGCCGCGACCGCCGGTCTGGGATGCTTGCGGACGCACCCGGATACCGAACGAACAGGAAGAAGCCGCGCCGCGATGAGCATCGATCCCGAGCTGTTGAAGATCCTGGCCTGCCCGGTGGACAAGGGGCCACTGGAACTGGTGGACGACACCCTGGTCAACCCTCGCCTCGGCCACCGCTACGAGGTACGCGCCGGCGTGCCGATCCTGCTGCGCCCGGACCACGTCGACGCCGCGGAGGCCCGCGCCGGGCGCGCCGTGCGCTGAGCTGAGCCGTCCCGGCGCCACACCGCCGCCAGAGGCGGCGTCGCTCCCCCGGACACGAAGCGAGGGCCCGAGGAAGACGTTCTCCTCGGGCCCTCGCTCGTCGCTCTACCGTGCTGCCGGCGTCACCGCCGGGTCAGCCGCGGCCAGGTAGGACCTACTCCCCCCGGCCGAACTGCTCCCGCAGGCGGCGCAGCGCCTCCTCGTCGATGGCCGAAGGGGCCTGATCCGACGACGGAGAGGAAGTGTAGGAGGACGGTGCCGCGGCTGCGGCGTCGGCCTCCTGAGCGGCCCGGATCTGGGCCTGGTGCGCCTCGAAGCGGGTCTGGGCCTCGGCGTACTGCCGCTCCCATTCCGCCTGCTGCTCCTCGAAGCCCGGCAGCCATTCGCCGGTCTCCGGGTCGAAGCCCTCGGGGTACACGTAGTTGCCCTGCTCGTCGTACTTGGCTTCCATGCCGTACTGGCTCGGGTCGAACGCGTCGCCGTCGACGGCGAGCCCCGCCACCTCGTTCGCCTGCTTGAGCGACAGGCTGATCCGCCGCCGGTCGAGATCAATGTCGATGACCTTGACGAGAATCTCGTCACCGACGTTGACGACCTGCTCGGGGATCTCCACATGCCGCTCGGCGAGCTCGGAGATGTGCACCAGACCCTCGATGCCCTCGTCCACGCGGACGAACGCACCGAAGGGCACCAGCTTGGTGACCCGACCCGGCACGACCTGACCGATGGCGTGGGTGCGGGCGAACTGGCGCCACGGGTCCTCCTGCGTCGCCTTCAGCGACAGGGAGACCCGCTCGCGGTCGAGGTCGACGTCGAGAACCTCGACGGTGACCTCCTGGCCGACCTCGACCACCTCGGAGGGGTGGTCGATGTGCTTCCAGGACAGCTCCGAGACGTGCACCAGACCATCGACGCCACCCAGGTCCACGAAGGCACCGAAGTTGACGATGGAGCTGACGACGCCCTTGCGGATCTGGCCCTTGGCAAGCTGGGCGAGGAACTCGGAGCGGACCTCGCTCTGGGTCTGCTCCAGCCAGGCACGACGTGAGAGCACGACGTTGTTGCGGTTCTTGTCCAGCTCGATGATCTTGGCTTCGAGCTCACGGCCCACGTAGGGCTGCAGGTCGCGGACGCGGCGCATCTCGACGAGAGAAGCCGGCAGGAAGCCGCGCAGGCCGATGTCGAGGATGAGACCACCCTTGACGACCTCGATGACGGTGCCGGTGACGACCCCGTCCTCGTCCTTGAGCTTCTCGATCGTGCCCCAGGCGCGCTCGTACTGCGCACGCTTCTTGGACAGGATCAGGCGGCCCTCTTTGTCCTCCTTCTGGAGGACGAGGGCCTCGACGTGGTCGCCAACACTCACGACCTCATGCGGGTCGACATCATGCTTGATCGACAGCTCGCGTGACGGGATCACGCCCTCGGTCTTGTAGCCGATGTCAAGCAGCACCTCGTCCCGGTCGACCTTGACGATGATGCCGTCAACGATGTCGCCATCGTTGAAGAACTTGATCGTCTTGTCGACGGCCGCGAGGAAGTCTTCGGCCGAGCCGATGTCGTTGACCGCTACCTGGGGCGTGCTGTGCGGGGTGGTCACGGTCTCCACGGGTCGTACGTCGGTGGTGCTCGTCAAGGGGTCGGCTCCGGCTTGGGGTGGTCGTCCGCGCGAGGGCCGGATCGAACCGCCGGGACCGAGGGACAGATACAACGCTGGAAACGAAGAAACTGTCAGGACCGATAACGACGCTCGAGTGGATCCGCTCGGTCTGAGACCCACGGACCCTCGTGCACAGACCCGAGTCTAGGGACGCCGGTCCGCAGAGGTCAACGGGAGTCCGCGTCAGAACGCGTGCGACCCGCGACGACGGTCACGCTTCGCAGATACTGGGCGGCTATATGTAGCTATGGGCGCCGAGGATCGCGGGGGACAAAGACCGATCCCGCCCCGGCGCCCGGAACACGCTGTGTGCCGGGATCCCGACGGCCGGGTTCGGGCGTGCCCGGATCGTGGCCGTGCGCGCTCAGGTCCGCCCGACGTCGCGGGTGCCCGGCGGGCCGGGCTCCACCACCGGGAGCACCTCGCCGCCCGTCGCCGAGGTGCTCGTCCCTCCCGGTCCGCCGGTCGGGCGCGGTCGACCCGCCCCACCTGGGCGGGGCGGTTGCGGCGTGCCATCCGGCCGCCTCGGCCGGGTCAGCCGCGCCGTCACCTCGGACCCGTCGCGCTCCCCGAGCCCCGCCGTGTCCGGCGGCGGGGGCGCCACCCAGCCACGAGCGGCCCAGGCCTGCGGACCGGCGCCCAGTGGCACGGTCGGGGCGTCCAGGGGCGCCCCCACGCGCGTTACCCCGGCCCTGGCCGCCGCGGTGACCGGCGCCGTGGCCGGTGCGCCCAGCGGCCCGTCCAGCGTGGACAGCGGGCCCGTGGAGGCGGCGGGGACGCCCGGCGTCACCGGACGGGTCGAACGTCGCGTCCAGCGGCCCACCTGGGCATCCACCCGGCGCGCCCAGCCCCGGGACAGCCGGATGCAGGGCAGTTCGACCAGGTAGTGCGTCACGGTGGCGAGCGCGATCGTCCCGGCGAGCACCGTGGCGAGGAAGGGCACGTAGGGGATGTGGAAGATCCGCCAGCTGGTGTGGTCCAGCAGCAGGTCGATGACGGCGGTGTGCCACAGGTAGATCCCGTAGGAGATCGACCCCAGGAAGACCGGAATCCGGCTGGCCAGCAGGCGACGGATCAGCCCGCGCCCGGGCGGCCCGAACACCGCCGGCAGCAGCAGGAAGAAGCCGAACAGGCCGTACATCAGGTGCCGGGCCAGGTCCTGCGACCGGCTCGGAGTGAAGATCGGCGACAGCGGCAGACCCGAGTGCCGGACGGCCAGCCAGTAGCAGAGCGCCGCGACCGCCCAGCAGGCGAAACCGAAGGCGGGCAGCCCGGTCCAGCGTGGCTGGCGGTCGAGCTGGGCGCACCGGGCGGAGATCACCGCGAGGGCCATACCGAGTGCGAACAGGTCCCACCAGACCGGCAGCCAGACGTTCCAGCCACTGGTCCACCCGTGCCGCAACGGGACGACAGTGAGATGCACCACTCTTGAGGCCAGGTAGCCCCCCGCGAGCGCCGCCAGCTCCACCCGGACCTGCCGTTCGGGGGCTCGCCGCCGACGGCCCAGCAGCCACGCGTAGACGGGAACGGCCAGGTAGAAGGCCACCTCGATGTCGAGGGTCCAGGCCTGGGTGAGGCCCTGGATCGCCCAGGTGTCCTGGTAGCCCTGCACCAGCAGCGCGGTCTGCACCACACCGGTCAGACCGTGCACCCCGATCCGCTCGTCGCTGACGACGTTGAGCGTGACGGCGAGCGCCAGCCAGTACAGCGGGAGGATGCGCATCAGCCGCCGCACCAGGTACCCGCCGGGTGGCGGTGGCGACGCGCCGGCCAGCCGGGCGGCGACGAACGGCCGGTAGAGCAGGAACCCCGAGATGAGGAAGAACACCGCGACGCCGGCCTCGGCCCGGGCGACATAGGGACCGAGGCGGCTGGAGGTCGTGAATCCGGCCGGGAACCCGGTGTGCACCACGACGACCATCAGCGCCGCGATCGCGCGCAGCCCGTCGAATCCGGCGAAGGTCACACTCGGCGCACGCCGGACGGACGTGGCCGCGCCCTCGGTCACCACCGGCGGCGCGGATGTGCCTGGCCCCGTGGTCCGTGCCGCGGCCGACCCGGGCAGCAGGCGACCCGTCACCGACCGATCGCCCTGGGCGCGAGATCGGCCCCGGGCAGGAGAACAGCCCTGTGCGCAAGAACAACAGGGGCCCTGCGGGTCACGGTGGCCGGCACGGTGGCACGGTACCAGCGGTGCGTGACCCCGAGACACCCGAACCGGTCGAAGACAGCGATCAGCTGTCGGTCAGTTCGGCCACGTTGGGCGTTCGTTTGCCCGAGCGCCGATCGGACGCCATCGACGAGGCAGGCTCGAGGGCCGGGGAGTCCGGCGAGGAGGTGGGGTAGGCCGGGACGGCGCAGCCGGGCCGGGCGCGTCGGTGCAGCGCCTGGGCCGCGGCGGTGATCGCGACGGCGGCCAGCAGCACCAGGGCCGGTTCCGCGGCGGCCCGAAACCGGGTCGTGCCGTAGACGATCACGGTGGCCAGGCTGAGCGCGATCGGCACGGCGACCAGCGGCAGCACGGCCTGACGCCGGCGCACCAGCACGACCACCCCGGCGGCCGCGGCGACCTCCACCGCCCACAGGGTGACCATCCCGAGCCGGCTCAGACCGATCGGGCGCAGCTCGATCGCGTCGAGGCGAACCTGCTGCCAGGGGTGGAACACCCCCCACGTCCGGCCGAGGCGGGCCGCGGCGACCACCGGCAGTCGGTCGCTGTGGGCACGCAGGTAGGTCATGGCCTCGTGCCGGTAGAACACGTCCCGTTCGGAGCGTTCGGACGGGGCCGGCGGCAGCGCGAGCACGCAGTCGAACGACCACCAGCCCAGATGCTCGCCGTAGTAGGTCGCCGGGCAGTGGGTGACGGCCAGGGTGGTCCCCAGGCCGGTCGAGAGGTACTCGGGCTCACTGAAGCGGGTCAGGTTGTAGATCGTCCATGGCACGACCGCCAGCACGCTGGTCAGCGTGGCGAGGGCGAGCAGCCCCAGGCGGCGGCGCCAGGCGAGCCCGCGGGCCAGCCCGATCAGTGGCACGACGAGCACGAAGGCGAGCAACGCCAGTTCGGCCCGGGCCAGCATCACCGCCGCGAGCGCGAGCCCGAGGACGGCGGCGTCCAGGCGACCGCGGCGGTCCCGGAAGCGGCAGGCGGCAAGGATCAGCCAGGCGCAGGTCAGGATGCCGGTCGTCTCCGACATCACCAGTGGGTCGTTGAGCCACATCCCCGGGTACACGGCGGCGAGGCCGGCCGCCACGAGGCCGGTGGCCGGGCCCGCGACGCGACGCCCGGCCAGCGCGACCAGAACGATCGCGCCGACGCCGAGCAGGCAGGAGAAGATCTGGTGGCTCAGAAAACTGGTGAATCCGAACAGTGACGGAATCGCCAGCAGCACGCTGGTCAACGGGGGATGCTGCGCATCCGCGACGTAATGTCCAGAAAGGCGTAGTTCGTACGGGTCGGGCCATCCCCGTCCGTCGGCGAAAAGATTCGCGGCTTCATGGTAGTAGTACGGATCACCCTGCACC
The DNA here is from genome assembly GCF_023242945.1 of Frankia umida. NCBI lineage: Bacteria > Bacillati > Actinomycetota > Actinomycetes > Frankiales > Frankiaceae > Frankia > Frankia umida. The sequence goes on from NZ_JALKFT010000039.1 coordinate 39,440, forward strand.
GGAACGGGATGCAGCCAGTGGACCAGGTAAAAAAGCCGAATCCCAAGGCCCACCAGGCAGATCAGGGCCAGCCAGGTCCGCCAGCGCCGGATGGGGGCGCGGTGGCGCGCGTGACCGAGCCCACCGAATCCGGCCAGCCAGGGCCATCCGCCGCCACGCGGCATCGACCGCGCCTCCACCGAACGTGGGTACCCGGCTGTCGTCTCGGACACGGCCGCAAGGTACCAACGTCCTGTGCCCGGCCAAGCAGGGCGTCCCCATCGAATGGCCCGGATGTACCGCGGATGTACCGCGGGTGCACGGCCCAGGCGACCGGCAGCTAGCCTTTTCGGTCGGACGCCTTCTCGTGGTCGAGGTGTGGCCCGGCAGGTGAACCGCGGCCCGGTCTCGTACCCGAGGAAGGCACCACCAACGCCCGACGACGACGGCGAGGAGGGACAGGCTGACCACCAACGACGCCGACACGGTCCCCCTGGCCTCGGGCGGCCGGCCCGGGCAGCAATCCATGGACGCACAGCCCGCCACTACCCCGATCGTGACCCGCGGCAACCGCGGGTCACCCCGGGGCGGCGGTGGTGTCCACCGGCGCGGCGCGGCCCAACCGGGCGTCGACGTCGAGGGCCCGGCCCGGCCCGCGCCGCCACCCGCTCGGCCCGACGGTGGCGGGCGGCCCCCCGCGCGAGCGGTCCGCCCCGAGGACGGCCGCCGCGTCCCCGCGCTCCCGCAGCACCGCGAACACGACCGCGAGGCCCGTCCCGCCGAACGGCGCCCCTCCCCCGCACCCCCGGTCCGCGTGGGCCGCGGGCCGGCCCCGGGCCAGGGCGGGCCGGCCGAGCCGGAGGTCCGGGGTGTCCGCACCGGTCGTGGCATCCCTGATGTCCGTCGCGGCGCCGGCTCGCACCGTGACGGGGCCCGGGACGCCCCGGCCACCACCCGCCTGCGTCCGATCGACGACCTGGACGCCACCGGGCCCGTGCTCGCCCCGCTGGGCCATCTGCCCGCGTTGGACGGCCTGCGCGCCTTCGCGGTGATGGCGGTGATCGCCTACCACGCGGGCATCTCGTGGATGCCGGGCGGGCTGCTCGGGGTCGACACGTTCTTCGTCCTGTCGGGGTTCCTGATCACCGGGCTGCTGGTCACCGAGTACCGCAACACCCGGCGCATCGATCTGCGCAGCTTCTGGATTCGGCGGTCCCGCCGGCTGATGCCCGCGCTGCTGGTGCTGCTCGTGGGCGTGGCGGCCTACGCCCGCTGGGTCGCGGCTCCCGGCGACGTCGCGACGGTGCGCCTGGACGCGCTCTCGACCCTGCTCTACGTCGCGAACTGGCGCTTCGCGCTGTCCGACCAGAGCTACTTCAATCATTTCTCCGCGCCGTCGCCGCTGCTGCACACCTGGTCACTCTCGGTCGAGGAGCAGTTCTACGTCCTGTGGCCGCTGGTGGTGTTCCTGCTGATGCGCCACAGCGCGCGCACGGTGGACCGCTGGCGTCGGCAACGGCAGAAGGCCCAGTCACTGGCCCTGTCGGTGGCCGTGCTGGGCGGGGCCGCCTCGGCGCTGATCGGCGCCGGACTGCTGCTGACCGGCACCGATCCGTCCCGCATCTACTACGGGACGGACAGCCGCTCGCAGGCGCTGCTGGTCGGTGCGGCCCTGGCGGTGTGGCGGGGGCAGCGCACCCGGCCGATCTCCGACCGGGCCCGTTCGGTGCTCTCCGGTGCCGGCTGCGTCGCCGCGGTGGCGTTGCTGGTGATCTGGATGACGGTCAGCGGTGAGAGCCGGCCGTTGTACCTGGGCGGTTTCCTCGGGGTCGCGGTGCTGGTGATGGTGCTGGTCGCCTCGCTGGTGGAGGCGCCGAAGGGGCCGCTGTCGCGGTTTCTGTCGCTGGCCCCGCTGACCTTCGTCGGACGGATCTCCTACGGCCTGTACCTGTGGCACTGGCCGGTGTTCCTGACGCTGACGGCCACCCGTACCGGTGCGACCGGTGTCGTGCTGCTCGCGCTGCGGCTGGCGGCCACGTTGGCCATCACGCTGGCGTCGTTTCACCTGGTGGAGAACCCGATCCGACGAGGGCGCATCCGGCTGCCCCGGCCGCGGGTGATGGTGCCGGCGGTGTTCGCGGGTGTGCTGGGGGTGATTCTCGTCGCCACCACCGGCACCCCGGGGTCGGTGCGCACCCCCGCGCAGCTCGAGGCGCTCGCCCGGCAGGCGCAGAGCGCCCCGGTGCCGGCCGTCGCCCACCGGTCGGCAGCGGGATCGGGGGCGCCGGTGAAGGTCGCGCTCGGCGGTGACTCGGTGGCGCTCACCCTGGACTACAGCCAGTTCTCCACGATGGCCGCCGCCCAGGGCCTGCAGATGCACGACTACTCGATGCTGGGCTGTGGCGTCGCCCGGGGCATGCAGCGGCGCATCCTCGGCCAGGCCGGGCCGCCGACCGACGGCTGCGACCAGTGGCCGGCCCGGTTCGCCCGCGAGATCAACGAGGTCAACCCGGCCATCGCGATGCTGCTGGTCGGCCGCTGGGAGGTCACCGACCAGCTCCAGGACGGTCGCTGGACGCACGTCGGGGAACCGTCCTTCGACGCGTATCTCGCCCGCGAGCTCGATCTTGCCATCACGACACTTGGCGCAAAAGGCGCGAAAGTGGTGCTCCTCACCGCACCGATCTTCAAACCCACCGAGGCTCCGGACGGCGGCATCTATCCGGAGACCCGGCCCGAACGGGTCCTGCGGTTCAACGAACTGCTGCACCAGGCCGCCGGCCGCCACCCCGGCACGACCGTCATTGATCTGGGCTCCGTTCTCACGCCGGGTAACCGATACGTCGACGAACTCGATGGCGTGCGCCTGCGTGACGACGACGGCGTCCACATCTCCGACGGCGGTGGCCAGCGGATCGGCACCGCGATCATTCCCCAGCTGTTGCAGATCGCCCGCGCGCTCCCACCGTCCGCATCCGCACCGACGACCACCACCATCCCCCAGGCCGCGGGAGCGGGACCCGGCTGAACGTCCGTGTTTACCTGACGCTAACCTTCCGACCAGTACCAGGTGGTCAACAGGAGGATCGACGTGCCGCGTGCGCTGATTACCGGGATTACCGGGCAGGACGGGTTGTATCTGGGTGAGTTGTTGACCGCGAAG
>NZ_JALKFT010000003.1:0-336248 GCF_023242945.1 Frankia umida
CACCCCGTCCCCCCCCACCGCCCCGCGTCCCCGGCCGGGCGGGCGCCCGACCCCGCGAGCCGAGGCTGACCGCTCAGACGACCGGGGCGCCCTCACCCTGCTGGTGCGCGCCGCGCTCGACGTGCTCCCGGTAGGTCGCGGCCTCCCGCTCGGACACCGTCAGCCCGTCCGCGGCCTGGCGGGCCTGCGGGTCGTCCGGGCCGGCGTCCGCTCCCAGAACGGCTTCGTCCCGCTCCCGGCCGGCCTCGGCCGCCTCGACGTCATCCCGGGTACGAAAGTCCTCCGGAACCCGCGCGTCGTCATGTTCGAGCTTCGACATCGACTCGCTCCTCATCCTTGGGGGCCGGCCGTTTGGGGGAGGACGGCCGGCTCGGGTGTCGCGAGCAGGCATGCCCGCCGACCGTCGCGGATAACACGCGTCGCGAAGTCGTCACAGGTCAGGTCGATCCGAGCGCCGATCGCTACCGAAGCCCCACGTGTGGTGCGGTCGACCGATAGCCTGGGAGACCCGCAGCTTTCGCCGCGTTGTCCTGTCGTTACTCAGAACGAGGTCGCCCGTGCCCACCGGCAAAGTGAAGTGGTTCGACGTCGACAAGGGCTTCGGCTTTCTCAGCCGGGACGACGGTGGCGACGTTTTCGTCCACAAGGCGGCTCTTCCCGCCGGGACAGACCGGCTCAAGCCGGGTGATCGGGTGGAGTTCGGCGTGGCCGCCGGTCGGCGCGGTGACCAGGCGCTGTCGGTGCGGCTGCTGGCCGTGCCGCCGTCGGTCGCCAAGGCCGCCGCCCAGGCCCAGCGGCACAGCCCCGACGAACTGCACAGCATGGTCGAGGACATGATCAAGGTTCTCGACGACGTGCAACGTGACCTGCGCCGCGGGCGCTATCCCGACCGGCGCATCGCGCAACGGGTCGCCAAGGTCGTCCATGCCGTCGCCAATGAGCTGGAGGCGTAGCCTCAGAGCTCGGGCGGCACCACGAAGCTCACCCGCCGGCCACAGCCCCGGCACACCGCCACCCGCGTGTCCGGCTCCTCATCGGAGGGCACGAGGTGCCCGAGCGGAACCGGCCCATCGCACCAGGGGCAAAGCAGCCATGGCCCATGCACCTCACGCCGACCACTCCCCGCTGCCGACCCCCCCGAGCCCCCGCTGTCCGAGCCAGCGCCGCCCGAGCTCTCGTTCGCGTCGGCGCTCATCGGCGACCGTGCGGCTGGCTCCACGTCCGGCCGCGGCCTCGCTCATGGGTGTGCATCCCTCCACATTGCCCCACGGCCACGCGGAAACATCCCACGATCGCAACACACTGTCGTACAGCCGACCCGAACAGCCGACGGTCGGCCGGTGTGTGCCGATGAGCGCGCGCCGTGCGGCAGACTGCGAACGTAGAGCGCGCAGTGCGCCGGTCCGTGCGGCGAAGGTCGCGACGAGGCCGGGGACGCGGGTCGAATCGGGAGTTGAGAGGCATTCGGGTGACTAGCAGTGGGCGGCGGTCGTGACCTCCCCCGTACGGTGCTGACCATGGTGGACGACGCCGCGGGCCACGGCCGGCGCCGCAATGATCCCGGCGACCCGCTCAATCCGCACGAACCACGCGTGATCGGCCCCTACACGCTGATCAGCCGGCTTGGCGTGGGCGGGATGGGCACGGTGTACCTGGCCCGTACCACGGCCGGGCGGCGCGTCGCCGTCAAGGTCATCCGACCGGATCTGGCCGCCGACGAGGAGTTCCGCCGTCGTTTCCGGGCCGAGGTCGAGGCCGCCCGCCGGGTCGCGCCGTTCTGCACCGCCGAGGTCCTTGACGCCGACCCCTACGCCCCCGCTCCCTACCTGGTCACCGAGTACATCGACGGTGTCCGCCTCGACGAACAGGTCGACCGCAGCCCGCTGACCTCGTCCACCCTGACCGGCCTCGCCGTCGGCGTCGCCACGGCGCTGACCGCCATCCACAGTGCCGGCCTGGTCCACCGCGACCTCAAACCGAGCAACGTGATGCTGTCGCTGTCCGGCCCGCGGGTCATCGACTTCGGCATCGCCCAGGCGCTTGAGGGTGCCAAGGCCAAGCCGACCGCCTGGGGTTTCGGATCGGCCGGCTGGATGGCACCCGAACAGGTCCACGGCCATCCGATCGGTCCCGAGGCGGATGTGTTCGCCTGGGGCATCCTGATCGCCTACGCCGGGACGGGACGCCACCCCTTCGGCGAGGGCTCCGACATCGACCTCGGCATGCGCATCGTCGGCGCCCCTCCCGACCTGCGCGGCCTGCCCGAGCCGCTGGTCAGCCTGGTCTCCGCGGCCCTGGCCAAGCATCCGGACGACCGTCCCAGCGCTCGTGAGCTGCTGCTGCGCCTCGTCGCCGGCCCGCCGACCCATCGCGACGCCCTCGGGCCCGCCTTCGGCCAGGTCGAGGAGCTGCTCAACCGCACCGGCGAGGTGCCCCGCCCCGCCCCGACCCGGGTCGGCCCGGCCACCTCGGCTCCCGCCCCCCCGCCGCCCCGCGGCCGCACACCCGCACCCGACACACTGCCGCGCCCGGCCCTGCCCGCACGCGAATCCCCCCTGCCCCGCGAGGCACCGATGTCGCGTGAGGCACCGATGTCGGCCCGGGCGGGGATGCCGCCACCGCGGGTGGGAATGCCGACGCGTGACCCCGGCCGACCCCGCGAACCCGGGCCCCCGCCCCGCGGTGCCGGCGGCGGAGCACCGCGAGGAGCCGGACCGCCTGTTCGCGGCCCGATGCCCTCGCCCGCCCCGCCGCCGCGGATGGCCCACTCGGCACCGCTGGGAGCACCCCCCGCACCCGGCACCGGACCGGTGCCACTGCCCGGCGCGGCTCCCGGAACCGGTGGGCCCGGTGGACCGAGCCAGCCCTACGGCCCCTATCCGCCCGCACCGAGTCGCCGCGGACCCGACCGCCGCCAGCTCGCCCTGATCGCCGGGGTGATCGTCGCCGCCGTGATCGCGGTCATCGTGGTCGTGTCGCTGCCCAAGAACGACGGCTCGGGCGGTACCGGACCAGCCACGGTCACCACGTCATCGGCCGGCGCGACGCCGTCACCACGCGCCCCCGGAATCGGAGATACGGTCACCGACCAGGGTCTCGCCTTCACCGTCACCGACCTGGACTGCTCCCAGAGTCAGCTCGGCGAGGGCCTTCTCGCGCTACGCGCCAACGGACGCTTCTGCCTGGCCAAGGTGACCGTCAGCAACAACGGCGGCACCGAGGCGTCCCTGGACAACGCCGCCCAGCTGCTCCTGGACAGCCGGGGCGACAAGCACGAGTCGAGCCTGCTCGCCCGCCTCAAACTGGGCGAGGATCTCTGGGAGACCATCGAACCCGGCGAGACCAAGCGCGGCACCATGATCTTCGACGTGGCCAAGGATGCCCAGCCGCGTGTCCTCGAGCTGCATGCCAGCCCGCAGAGCCCCGGCGCACGCCTCACCATCCGCTGACACCGGCCCGACCGCGCGCTCCGCTTTGGACCGCACCGGCGCACTGTGCGGGGTCACCCGGCCACACAGCGATTTTCTGCTGGGATCTCCTCTCGACCTCCCGCACCTGTCACCCACCGCGCACGGCAGCCGGCTAACGTGACTGTCTGCTCAAGCAGACGCAAGGCGGATGGGCGGTGTGGTCGTCCACTGACCACACATCGCCAAGACAAGGAGACAGGTGCGAGGCAGCGGTGTCGGCGTCGGCCCGAAGGGTCGACGCGGCCAGGTAGTACCGGACGGCCACGCCCGTCAGCCAGTCCACCGACGACCAGCTGACCGCCCCGGGTCCGTCGGCCGCGTCGGCCGACTGGGCATCCTGAGCATCGTCGCTGTCTGCGTGGGTCTGACAGCGTCCTGCTCGGGTAGCACCGCCGACCGGGTTGGCTCGGCGCTTGGCCTGTCCAGCACGTCCCCGGCCGCCGCGGCCGCCGGTGGATCCGGGACGGCCCTCTCCCTGCTGGGCGCCCTGCCCGTCCGCGCCGAGGACAATTCGCCGAAGTACCGCCGGGACGCGTTCGGTACCCCCTGGTCGGACGTCGACCACAACGGCTGCGACACCCGCAACGACATCCTTCGCCGCGACATGCGCAGCACGACCCTGCGCAAGGCGGACAACTGCACGGTGCTCACCGGCGAGCTCACCGACCCGTACACGACCCGGATCATCCGGTTCAACCGCGCCCGCAGTGCGTCCGCCGTCCAGATCGACCATGTCGTCGCGCTCGCCGACGCATGGCGCACCGGCGCTCTGGAGTGGACCGACGCCCAGCGCCTGCAGTTCGCCAACGATCCCCAGAACCTGCTGGCCGTGGACGGTCCGACCAACATCCGCAAGAGCGACCAGGACGCGGCCGAATGGCTGCCGCCCAGCCCCGGCGAACAGTGCCCCTACGTTGCCCGCCAGGTCGGACTGAAGTCGCGCTACCACCTGTGGGTCACCTCGGCCGAGGCGTCCGCCATGCGAACCGTCCTCCAGAAATGCTCCACCCAGTCCCCCCTGGGCCTAACCCCCACCCCCTGACCCCCAGCAAGATCGCCCCCACCTGATCATCGCCGCTTTCCGCGACCGCTTCGCCGACCCCCGCGGCGCGAGAACCCGCCCCACGCCAGTCACACCCCGCACATCTTCGACCACCAAAAGCCACAAATCGTGCCCCTGAAACCACCCGGCGCACACCTGACGCCACCATCGCCGCCAGGCGCAACGCCACCCCCCGAAGCGTGGTCACTCAGCCCCGGCCCACCGCGCCCAGCGACCACACTTCGCCCTGGACCGCGCCGCCCCCGCAGCCGCCCCGCTCCACAAAAAATCGGCGACGACAAGACACAGCCGCCGCCAGGAGAAGTACCGCCGCGAAGCGCCACGAACCACAAGCAGACCCGAGGCGCAAACACCCCGCCCACCCGAAGCCGAAGGCGAGCCCCCACCCCCATGGGCCCGTGGGGGTCTCGGGGGGCTCGGCCCCCCGGCCAACATGACGAAAGCCCCCACCGGCGCAGCATGCGCCAACAGGGGCTTGCGTGGGCGAGGGGGGAGTTGAACCCCCACGTCCGTTAGGACACACGGACCTGAACCGTGCGCGTCTGCCATTCCGCCACTCGCCCGAGTGGAACTATCTCTTGTGCAGGTGACACGCTATCACGCCGGAGATGTCCTCTGCGCCGGGGGGTCGCGCCAGCCGGGCACGTGTCAGGCTGCGCAGCCGTGGGGCGCGGGCGCCCGGGGGCATACGATCTCACAGACCGGGAGAAGGGAGGTCGAGCATGGGCGTGCTACAACGCTTCGAACGGCGCCTGGGCGGCCTCGTCGAAGGTGCGTTCGCCAAGGTGTTCAAGGGCGGTGTCGAGCCGGTCGAGATCGCGAGCGCCCTGGCTCGGGAGACCGACGACCGCCGCGCGGTGAGCTCGAACCGGGTGCTGGTGCCGAACGAGTTCGCCGTGGAGCTGGCCAGTGGCGACTTCGCCCGACTCTCCCCGTATGACCGTGCGCTGTGCGACGAGCTGGCCGAGATGGTGCGTGAGCATGCCGCCGAGCAGCGGTACACGTTCGTCGGGCCGGTGTCGGTGCGGCTGTCGGAGGCCTCCGATCTCGATGTCGGCGTGTTCCGCATCCGGAGCAGTGTGGCGGCGGCCGATCCGGGGGTGGTCGCCGGTCGCCGGTCGCGGCCGAGCGCTCCGGGCACACCCCATCTGCTGATCACAACGAAGGCGCCGGGTGGTTCCGGGGAGCGGGAGTACCCGCTGGACGCGGAGACCACGGTGATCGGCCGCAGCGTCGAGTGTGACATCCGGTTGAACGACACCGGGGTGTCGCGGCGCCACGGTGAGATCCGCCGGCTGCCGGACGGGCAGTTCCTGTACGTCGATGCCGGGTCGACGAACGGCAGTCTCGTGAACGGGCGGGCAGCCCGGCAGGTGAAGCTCGTCAACGGTGATCGTATCGAACTCGGTACCGCCACGATCGTGTTTCGCCGGCAGGACGGCCGGTCCGGGGCGGGGCGGGCCGCTGGTCGCGCCACTCCGCACCCCGATCGTGTCTCCGCCGAGCGGGCACCTGTGGACCGGGCACCCCTGGACCGAGCGCCCGGTGACCGATCGTCGTCCGAGCGGGGCGTGCTGCTGCCGAACCGGGCCGGGGCGACACCACCGCCGGGGCGGGTGGGCACCCGGCCGGGTTCGACGCCGGTGCCGGGGCGCCCGGCGCAGCGTCCCACCCCGCCGCCGGAGCGGCGACCCACCCCCGTCCCGGACGATCCCTACCAGGCCGGCTCCTCGCCACGCGGCGACCGGGGTGGCCGGGTGGATCCGGGCGACCGGATGGATCCGTACGCGCGCGATCGGCGCGAGGGCGGCCCGGCCTATCCGGACGATTCCTACAGCCCGGAGCGCCCCGGTCGGGCGGGAACCGGTGCGGACTACCGCGACCAGGAGTTCCGCGACCCGGGCCGGCGCGGTTATGATCAGCCGGACGATCCACGCGCACGGGAGCGTGGTCGCGGTCCGGGGTCGGCGCGCGAGGAGCGGGGCGGCTACGCCCGCGACCCGCGCGATCGCCGCGACGATGTCGGGGGCTCGCAGGATCATCGCGACCCGCGGCGTGCCCCTTCCCGGCGTCCCGGTGATCCGCCGGCCAGCGATCGGGAGCCCCTCGACCTGGAGCCGTTGGACGACGTGTACGACGCACAGACAGTCCTGCCCGGGCAGCTGGACGCCCCGCAGCGGGATCCCGGCGGACGTGGCCGCTCCCGGTCGGATCGGGGCTGGTAGTCGCCGATGGACCCGACCGAGCCCAGTGAGCTGGTGCTGCTGATCATCAAGATCGGCTTTCTTGCCCTGTTGTGGGGATTTGTCCTGGTGGCGGTGCGGGCCGTCCGGCTGGACATGTTCGGCCCGACGAAACGTCAGCAACGCCGCGAACCGCCACCGATCGCGCGCCCAGCAGCGCCTCGCAACCCCCCGCAACCAGCGCACAAGCCGCGCACACCAAGCAAACTGGTCGTGACAAAGGGTCCCTTGGCAGGCACAACGATTCCACTAGGATCGGTACCTGTCACCATCGGACGGGCACAGGACTCGACTCTGGTCCTCGAGGATGACTTCGCGTCAGGCCGGCATGCGAGACTCGTGCACCACGACGGGCAGTGGTTCGTCGAGGACCTGGGCTCGACCAATGGCACATTCCTCAACCGTACGAAGGTGACCAGTCCCATGCCGGTACCTCTCGGCGCGCCGGTCAGGATCGGGAAGACGGTCCTGGAGCTCCACCGGTGAGCCTCAGGCTGCACTTCGCCGTCCGCTCCGATGTCGGGCACGTACGGGAAGGAAACGAAGACTCCGCGTTCGCCGGGCAGCGTCTGCTGGCCGTCGCCGACGGGATGGGTGGCCATGCCGCCGGTGAGGTCGCGAGCTCCACCGTGATCTCACGGCTGGCCGATCTCGACGACGGCGTGCACAGCGACGATCTCGTCACCGAACTGAACGAGGCCGTCCGCGACGCGAACCGCCAGCTCCGGGAGATGTCGCTGGAGAACAGCGCGCTCGACGGGATGGGCACGACGGTGACAGCCGTGCTGTCCGCCGGGAACATGCTCGGCGTTCTGCACGTCGGTGACTCCCGCGCCTACCTGTTGCGCGACGGCATCCTCAGCCAGGTCACCCACGATCACACCCTGGTGCAGGATCTCGTCGACCAGGGCCGGATCACGCCGGAGCAGGCCAACACCCATCCGCAGCGCTCACTGCTGATGCGGGCGCTCGACGGCCGGGAGGTCGAACCCGACCTGTCGGTGCGTCAGGCCATCCCCGGCGACCGGTACCTGCTGTGCACCGACGGGCTGTCCGGTGTGGTCAGCGAGGAGACGATCCGCGAGACGCTGCTGCTGCCGTCCCCGCAGGATGCCGTCGACCAGCTGGTCAACCTGGCGCTCAAGGGCGGCGGGCCCGACAACATCACCGTCGTGGTCGCCGACATCGCCGAGGACCACGGTGGGGCGCTGTCCCATCCGCTGGTGGCCGGTGCGGCGGCGGAGAAGCGGGTCGTGCCGGGCGCCCAGTTGGCCCGCAGCGGCCCCGACCCGCGCAACGGCGACGCCGAGTCCGCGGCGGCGAAGGCGGCCAGGATCGGCCGGCCTGGGTTCCACCGCCGGGACCGGCAGCAGTCCACCGGCAGCCGTTCCGACGGGGACGGCGACGACGCGGACGGGGAGGCGGAACCGGAACGCGAGGGTCGCCGCTCCGGCCGTCGGGTGCTGTTCGTCTCCACCGTGGTGTTCGTGATCGTGGTGGCCGGCGCGACCGCCGGCTGGAGCTATGTGCGCAGCCAGTACTACGTCGGCGTCGACGACGACAAGGTCGCGCTGTTCCAGGGGGTGAAGGGCGGCTTCGCCGGCATCCACTTCTCCTCGGTGCTCTCCCACGGCCAGCCGCTGGCCGAGATCAGCGCCGCCGACCGCGGTGACCTGCGGGACGGCATCCCCGCGAACAGTCGCTCCGACGCCGAACAGATCATCGCCCGGCTGAGCAGCTCGCCGGAGGCGGCCTCGGCCGCCTCCGCGACGGTGGCACCCTCGGTCAGCCCGAGCCCGTCGACGAGTACGAAGGTGCCGGCGGTGTTGCCGACGGCGCCGCCCGAAGCCTGTCGGGCCGCCCCCGTCCCCGCCGGATGTCCGACCCCTGCGACCACCGCGACTCCGTGAGCCCCATGCTCATGTCCCCAGGCCAGCGATGACCCGCCCGCCGCTCCCGCTTCCCCCGCTGCGTCGGCCACGGTCGGCGGACCTGACCGCCACCTTCGCCGGTCTGCCGTTGCCGCGGGACATCAACCTGCCGCCGTACCGCCGCCGTGAACTGACCCTGCTGATCTACGCCGGGGTGCTGGCGACGTCGGCGCTGGCGGCACTCACCCTCGCCGACGTCGGTCAGCTCTCCCTCGGGGTGCTGACCATCGGCCTGGGCTTCTTCTGCCTGTGGGCGATGGCCCACATCGCCGTCCGTCGTTTCGCGCCCGCCGCGGACCCGGTGCTGCTGCCCGTCGTCGTCGCCCTCAACGGCCTCGGGCTGGTGATGATCTACCGGCTGGACCTGGCCCGCAGCGAGGCGGCCAAACAGGCCGGTCGGCACATCCCACCGAGCGCGGCGCAGGTGCAGCTGGTCTGGACGCTGCTCGCGATGATCGTGTTCGTGCTCGTGCTCGCCCTGGTGCGTGATCACCGCAAGCTCGCCAGGTACGCCTACACCGCGGGCCTGGCCGGCATCGTCGGCCTGATGCTGCCGATCGTGCCCGGCATCGGCACCAGCATCAACGGTGCCCGCCTGTGGCTGCGGGTCGGGCCGTTCTCGTTCCAGCCCAGCGAGGTCTCGAAGATCCTCATCCTGATCTTCTTCGCCGCGTACCTGGTGAACAAGCGGGACGTGCTCACCTACGGCTCGCCCACCGTGCTCGGCCTGAAGATCCCCCACGCCCGCACGCTGGGCCCGCTGCTGGTGGCGTGGCTGGCCAGCCTCGGCATCCTGGTCGTGCAGAACGACCTCGGCTCGTCCCTGCTGTTCTTCGGGATGTTCCTGGTGGTGCTCTATGTCGCCACCGAGCGGGTGTCCTGGATTCTGAGCGGCCTCGGCCTGTTCGTCGCCGGGGCGGTCCTGGCGTACCCGCTGTTCGGCCACGTCCAGATCCGGGTGGACGGCTGGCTGCACGCCTTCGACGGTGACAACCCGTCGAGCACGTCCTACCAGCTCGTGCAGGGGCTGTACGGGTTCGCCGCCGGTGGGATCAGCGGCACCGGCCTCGGCCAGGGCCATCCGCAGAAGGTGCCGTTCGCCAACACCGACTTCATCATGGCGAGCCTGGGCGAGGAGCTCGGGCTCACCGGGGTGATGGCCATCCTGACCATGTACGCGCTGCTGGTGCTGCGTGGGATGCGCGCGGCCCTCGGGGCGAAGGACGCGTTCGGCAAGCTGCTCGCGACCGGCCTGTCGTTCACCCTCGGCCTCCAGGTGTTCGTGCAGGTCGGCGGGGTGATGCGGCTGATCCCGCTGACGGGGCTCACCCTGCCGTTCGTCTCCTACGGTGGCTCGTCCATCGTGGCCAACGCGGCGATCATCGCTCTGCTGCTGCGGGTCAGTGACAGCGCGCGGCGCGCCCCGGAGCCGCCGTCCGAGGCGCCCTTGTTCGATCCCGGTGCCGTGTCCGAGAGCCCCACCCAGGTGGTGAGGACGACATGAACCGCCCAGCTCGCCGGGTCGCTGTCGTCTGCATGGTGCTGTTCGCCGCCCTGCTGGTGAACGCGAACTGGTTGCAGGTCGGCCAGGTGCACAGCCTCAAGACCGAACCGACGAACGGACGGCAGATCACCGAGCGCCTCGAGCGGGAGCGCGGTTCGATCCTGGCCGGCGACGTGGAGATCGCCCGGTCGGTGGCCTCCAACGACCAGTACAAGTACCAGCGGCAGTATCCGGCCGGCTCGCTCTACGCGGACGTCACCGGCTACTACACCCTGTTCACCGCCGCCGGCCTCGAACGCTCCCAGGACGTGTTCCTCTCCGGGGACGACGACCGGCTGCTCGCCAGCCGGGTGACCGGGCTGTTCACCAACCAGCAGCGCCGGGGCGGGACGGTGCTGACGTCCCTGGTGCCGGCGGTGCAGCAGGCCGCCGCGCAGGCCCTGGGCGACCGCCGGGGCGCCGTGGTCGCACTCGACCCGAAGACCGGCGCGGTGCTGGCGATGGTCACCAGCCCCACCTACGATCCGAGCCCGCTGGCCAGCCACACCGAGAAGACCGCCACCGACGCCTACGGCGTGCTCGCCGCCGACAAGGCACAGCCGCTGCTCAACCGGGCGACCCAGCAGACCTATCCGCCGGGGTCGACCTTCAAGCTCATCACCGCCGCCGCCGCCCTCGCCGCGGGCCGCCACCCGGACGACCGGATCGCCGCCCCGAACGAGCTGAAGCTGCCGCTGAGCACCGTCACGCTGCCGAACTTCGACGGTGAGACCTGCGGCGACGGCCAGACCGACACACTCATCCACGCCTTGACGATCTCCTGCAACACCGCGTTCGGTCAGCTCGGGATCGACCTCGGCGATGACGCTCTGCGCAGCCAGGCGGAGGCGTTCGGCTTCAACACCACATTCCCCGACCTCCCCGTGTCGCAGGCACGTAGCGTCTTCCCCAGCGACCTGGACGGGGCGCAGACCGCACAGTCGGCGATCGGCCAGTACAACGTGCGGGTCACGCCCCTACAGATGGCGGAGGTGGTCGCGGCGATCGCCAACGGCGGCACCGAGATGAAGCCCTATCTGGTATCCGAACTGCGCGGCCCGGACAAGCGGACGATCAGCCGGACCAGCCCCAAGGAACTCGGCAAGCCGATCAGCGGCGACGTCGCGGCGGAACTCACGACGATGATGGAGAGCGTGGTGACCGCCGGAACCGGCCGTAAGGCGCAGATCGACGGGGTCACCGTCGCAGGGAAGACCGGTACCGCCGAGCACGGCACCGACGTGGCGCCGCACGCCTGGTTCGTGGGTTTCGCACCGGCGGACAACCCCAGGGTCGCCGTCGCCGTCATTGTGGAGGACGGCGGGGGTGAGATCGGCACCGGCGGTGCCATCGCCGCCCCCGTCGCGAAACAGGTCATGCAGGCCGCATTGGACAGACCATGAACAACTCGCCCGGCAACTCCTCCTCTCCCTCGCAGCCCTTCGCCGGTGCCGCGTCGCCGAACACCGTGCTGGACAACCGCTACCGCCTCGACGGTCGGATCGCCGCTGGCGGCATGGGCGAGGTGTGGCGCGGGCTCGACCAGACCCTCGGCCGGCCCGTCGCCGTCAAGCTGCTGCGTCCGGAGTACGCCAGTGACGAGTCGTTCCTGGTCCGCTTCCGCGGCGAGGCGCGGCACGCCGCCCGGCTCTCCCACCCCGGGGTCGCCTCGGTCTACGACTACGGCGAGGTCGCCACCGCGGACGACTACCCCACCGCCTACCTGGTGATGGAGCTGGTCGAGGGCGAGCCGCTGTCCGCGATGCTGCACCGGGAGAAGCGCCTGTCGGCCGAACGGATGCTCGACATCCTCGGTCAGGCCGCCGACGCGTTGCAGGCCGCGCATGCCCTCGGGGTCGTCCACCGTGACGTCAAACCCGGCAACCTGCTGCTGCGCCCGGACGGCGTCGTGAAGGTCACCGACTTCGG
The DNA here is from genome assembly GCF_023242945.1 of Frankia umida. Lineage (NCBI taxonomy): Bacteria > Bacillati > Actinomycetota > Actinomycetes > Frankiales > Frankiaceae > Frankia > Frankia umida. The sequence continues at coordinate 12,180 of NZ_JALKFT010000003.1, forward strand.
TATCGCCCGCGCCGTCGACGCCGCCCCGCTGACCGCGACCGGCATCATGATGGGCACCGCCTACTACGTCTCGCCCGAGCAGGCCTCCGGCCGGCCGGTGACACCGGCCAGTGACGTCTACTCCCTCGGCGTCGTGGCCTACGAGTGCCTGGCCGGCCGTCGTCCCTTCGACGACCGCAACCCCATCGTCGTCGTCATGGCCCACCAGCAGGACACCCCCGCCCCGCTGCCCACCGACATCCCCTACCAGGTCCGGGCGCTGGTCGATTCGGCGATGGCCAAGGACCCGAGCCGGCGGCCCAGCTCCGCCGGGGCGTTCGCGCGCTCGGCGGCGGGTATCCGACGCAACCTGTGGCCACCCGAGAACGGCCGCTGGCCCAGCGGGCCCAGCTCCCCGGATCTGACCGCCCGCCATCCCAGCGGCCCGGGGCTGCCCCCGCCGACCGCGGGGCGGGCGCACCGCCAGACCTCCCGCAGCCGCCCGCCGTCCTGGCTTCCGCAGGAGCCGGACGCCGCGGCCGGCCGCGGCGGCAGCGGGCCCGGTCGGGGCGGTTCGGGTCCGGAGCGCACCCAGGTCTCGCCGGACCGCACCCAGCTGCAACCCGACGGTGACCTGCCCGCGACCGCGATGCACAGCCCGCCGATGCACGGCCCCGACACCGGTTACAACCCCGGTTCGGGCTACGGCGGACCGAACTCCGGCTACGGCCAGGACCCCGGGTACGGGCCGGATGCCCGCGGCAGGTACGGCGACGGGTCGCGCTCCGGTGGCGAGCCGTCCGGCTATGGTTCGTCGACCGGCTACGGCGGTCCGGGCGGCGGCTACCCCGGCACCGGCGGCCCCGGGTACGGCGACGGTGGCGGCTATGGTGACACCCACGACCCCGGCACCATCTACAAGCAGGGCCCACCCGGGTGGTCCAACCCGGCGCACGGGCGCGGCGGGGAGTCCGACTGGTCGGGCGGACGGGCCGAGCGGCGGCGCGGCGCGAGCGCCGGGGCCGGCGCCGGGCGGTGGGCGCTGCCCCTGCCACTCCTGATCATTCTGCTCGTCCTGACGGTCGCGATCACCGCGTTCGTCTCCAACCGGCTGTTCACCGGCAACGGTTCCGAGTCGAACTCGGCGGCAACCCCGGCGGGCGCGGTGTCCGCGCCACCGGTCGTGGCTGATCTCGTCGGTGAGGCAGGGGAGTCTTCGTGACCGACGCAACCCACACGTACCCGCCTGGCGCGGCCCCGCAGCTCATCGGCGGTCGTTACGAACTCGGCGGTGGCATCGGCTACGGCGGGATGGCGGAGGTCTACCGCGGCCGGGACACCCGGCTCGGCCGCGAGGTCGCCATCAAGACGCTGCGCTCGGACCTGGCCCGGGACCCGACCTTCCTCGCCCGGTTCCAGCGCGAGGCGCAGTCGTCCGCGGCGCTGAACCATCCGGCGATCGTCTCGGTGTACGACACCGGCGAGGACGTCATCAACGGGACCCACATCCCGTACATCGTCATGGAGTTCATCGAGGGCCGGACGCTGCGCGACGCCCTCCAGGCCGAGGGCCGGTTCACCGAACGCCGGGCCATGGAGATCACCTCCGACGTCTGCGCCGCGCTGGACTACAGCCACCGGATGGGCATCATCCACCGGGACATCAAACCCGCGAACGTGATGCTCAGCCCGGACGGCGCGGTCAAGGTGATGGACTTCGGCATCGCCCGCGCCACCACCGCCACGTCGTCCACGATGACCGCGACCGCGGCCGTCATCGGCACCGCGCAGTACCTCTCCCCCGAACAGGCCCGCGGCGCGCGGGTCGACGCCCGCAGCGACGTCTACACCACCGGGGTGCTGCTCTACGAGCTGCTCACCGGGGCGCCGCCGTTTCGCGGCGACAACCCGGTCGCCGTCGCCTACCAGCACGTCCGCGAGGATCCCGACCCGCCGTCGGCGCACGACCGCGACATCTCCCCCGAGGCCGACGCGATCGTCCTCAAGGCGATGGAGAAGGACGCCGACGACCGCTACCTCACCGCGGGTGAGATGCGCGACGATCTGGAACGGGCCCTGGCCGGACGTCAGGTGCAGGCGATGATGGGAGTTGGTGGCGCCAGCGGAGCCGCCACCACCCTGGGGCCCGCGGCCAGCGGCACCGCCGTGCTGGGCCGTGGCGACCGCGCCGGCTACCCCACCCGCGACCGTTACGCCGACGACCGTTACGGCGACGACGCGACCTCCTTCGCCCCCGCCGCCGGCGCGTACCCGGACGCGCCGTACGACGACGGCCGCTTCGGCACCGGCCCGTTCGACCGGTACGACCTCACCGGCGCCCTGGACCGGCGCGCCGTGCCCGGCAGCCCACAGAAGTCACAGGCGTGGAAGTACATCCTCGCCGGCCTCGGCGTCGTCGTCGTGTTCGTCGCGGTGGTACTGCTCGCCTCCACCTTCCTCGGCGGTGGCGGCGGTGGCGGCGGGTCGGGTGAGAGGATCGCCGTTCCGAAGGGGCTGCTCGGCCTGAACGAGCAGAGCGCGCGAGCCCGGTTGCAGAGCGCCGGCTTCCGCGGCACGGTGACCATCTCCTCGGTGGACGCGCCGGACAGCGCCGGCCAGGTCACCAAGGTCGACCCGGCCGAGGGCACCCAGGTCGAGTCCAACGGGACGATCACCCTGTTCATCGGCAAGGCCGCGGGTGACGTCACCATCCCCGCCGACCTGGTCGGCAAGAGCCAGAGCGATGCCGTGGCACAGCTGCGCGCGCTCGGCCTGAATCCGACGGTCATGCCCTTCTACAACCAGACCTCGCAGAAGGTCGGCGCGGTCGACAGCACCGACCCGGCGGCCGGCGGCCCGGTCAAGCCCGGTTCGACCGTCACCGTCTACGTGGTCAGTTCCAGCGTCAACGTGCCGGACGTGCGCAACAGCACCTACGACAACGCCTCCGCCGAACTCGGCCGGTGGGGTCTGAAGGCCACCCAGCAGACGGTCGGCAACAACACCGTGGCGCCCGGCACCGTCGTGGCCCAGACGCCGTCCGGCGGCGCGGTACCCCGCGGGTCGACCATTACCCTGTCGGTAGCCGCCCAGCTCGAGACCACCGCACCGCCGAGCCCCACCGCGACCCAGCCGACCGACCAGCTGCCGACCGTGAACCCCGGTGGCGGCCAGACCCAGACCCCCGGTACCGGTGGTCAGACCCCCTCGCCGAGCGCGACAGCCGCGCCTGGCGGCGGTGCGGGTGCCGCTGGTGCCGTCGCTCAGCCCGGCGCTACCGGTGCCGGTGCCGGTGCCGGCGGTGGCGGTGGCAGGGCGGCCGGGGGCGGTGCCCGCAACTGAGTCCCGTGTCCTGCCCTGCCCGCCCTGGGCAGGGCAGGAGGGGACGCCAAGCACGACCCTGAGCCTGGACGGAGGCCGCCCGATGCGGATCCTGGTCGTCGACAACTACGACTCGTTCGTGTTCAACCTGGTCCAGTACCTCGGCCAGTTGGAGACAGACTGCGTGGTGCTGCGCAACGACGAGGTCGACCCGACGGACCTCGCCGGTCTCGGGTTCGACGGGGTGCTGCTGTCGCCCGGTCCGGGCACACCCGAGGCTGCCGGGGTGAGCATCCCCATGGTGCGCCAGTGCGCCGAGCAGGCCGTGCCGCTGCTCGGGGTGTGCCTCGGGCACCAGGCGATCGGTGTCGCGTTCGGCGCCACCGTGGACCGCGCCCCCGAGTTGCTGCACGGCAAGACCTCGCTGGTCCATCACGACCAGGCCGGGGTCCTCGCCGACCTGCCGACCCCGTTCGTCGCGACCCGCTACCACTCCCTGGCCGTCGACGAGCGGACGCTGCCGCCGCAGATCGAGGTCACCGCCCGAACCGAGAGCGGCGTGGTCATGGCCCTGCGGCACGTCAGCCTGCCGTTGGAGGGCGTGCAGTTCCACCCCGAGTCGGTGCTGACCCAGGGCGGCCATCTGATGCTCGCCCGCTGGTTGGAGCGCTGCGGCGACGGCGGCGCCGCCCGCCGGCTGGCTCCCGGCCTGTCCGACGAGGTCGAGACCCTGCGCGCCGCCGCCTTCAGCTAGAGCGCCGGTCAGGGCTGGGCCGCGGGCAGGGTGACATCCGTGCTCTGGCTGACCCGGTAGCCCAGGCGGTAGGCGTCCACGTACTGGCGGTAGACGATGATCTGCGGGTTGTCGCGCAGACTGGTCCGCATCGCGGCGGTGTCACCGATGGCGGTGATCCGAAACGGGGGCGAGAACACCTCGCCGTCAAGCAGCAGTGTGTTGCCGACACAGCGCACCGCGGTCCGCGCGGTCACCCGGACACCCATGATCGACATGGCCTCGGCGCCACCATGCCACAGCGCGTTCACGACGGCCTGCACATCCTGTTGGTGCACGACCAGATCGTCCGGCCCGGGAGAGCGCACCCCCCGCGGATAGGGCCCTCGGCGGCTCTCCGCGGGCGCGTCATCAAGCTCGACGCTCACCGCCGGCCCGCGCACCGCCGCCAGACCGACCGCCCGGGCAAGGTCCAGGCGGGACCGGGTGGTTCCGGGCACCTCGGACGCCGAGGGCGCCGCCGTCGGCGTCGGCTTCGGCGGGACAGCCCGCGCGGACGCCGTCGCGGTGGCGGGGGCTGTGGCGGCCTCGGTGGCTGCTCGGCGCGCCTCGTCGGCGATGACCTGCGCCGCCGCGCCAGGGCCAAGGCGAGCGTCGGCGAAGGCGTTCGCGTCGGCGGAGCGGCCGGGCTGCCTCGCCACACCCCCCAGCAGAACCCCCAGGGACAGCACGGACGCGATGACCACGACTCGCCGAACGCGCCCGGCCGATGCTGTCGCCATTCGGCGCGCCCGGATCCCCGCCGCGGTGACCATGCGCTACCGAACTCCTCCCACGCTCGTCGGGACGCGGGTGGATTCCAACGATCACGCCGTTTTCCGATGCCGTCGCGGAAACGTCCTCGCGCCGCACGCTACGCGGGCAGGGGCATCGTGGATGCCCGGTTGGCACCACGCGCCGATCCAGTTCGGCAGGCTATCGGCGCCGACACAGATCCGCTGTCTACGCTGTTGCCCAACGTGGGATCGCCACTGCCCGCACGGGACGACGCGAAGGGCGATCGCGCGTCGTCCATGCCTGGCCAGTCGAGGAGTATCGCCGTGCCCGAGTCACGACGCCGCAAGCCGAAGAAGCAGCCACCGACCACCAGCGGAAACCAGACCCGGCGCAAGCCGCCGTCGCCACCGTGGTTCGGCGGACTGATCCTCGCTCTGTTCCTGCTTGGCATCGTCTACCTGCTCATCTACTACTTCTCCAACGGCGGTGTGCTGGGCATGGAGAGCCTGGGCGGCTGGAACATTCTCATCGGCTTCGGTTTCGTCGTCATCGGGCTGGCCGTGTCAACCCAGTGGCGCTGACGCCGCCACGCCGGTAGCCGGGACCCCGCCGCCTCAGAGGGCTGTCACGCGGGCGGACGGGGTCGCTACCGGCCGACTCGGGGGCGTCCAGGGAAGAGCTGACGACTTGCACGGCTGTCATCTATCCACAACCGTTGTCCACAAGTGTGGATATCACCCTTGAGGGTGAGATCAATGGATAGTGAAGACATGAACACTAATCGTGATCTCATCGCGGGCGTCTCGCCCTACGAGGAGATCATCGGCTTCTCCCGCGCCGTGCGCGTAGGCGACCGGATCCTCGTCAGCGGTACCGGGCCCGTCTGGCCGGATGGCAGCGTGCCAGCAGATGCCGCGGCCCAGGCCCGACGGTGCTTTCAGCTGGTCGAGGCGGCCCTGGCCCAGGCCGGCGCGGGCCTCGCGGACGTGGTGCGCACCCGGATGTATCTCACCTCCGGTGCACATGCCGATGCTGTGGGCAAGGTGCACCGGGACCTGTTCGCGGGCACCCGCCCGGCCGCCACGATGGTGATCGTCAGCGGACTTCTTGACGAACGTTGGGTTGTGGAAGTCGAAGCCGAGGCGATCCGTGGAGACTGCGAAACGTAGTTCCAGGGTAGTGCGGCGGGATCAGCGGGCCAGGACGGCGGCCCGCAGGCGGGAGACCGTGTCCTCGGCGTGCTCGTCACCGACGAGCAGGCGGCGGAACTCCGCCCCCGCACGCACCTCGACGACCACGGCGGGGCGGCCACGGTAGACGGCGGCGAAGTCCCTGCCGTCCCGGGAGCGCCAGGTACCGAGCGCGATCACCCGCGGCAGACCCGTCCCGGGCAGACGCCACCCACGCAGTTCACCGAACGGCTCCGCCGACGTCCGCACGTCGAGCACCTCATCGAGCGCGACGGAGACGTCACCGCGCAGCGCACCGAGCCGCTCCAGGCCACACATTACGACCTCGACCCGCTTGTCCCTTACTTCCAGGCTGGCCATCCGTTCACGTTAGCCGTCCAGCCCCTCACCCTGAGGCGAAAGGCGACGACGCCCACTGTGCGAACGGGGCAGGGGACCGCGAACGGGGTCAGGTCGACGGCGGGCGGGTCAGGTGGACGGGGACGGGCGGGCGTAGGCCTCGGCGTCCTCGGCGCGGATCACGTACATCACCGCGTTGATGAGCGCGAGGTGGGTGAACGCCTGGGGGAAGTTGCCGAGGTGCCGGCCGCTGTGCGGATCGATCTCCTCGGCGTAGAGGTCCAGCGGACTCGCGAGGCTCAGCAGCCGCTCGCACAGCTGGCGGGCACGCGCCAGCTCGCCGATCTCCACCAGCGCGGAGACCAGCCAGAACGAGCAGATCAGGAAGGCTCCCTCCTCGCCGGCCACCCCGTCGTCGGTCTCCTCGGTGCGGTAGCGCAGCACCAGACCGTCCTCGGAGAGCTCCTCGGCGATGGCGAGCACGGTGGCCTTCACCCGATCGTCCGCGGCGGGCAGGAAGCCGAGCAGCGGCATCAGCAGCAGGGACGCGTCCAGCGCCGTCGAGCCGTAGAACTGGGTGAACACGCCGCGATGGTCGACGCCCTGCGCACAGACATCGGCGTGGATCTCCTCGGCGATCGCCTTCCAGCGGGTCGCGGTCGAGAGGTCACCGCGCATCTGGGCGAGGCGGCGGCCGCGGTCGAGGGCGACCCAGCACATCATCTTCGAGGCCGTGAAGTGCTGTAGCGCGCCGCGGACCTCCCACATCCCGCAGTCCGGTTCACGCCAGTGCGCGGCGGCGGCCTCGACCAGCCGTACCAGCACCGGCCACAGCCGCTCCGAGAGGTAGTCCCGGGACCGGGTGTGCAGATACACCGAGTCCAGCACGACCCCCCACACGTCATGCTGACGTTGCAGGGCGGCGGCGTTCCCGACCCGTACCGGGGAGGCGCCCTCGTAGCCGGACAGATGGCCGAGGATCTCCTCGTCGATGCGCGGCTCACCGCCGACCCGGTACATCACCTGGATCTCGTCGTCATGTTCGGCGACGTCGGCGATGAACGAGAAGAAGTCGTTGGCCTCGTAGTCCAGACCCAGGGTGTAGAGCCCCCACAGGGCGAAGGCCGAGTCTCGCAGCCAGCTGAACCGGTAGTCCCAGTTGCGTTCGCCGTGCGGGGTCTCCGGCAGGGACGTGGTGGACGCCGCGAGCAGCGCGCCGGTCGGCGCGTAGGTCAACCCCTTGAGCGCCAGCGCGCTGCGCTGCAGATGCCGCCGCCACGGATGGTCCGGGAACATCCCGTGGGAGAGCCACTGGCGCCAGAACTGCGTGGTGCGCTCCACCGCCTCGCAGGCCTGCGCGTAGGTACCCGGCAGCAGCGGATCCTCGGCCCGCCAGGTCAGCGCGACGAAGGCCGTGTCCCCCTCCCGCAGGGTCGTGCGGGCCAGCGCCCGGCGGCCGTCGAAGCCGAGTCGCAGATCGGTACGCAGTCGCAGGTTGACGCCGGTACCGGCGTGCCCGATGGCCCCGGACGAATAGTCCTCGGCCTCGTACTCCCACGACTCGGCGTGCCGGCCGTAGTCGAAGTTCGGTTCGCAGACCAGGCTCAGATCGACCGATCCGTGCTCGCAGCGGGCCAGCCGCAGCAGCACATGGTCGGCGTCCCAGTCGCTGGGGGTGCGCCGATGGGTATTGGATCGCCGATGGGTACGGTGCCAGGGCCCGACGACCAGGCAGTCGGTGACGATCAGCCAGCCGTTCGGGGTCTGCCAGGTCGTCTCGAGGATGTTCGTCCCCGGCAGGTAGCGTCGCCCGGCCGGGATCTGGGTCCGGTCCGGCCCGAACCGGAACCCGCCGGCCGAACGGTCCAGCACCGCGCCGAACACACTCGGCGCGTCCGGGCGCGGCACGCACATCCACTCGACGTTCCCGCTCGGCGCCACCAGGCAGGACGTCTCGCAGTCCGACAGAAACCCGTACTCGGCGATCGGCGGGAACGGGCTACCCCCACTACGCCGCACCGGAGCCTGTGCCACCTGAACCTCCTGCCACCCACGGCATCCATCCCACCTCGCCACCCAGGATGAACACATAGCGTCATTGCGAGATTGCGAATAGTAGCCGATCGGGTGGGCGGCGCAAGGACCGCGTCACAGTGGCGGCCCCGGGTGTGGTTGCGTGGGGTCGTGACCCCACCCGACCCATCCGACCGGCCCGATCGTGTGGGCTCGGTGTCCTGGTCGCCGCCGCTGTGGCGGGTGGCGCTCTACGCCCTGGGCTGCACGCTGGCGGCGTTGGTCGCCGCGATCGGCTCGCTCGCCACCCGACTCGAGCAGCTCGACGGCGCCGGACGGCTGTTGCTGGGCGTGCTCGCCGCCGGCCTTGGCACCCTGGCCGTGCGGGACCTCCTGGCCCGGCCGACCCTGCTGGTCGACGCCGGCGGTCTCACCCTCGTGGACGGCCTACGCCGCCGCCAGCTGCCCTGGGCCGCCGTGCTGTCGGTACGAGCCGGCACCGTCACCCACAACCGGCGGGCGGTGCACCTGCGCACCCTGGAGATCGAGACGATCGACGGGCCGATCCTGCTCACCCGCCGCCAGCTCGGCACCGACCCGGCCCCCATCGCCGAGTGCGTCGAGCAGATCCGCCGCAGGTCCCCCTGACTCCCCCACCGCCACCGCCCCACCCCGCCCGACCCCGCCCAGGGCGGCATCGCACGAGCACCCTCAGGCGCCCGAGCCGCCGGTCCGAGGTCGGGTTCAGGTGAGCGCGGCGGACCTGGCCAACGCCGCCAGGAGCAGAACCGCGAGGATGCCCAGCACACCACCGGCCTGTAGCCGGGCGTGGCGGGGCGGCACGTAGGCGTACAGAAGGCCGACCAGGATGCCGACGGCCAGGCCGCCCAGATGGCCCCACTTGTCGATGCCGCTGAGGGTGAACGTGATCAGAAGGTTGATCCCGATGACCACGAGGATCTGGGTCGAGTCGATCCGCAGTCGCCGGGCGATCACGTAGTAGGCGGCGAAGAACGCGAAGATCGCGGTGGACGCACCGACCGAGAAGGTGCCCCGGCCACCGAGCAGATAGCTCAGCGTGTTGCCGCCGACCGCGCCGACCACGAACAGCGCCAGGTAGCGGACCCGGCCGAGCAGCGCCTCCAGCTGGAAGCCCAGCAGGAACAGCGCGTACATGTTGAACAGGATGTGCAGCACACTCGCGTGCAGGAACGCCGCGGTCAGCAGCCGGTAGTACTGGTCGTCGACCGCGATCTGGTAGCCGTTCATCGCGAAGCGCTCGGTGAACTCGTTGTACCGGTCGCTGCTGCTCAGACCGGGCGCGCCCTGAAGGAAATAGGCGACAACGCAGGCCACGATGAGGCTCTGGGTGACCAGGGCCTGCCGGGCCTGGCCCGCCCGCCCGCCGAGCACGGTGCGTGGGTCCCGCTGCGCGGGTCGCCCGGCGCCTCCGTTGTGGCCTCCGGACGACGAATCGCCCCGGCCCTCCTCGGGACAGTGGAACCCGACGGCGGCGGGGCGCATGCAGTCCGGGCAGATCGGCCGGCCGCAACGCTGGCAGCTGACGTACGTCTCCCGGTCGGTGTGCCGGTAGCAGTGCGGTGCCACCACCGGCTCGGACGTCCCACCCGAACCCGGACCGCCCCAGCCAGGACCGCCCGGGCCCGGACCGCCCCAGCCCGGACCGCCCGGGCCTGGGCCGCCCCAGCCCGGACCGCCCGGGCCTGGGCCGCCCCAGCCCGGACCGCCTGGGCTGTCCGGGCCGCCTGGCTGGGGGGGCGGGGTCCAGCCCTGCTGGCCGGGCGGCGGGCCTACATCCGGCCGCCAGCCGGGGAGTGGCGATCCCCCGGGGCCACCTGGGCCTGGGGGTGACGCGCCGGAGCCTGGTGCGAACGGGTCCCGACCCGGCTCACTGGCCGACTCCGGCGGTGCGCCCATCGTTGCAACCCCTGTGTGAGCCCGGACCGCCAGCCCGTCAGGCCTGTCGGCGATCGATGACGATCTCGGTGATGGAGATGTCCTTCTTCGGCCGGTCCTGCGCGCCGGTGGGCGCCTTGGCGATCGCGTCCACGATCTCGGTGCCGCGGACGACCTCGCCGAAGATGGTGTGCTTGCCGGTGAGCCACGCCGTCGGCGCCACCGTGACGAAGAACTGCGAGCCGTTCGTCCCCGGACCCGAGTTCGCCATGGCGAGCAGGTAGGGCCGGGTGAAGGCGAGGTCGGGGTGGAACTCGTCGGCGAACTTGTAGCCCGGGCCGCCCCGACCGGAGCCCAGCGGGTCGCCGCCCTGGATCATGAAGTCCGGGATGACCCGGTGGAAGATCGTGCCGTTGTAGAGCGAGGTGCCCGCCTTGCGCTCGCCGGTCGACGGGTCGGTCCACTCCTGCTCGCCGGTGGCAAGGCCGACGAAGTTACGAACGGTCTTGGGAGCGTGGTCGGGGAACAGGCGGATCTCGATGTCCCCCGCGGTCGTGCGCAGCGTCGCGTACAGCTCCTCGGCCATGAGGCTCTCTTCTCTTCAGGTCGGGTCTGTTCAGTTCGGGCCTGCTCGGGCCGGGTTCGGTGTCCGGTCGGTGCGGTGTCCGCTCAGACGGCACCCTGGCCGGTCCCGATCGTATGCGCCCGGCGCGTCCACGTTGCGCGAGTCCACGCTCAGTAGCCATTCAGACGCACCTGGGTAGGCCCACATCCGGGCACGTCTGACTCCACCGGACGCCCGTGGACGCACCCCCGGCAGGCCGGTCAGGACGGCGTGACACGCCTGGCAGGCAACTGCGCGTTGGAGAGGGCGGGTAGCGGGGTACGGCACACTGCACAGAGATCTTGACCCACCCCCCACGGCCCACTGTGCACGGCAGACAGGGAAGGACGCCATGAGTACGACGCTGAAGGACCGTATCTCGCACGTCACCGACACCGCGCCGGTCAGCGGGATCTCGGACGCCGCACGCCACGCCGCCGACGCCGCGGGGAGCGCCGCACACCGGGCGGCGAGCATCGCCGGTGACACGGCGGGCACCGCGGCCTCCGCCACCCGGGACGCCGGGGCCAGCGTCGCCCACCTCGTCTCCGACGCCTCCGGGTCCGCCGTCCGCGGCGGTGCCGCGGCGCAGCGGGCGGCCGGGCGCACCGCGGGCAAGGCGGCCGGCAAAGCCGTCAAGGCCTCCGGCCGGGCCGGTCGCAAGGTCGAGAAGGCCCGCTCGCGGGCGGAACTCACCGCTGAGCGCGCCCGCGCCACCACGGAGATCCGCGCCGAGCGGCAGCGTTCCCACCGGGCCGTCGCGGCCGAGACCAAGGCTCGCCTCGAAGCCGACAAGGCCCAGCAGATCCTCGAGAAGCGCCTGGCGAAGGCCGAGACGAAGCTCGCCCGGGTGAGCCGCCACCGCCGCCGCGGCACACTGGCCATCCTCCTGCTCGGCGCTGGTGCCGCTGGCACCGTCGCCGCGCGCCGCTACCTGGCGCAGCGCGGCAGCGACGCGCTCGGCACCGAGCCCGAGCCCATCCCCACCCCGCTGTCCACCCCCGGCACATCCACCACGGGCGCCGCCCCCACCGGAACGTCCACCACGGGCACGTCCGGCACCGGGACGTCCGCCACCGGCACCAGCCCGCTGGCCGCCGGCAGCTTCGACGATCGCCTGCGCGCCTCGTCCAACAGCCTCGAGGAAATGCCCGGCGTGGACACCACGCGCAGCGAGATCAGCCGTCCCGGCCCCCGCTGACCCACATCTTCGGCTGTCTGCTCACCCGCCGGGAACCGCTGGCTCGCTCAGCGGTCTCCCGGTGTGTCGGTGCTGGCGAACAACGGCAGTCGCCGCCGGTAGGCACCGGGAGCGGACGAGGGCACGGCCGGCCGGGCCGGTTCGGGCGGCTCGACCCGCTGGTAGGACTCACCCAGCGGCGGACGTGGATCGACCTCGCCCCGGTTGGGCCAGAACGCCATGGCCCGTTCGGCCTGGGCGGTGATCGTCAACGAGGGGTTCGCCCCGATGTTCGCCGTGACGGCGGCACCGTCGACCACGTGCAGGCCCGGATGCCCGAACACCCGGTGGTAGGGATCGATCACGCCCTGGGTGGGGTCGGTGCCGATGACCGCACCGCCGAGGATGTGCGCGGTCAGGGGGACGTCCACGAGTTCACCGATGAAACCGCGCGGATGTCCGCCGATCCGGTCGGCGACCCGGCGGGCGGCGTCGTTGCCGGCCGGCAGCCAGGACGGGTTCGGCTCGCCGTGGCCCTGCCCGCTGGTCAGCCACCGTAGCCCGAGCGGGCCCTGGCGCAGACGCACCGTCAGCGAGTTGTTCTGCGCCTGCATGACCAGCACGATCATGGTCCGTTCGGACCAGCGCCACGGCAGCCCGGCCATCGCCTGGTACGGATGGACGGCGATCTTCCGCAGCACCTTCAGCCAGCGCGGCCATCGGCCGCCCCCGTCCGTCATGGGCAGGCTGAACAGGGCCATCAGGTTGCTACCTCGCCCGTAGCGGACGGGTTCCACGTGGGTGTGGTCGTCCGGATAGAACGACGACGTGATCGCGACACCCTGGGTGACCCGACGGTCCGCGCGGTGCCGGCTCGCTCCGAGGATCGACTCGGAGTTCGTCCGGGTGAGCTCCCCCAGCCGATCCGACAGCCCCGGCAGGTCCCCCCGCTCACGCCCGAGGTGCAGCAACCGCTGGGTGCCCAGGGTGCCTGCGGCGAACACCACCTGCTCCGTGACCAACGTCCGCTGCTGGCGTTGTTGGCGCCGCTGCCGCGGGCGCCGCCACCAGCCCGCCAGGCCGGTGTCTCGGCCGGCCGCGGCACGCTGACGCGCGTCCCGGACGGGTGCCGTGACAATGTCGATCTCGTAGCCGCCACCTGGCCGGGGACGCACCGCGGTCACCGTCGTGTCGGCGAGGATGCGGGCGCCGGCCCGCTCGGCGAGCCACAGGTAGTTGCGGTCCAGGCTGTTCTTGGCACCGCGACGGCAGCCCGTCATGCACTCGCCGCACTCGACGCAGCCCGTCCGGCTCGGGCCGGCCCCACCGAAGTACGGGTCGGCCACGGTGACGCCCGGCTCCTGCTGCCCGTCCCGCCCGAAGAACACCCCCACGCGGGCCGGCCCGCAGCTCGCACCGACGCCGAGCTCCTCGGCGACGCCGCGGAACACCTCGTCGGCGTAGGTCGTGGACGGGTTCGCCACCACCCCCAGCATCCGTTCGGCCTGGTCGTAGTGGGGCGCGAGTTCCGCCCGCCAGTCGGTGATGTCCCGCCACTGCGGATCGGTGTAGAACGCGTCGAGCGGCCGGTACAGCGTGTTCGCGTAGACCACCGAGCCGCCGCCCACCGCCGTCCCGGACAGGACGAGCACCCGCCCCAGCCACGTGATCTTCTGAATCCCGCGGCAGCCGATCTGCGGCAGCCACAGGTATCGCCGCAGATCCCAGTTGGTGCGGGGCAGCGTCTCCGCCGTGAAGCGGCGCCCCGCCTCCACCACGAGGACCCGGTACCCCTTCTCCGCCAGCCGAAGTGCGCTGACGCTTCCCCCGAAACCGCTACCGATCACAACCACATCGATGCCGGACGTGCCCTCGCCGTCCGGCCCGGTCTCGTCGCTGGCTTCGGCGGGCCCGCCGACCCGGGGGTCAGGACGCCTTCGGAACGGACCGATCGCCATGCTCGCCACCTACCGCGCTCGCTGCCGCCCACCCCTGACGTGCCGATCCGACCCCACCACGGCGCACCGGTCGACCCGCGATGACGTCAACGACGCGCCGTCCGACTACGTTCCCCGACCGCGACGCCGACGCCGTAACGCTCGGCGACCCGAAAACTCGCGGCCGGGGAGGTCGGGCCCGGGGAGGCCAGGGCCTGGCAGGTCGCGGTACGTGAGGTCAGGCCGCGCTGCTGGGGTCGCGGCGTTCCAGCATGTGTGCGTCCCCATGGGAGGCGGGGGCGGTGCCGCTCAGGACGGCCTCGGTGCGGGCGGCGGCCTGGGCGGCGGCGGCCTGGGCGCGTGCCCGTGCCTCCAGGCCCACCTGAGCCGCTCGTTCGATCTCCTCGATCGGCGGGAGCGGGACCTCGACCGGCGCGGGATGCTCCGAGCGCACCGCGCTGGCGGGGGGCGTGCCGTGGGGCGCTCTGGTCCGCACTGCGCCGACGTTCGCGTACTTCGAGCTTGCACCCCTGGGCGAACCGGTGCGCAGAGTGGCCGGGCTGATCGCCGCCGGCCTGGCGGTGGGCGTCCACGTGCCGTCGACGCCCATGTCGGCGTAGGCCGATGGGCGCGCCTGATCCGTCTGCGCCGCCCGGGCGGCAGCGGCGGCCCGGAGCTTCTCGGCCCGCTGTTCGATGCAGGACCGGCACTCGCACTCCGCCGAGGAACGCGGCAGCCGGTCAAGTCGCCAGGACAGGTTGTCGATCTCGTCGCCGTCCCCGACCAGCACTCCGGTGCTGATGATGTGAACAAGGTGCAGCGCCAGCGTGACCGGGTCCCAGTTGTCCTCGTCGAAGATGACCTCCAGCTTGGCGAGGAGCGAGACGTAGTCCGACGTCGACCGCCGCATCGCGTTCGCCAGCACGTTGATCACCTGGGTGGCCGCGAGCGTCAGCGCCGTCGGCGATGGCGGCGGCAGCGGGATGCTCGGCACCGACGGGTCGACCACCTCACCCTCCGCGGACCCGGCGGGCTCGGCACTCTCGGTCGATCCGGCAGGCACGGTCAGCTCGGCAGGCGCGGTCGACCCGGCAGGCGCTTCGTGGACCGGCTCGGCGTCGGAGAGCGTGGTCACCTCGGCGCCAGCCGCCCTGGCCGGCATGTCCTTGACGACGTCGGCCAGCGGCCGCGCGTCGGTGTCGGGCACGGAGGCAAGCGTCTCGGACCCCGGTGGCATCCCGGCACCGAGCGCGGTGTCAGCACCGAGCGTCACGTCAGCACCGAGCGCGGTGTCAGCACCCACCGTCACGTCAGCGCCCAGCGTGGCGTCAGAAGGCACGGTGCTGTCCGGAACCATCGCGGCGTCCGGAACCATCGCGGCGTCCGGAACCATCGCGGCGTCGGAGCCCACCGCTGCCATCACGCGGCTACGGCGGCGTGCGCCGGCCCAGCTACGCGAGCCCAACCGGCCACGGCGACTGTGCCGCCGGGTCGGTCCGCCCGCCGCTGCCGCGCCGGTGCCACGCAGCCGACCGCCATGGCCTGCCCCGATTCCACCGGAGCCGGAGCCGGAGGCAGGGGCGGCGCCGGGAGCGGACGAGGCGACGGAGGTGTCAGCCCCGTCACTGTCGCCACCCGGGGGGCCGCTCGTACCGCCTGCCCGGTGGACGCTGCCTGCCCCGGCACCGCCTGGGCCAGGCCCGCCGGGTGCGGCGTTCGCCGCCGACGACCGTTCGGCGCTGGCCACCGGCGGACTCTCGACCAGCCGGACGAGGCCGGACTCCACCGCCGAGTCGGGGATCGTCAGGGCGAACCGGGTCATCCGCCCGGCGGACGGGCGGGCCACCGTGGTCAGCCAGCCCGTCTGGCGCAGGCGTGACGCCTGTCGTTGCACGTGGGTCCGGCTGTAACCGGTCTGGTCCATGAGTGTGCGCAGCCCTGGGCCGCTCACGGCCACGCCGTCGGGAACGCTCGACGGCGTCTCGGCGAGATGGCTGGCCATCGTGCAGGCGACGAGCTTCGCCGCGGACGGTAGGCCGGCCCGCAGGATGGCCCGCTGCCATCCGATGCGATCACCGATCAGCGTCCCGGAGTCCTGCGCCACTCGGACGGAGACCAGCGCACCAGGGATGGCGAGCTGGATGGTGTCCGACGGCACGGGCCTCCTTCCCTCGACGCTGTCACTCGATGCCGCACTGTCACTCGATGCCGCGCTGCCACTCGATGCCGCGCTGCCACTCGATACCGCGCTGCCCGGCGATGCCGCACTGCCACGTGCAGCTGCACCGTTACTCAAAGCCGTACCGTCGCCCGGCGCCACACTGTCACGTGGAGCTGACGAACGGCCCGGGTCCGACTGGGCAGGGACCGGGTGTCCGGGGATCGAGCCCGACGGAACGGGATCGACGGGGGGCGGGCGGGTCGACGTGTGTTCAGGCACCGTACTCCGCACCGCATCATGGGGCTCCTGCGGGGAGCCACCACGCTCACATGAAGAGGACATGACTCCATCACCGCCGTTGGGTGGTCGTGGTGTGACAGAAACATCAAACATCCGGTGACTGCTTCGCAGCAAAAAGAATTCCAGGCGACCACATCGAGACCACGAGCATTCATCAAAATCAACCATCGAAACACTTGACTGTCACCCCGAACGCCGAATCAGGCGAGGTCGATCCGACGCAGGAGAGAAAAATTTAAATCATGTCGACAAGGCGTCGAGGGGTGCACGGGTAACAGCGGAATCCTGGGTCGCCAGACCGACCTGGAGCGATCAGTCGACGGAAAGCACCGAACGGTTCCGTCGGTGCCTCGGCCCCACCCCGACACCCGACCGGCCATCCCCGCGGTGGGCCACCGGTTCATGGCCCACCGATCACGCCGCCCCACCGGCACACCCCGACGTCGGACGGCCAGGCCGCCGGCCAGCCGGCCAGATCACCGCCCCGGTGACACCCGCCCGTCCGTCGGCCGTACCCGCTCGGCCCGTTCCGCGACCGGCACCCGGCCGACGGTGAATCAGGGCCAGCGGCGCAGGTGGCGCGATCCCGCCCGGTCCCATCGGAACAGTCCGTAAAAGCCGTTCAGGTCAGCCGGAAAAAAGACCACGGCCCGCACCCTGGACGGCTCCCCCTCGATCACCCCGGACGGCGCACCTCGTCCTTTGTCGACCCACCGCACACTGCCGGTCGATCACACCGATCCGGCCCGGGTTCGAATACCAACGACCGATCGACGGACACCAGGAACGGGTGCCGCGCGCGGCGGCGGGATCCGTCCCTCTCAACCAGGGTGGGCACGGTGCGTCGAAGATCGGTGACGACCCGACGGGGCCGGAGGACGTTTCCTCCTCCGTCCGAAATGTTCTTGGTGCAAGTGCCCTCGATTGCGGACAGAGCCTGGACATTCCGGCCGATCAGGCGTATTGCGCGCCGCCCGCGCACAACCTCGCATCATCAACGGGCAAGGGCTACGTGATCTGGTGGGAACGCCGTGTTGTGCGTAGCTCCGGGATGCGCCAAAACCATGCTCACCCATCGGATTCGCCGCTGGATGGCAGCGGACCGGGCCGACCCCTCCGGCAGGCCTTCCCCCCGCGGCCAACCCATCGGCTGCCAGCCGAGGGGCAAGGACACACCACCGTGGTCCCGGGACGCCCACCCGGCCACCACACCCATCCACCACACCAGACCCGCAACTCGACCGGCCGCACCGGGTCCGTCGGCCCCCGGCCGGTGCATGCCCCAGGTCGGGGGTGTCGGGTTCCCGCCGGCCAGGTCCGGGTATCGATCGGGTGACGGCGGGACCACCGGCGATCCATGTCCGGCGACCGTGAGGAGGCCGCGCGTGAACGACGACATCGTGGTCGGAGTCGACGGTTCGGCCGGCTCCCGGGTGGCCTTGGACTGGGCCCTGGCCGAGGCGCGACGGCACAGCTGCACGGTTCGCGCCGTGATCGGCATCGGTTCGGGCACGCCGGAGCCGATCTGGCCACACTCCGCCGATGAGGTGGCCGAACAGGCCGCCCATCTACTTCATCGCAGCGTCACCGAGGCCATCGCGGCGGCCCCAGCCGCAGCAGCAGCGACGTCGACACCAGTGGCGACAGCGAGAGTGGCCGCCGCCGCATCCGTCGCGGTGGCACCCGTGGCGGTGGTCGAGGAGGTCGTCGACCAGCCGGGGGCGCAGGCGCTGCTCACCGTGGGGCACGATGCCCGGATGATCGTGGTCGGTGCCCGCGGTCGCGGTCTGCTGCACCGGCTACGGGTCGGCGCGGTCAGCACCTCGGTGGCCGTGCACGCACCGGTGCCCGTCGTGATCGCCCGGGGTGGCAACGACCAGCCCGGCCACGGCTTCCTCCAGCAGTCGCGTCCCGTCGTCGTCGGCGTGGACGGGTCACCGAACTCGCTGGCGGCGCTGGTGTGGGCCGCCGCCGAGGCCGACCTGCGCGGCGTCGAGCTGATCGCCGTGCACGCCTGGTTCGCGGCGCTGCCGGTGCCGTTCGCCGCGACCCCGGTCGAGATCACGCAGGTGCTCGGCGACCAGGCGGCCACCGTTCTCGACGAGGCGATCGCCAGGGTCCACGACGAACTGCCGGCGGGTCTGCGGCCGCAGCGACGGACCGTCCCGTGCTCGCCGAGCCAGGCGCTGCTCGCCGCCGGCAAGGAGTGCGACCTGGTGGTCGTCGGTGCCCGCGGTCACGGTGGGTTCGCCGAGCTGCTGTTGGGCTCGGTCAGCCACCAATGCATGATCCACTCGGCCGTACCGGTGGCGATCATCCGCTCACCCTGAGCCCGAACCGCCCCCTCCGACCCGGCCGGCCTACCTCGTGGCGCCGCGGACCACGGTGCGCACGTCCCCGCGCACCGTGGTCCAGTCGTACCACCGTTCGTTGGTCTCGCCCGCCGACGGATCCCAGGGGTTACGCAACAACACCTGCCCCCGCGCGCTGTCCACCGCGAGGACGGCGTACGCGTGCGCCGCGACCAGCCCCGCCGGCCTGGTCCGCTCGCGGGTGGTGACCAGGACGACCTCGCCCTCTCCCAGCGCGGCGGCGAGGTCGTCCGAGCCGATCCGCCGCGCGTCGCGCCAGCTGGCCCGATGCCCGGTGAGCGTGCTGAGCGCCGCGACGGTGCTGCCGTAGCCCAACGCGGGATAACCGCCACGCAGCCGGGCGAACGCCTTCTCGTACAGTGCCGGCCACAGTTCACCGCGGCCGTCGGCGTTGTCCGCGTCCACCGCCAGTTCCTGCCTGCCGACCGGACCGTCCCGTCGCATCCGGACGAGCCCCTGTGCCAGGTTCGCCGTGACCGTGATGTTCGTGGGCGTGACGTTCGTGGGTGTGGCACCATCACCGCGATCCGCACCCGGGTGCAGCGTGACGGTGGCCGTGCCGTTCGGATTGCGCCGGATGCCCGTGGCCAGCCGGTCCGGGTCCTGCGCGGCGAAGCCGACCAGCGCGGCCGCGAGGTAGCAGTCGGGCACCGTCCCCTGGCCGACATCGTCCGGCCCGATCCCGTCGCGCACCAACGGTTCGGACGAGCGATCCGCCCACACCGGCGCCGATGGCGTCCCGGCCGGTCGCGGGGCTGGTGACGGCGGGGTGGCCGGTCGCGGGGCCGGAGACAGTGACGCCGACCAGGTGGCGGGCACGGTCGGTGGCGCCGGCTCGAGCCAGGGCAGCGCCCGGACGAGCTCGTCGATCATCTCGCGTGGCGCGGACGCGAGCAGGTCATCGGCGAGCCCGGCCAGCTCGATCGCCTGCGCCACAGTGCCCAGTTCGGACGGATCCGCCAGCCGGCTGGAAGCCGCGAGCAGCCGGCGCGCCTGCGCGCCAAGGGCAGCGAGCCCGGCCCCACGCAGCTGACTGATCACCGCCGCTCGTGTCACCGGTGGCAGGCCAGCGAGTGCGGCCCGGGTGGCGCGCAGCGTCGCCGAGGCCGAGCGACCCCGGGACCGCCCCGAGGTGGTCGCATCGACCGCCGCCAGCAGCCCCGCCGCGATCGCCAGCGCCGAACCCGCACCGGCCGGCGTGGGCCGGGACGCGAACGGCCCGTCGGCCAGCCGAACCAGCCTGCCCTCCAGATCGACGGCGGCCGCGAACGCCCCCACCGAGGCCACCCTCAGCCCCCGTCCGGTCGTCTCCCGCAGCACCTCCACCGACATCGGTGTGATCGGTGGTGGCGTCGCGGCGTCGCGCAGGACCTGCTCGGCTCGACCCATCGATCCAGCCACCGCCCGTTCGAGGGCCTCGGCACGCCCGCTGACGGAACGCAGCCGAGCAGCGCAGACCGCCAGTTCGTCCGGGATCAGCAGGATCACCCCGTTCGGTTCCGATACCCCAGCCGGTTCCAGTGCCACGGTCGGTTGCGACGCCACGGCCGTCACCACGGGCCACGGCATCGCCACGACTCTGGCCGCCGCGATCGCCGACAGCGGCGGGGGCCACGGCTGACGTGCCGGCATGGCCGCGGTCGTCTGGTCCAGCCGGCTCGCCAGGCCGTGCAGTGCCTCGGCGCTCAGGGCGAACTGCTCGCGCCATGACGCCATCGCCGCACGCAGCCGATCCGTGAGTGGGGAGCCCCTCCGCGACACGCGGCCCTCACCCGACCGGGCCGGCACGTCCGCCCCGACAAGCGCGGTGTCCACCAGCGTCTCCGCGATCGCCGACGCCTCGGACGCCTGCCGGCGCAGTTCGGCCGCGCAGCCGGCGAGCTCCCGCGCGCACCGCACCGCCCGCACCGCCCGCACCGCCTCGACACCAGCACCAGCACCAGCACCAAACGCGATGTCCATCGCCCACGCCCTCCGCGCGTCCTCCCCGGCCGGGCACCGCGCCCGCACCGATCGGCGACCGCGTCCGTTCGACGTCCGACGTCCGACGGCGCGGTCGGTCGGTCGGTCGGGGCGAGTTGTCCTTTACTGGCCCCGTCAGTGATCCGTGAATGGTCCGACGGCGGTCCTATTCGTTCCGTTCCGATCGGTTGAGGGTAGATCGCAGCCGGGCAGGTGGCGTCCCCCGGGCTCGCGTCAGGCGACCCAGGAGTGGTCATCGCGCTACAGTTTCGATCATTTGTTCCGTCCGTCCGCAATCACGCGAACACAGCGCCGAGGACGAGCGGCCGGACCCGGTTCCACCCGACGGGTCAGGCAAGGATGGGGAGGTCGGTCATGCCCGACGCAGTCGTCGTCGCCGCTGCCCGTTCGCCGATCGGACGAGCGTTCAAGGGCTCGCTGCGGGGTCTGCGGGCCGACGATCTGGCCGCCACGATCGTGCGAGCCGTCCTCGACCAGATCCCGATGCTGGACCCGCACCAGATCGACGATCTGATACTCGGCTGTGGTCTGCCGGGCGGCGAACAGGGCCACAACATCGGCCGCGTGGTCGCGGTCGCCCTCGGGCTCGACAACGTGCCGGGCACGACCGTCGCCCGCTACTGCGCGTCGTCGATGCAGGCCGTCCAGATGGCGATGCACGCGGTGCGAGCCGGGGAGGGGGACGTCTTCGTCGCCGCCGGTGTGGAGGTGGTCAGCGGATACGTTCGCGGTAACAGCGACAACCTGCCCGGCACGCAGAATCCCGGTTATGCCGGCGCGCAGGGTCACACGGCCGCCCGGGCCGGCGGCGGCGCCCCCCCGTGGACCGACCCGCGCGGTCGGGGCGAACTCCCGGACGTCTACATGGCCATGGGGCAGACGGCGGAGAACGTCGCCCAGCTCACCGGGGTCGGACGGGTTGAGCAGGACGCGTTCGCCTGCCGGTCGCAGAATCTCGCCGAGAAGGCGATCAACGCCGGCTTCTTCAAGCGGGAGATCACCCCCGTGCAGCTGCCCGATGGCACGGTCGTCGACGCCGACGACGGCCCTCGCCCCGGCACCACCCTCGAGGCACTCGCGGCACTGCACCCGGTGTTCCGCCCGGACGGCACGGTGACCGCGGGCAACGCCTGCCCGCTGAACGACGGAGCCGCCGCCGTCGTCGTGATGAGTGACACACGGGCCCGGCAACTCGGCATCACTCCGATTGCCCGGGTGATAGCCAGCGGCGTGAGCGGACTGTCACCGGAGATCATGGGCCTCGGTCCGGTCGAGGCCACCCGACGGGCGCTGGCCCGCGCCGGGATGACCATTGACGACGTCGACCTCGTGGAGATCAACGAGGCGTTCGCCGCCCAGGTCATCCCGTCCTACCGTCAGCTCGGTATCGACCTCGACCGACTGAACGTGCATGGCGGCGCCATCGCCCTGGGCCACCCGTTCGGCATGACCGGTGCCCGCCTGCTGACCACGCTGGTCAACGGACTGCGCACCACCGACACGACGATCGGCCTGGAGACCACCTGCATCGGCGGGGGCCAGGGCATGGCCCTGATCATCGAGCGGCTCTCCTGAGGTCCCGAGCACGCATGGACAGCGATCTAGCCTGCCGGGCCCGTCGAGTCGACCCGTCTGACCGGCTCAGCTGTCGACGACATCGACGCGGAGGATGGTGACGATGTGGACGCCGAGGGTGATTCCGTCGATGTCGGTGGAGGGGCGGAGGGTGGGCCGCAGGTCGCGGCCGCCGAGGCGGAGGCGGACATCGCGGTTCGACTGGGCACGGTCGACATGGATGAGGCCGGCCGGCGAGGCGACGGCAGCGGGGACGACACCGAACCGCTGCCTGCCACGGCCGCCTGCGGTGCGCCGACCGGCAGGTGGAGCATGATCGCCCACAGTCGGATCCGGGACTGCACCTCCGGGCGGGTGAGCTGGACCGCCGCCACGACCAGGCCGCCGCCGATGATGCCGTCCAGCCAGTAGTGGTTCGCGGTGATGACCACCACGATGGTCGTGATGATCGGGTGAATCAGCGCGAGCCATCGGGCGCGGATGCGCAGAATGGTGATCACGCCCCAGGCCTCGAGGATCGCCCATCCGATGTGCAGGCTCGGCATCGCCGCGTACTGGTTGGCGACGGTGTCATGGGGGCCGTAGGGCGAAGGGCCGATCACGGCGCCGGTGTCGATCAGGTTGACCTGGGGCAGTACGCGCGGCAGGTACCTCGGTGGCGCCAGCGGATAGGCGATGTGAATCATCAGGGCCACGCCGGTGGAGACGGCAATGACAGTCCGTACCCGGCGCCAGGCGTGACGCTGAAAGAGCAGAACCCAGAGCAGGAACGTGATCGCCGCGGGAAAGTGCACGGTCACGTAGAAGCGGTTCGCCAGCTCCAGCAGCCGGGTGGAACGCATCGCCAACGCCTGCAGCGAAGCCTCATCCGGGAGATCAAAAAGTCGCTCGAGGTTCCAGACGTCGACGGAGTGCCGCAGCGCCTCCAGCTCACGACCGGTGGCGAGGTGGCGACCGAGGTCGTACAGCACGTACAGCGACCCCAGCAGAACTACCTGACCGAGGACGAAAATACTCGCCCGTAGCAGGTCAACGACCCGCCCACCCTGGTGCCGTTCGTTCGGGAACACCTGGCCCGTTGCGCTCACCATCTGCAGCTCCGCAGCATCCGCGCCTCCCCATCAGGACACGTCCCGTTCACCTGCCTCTTCGTTCCTACCGACCGATCGGTAAGGGCGACAGCGAACTGCGTGTGAGATACGGCTCAGTCCGGGATCTTTCCTCGACTTCCGCCCATCACCGCATGCCCGATGCGTCCAACACAGGGCGAACTGTCCAGGTCGCTTTTTCCCCGCTTACCCGCAGATTAACAACGAGGAACCAGAGATCATCGATTCCGGGACGACGCGGCCCGGTTCGTTCACCCTGTCGGATTCCCGACTCCGGCGAGATCCCCGGATGTGAACCCCGCCCCACCAAAGCGCACCCACGGTGCGACCCGACTCGCGGCCCACGCGCGACCCGATCCGCCACGGCGCGGCCAGGTGTTGCCCACTCACAGTCACGACCTGGCGCCCGCCGCCCGCACGCGGCCCATGGCACCCCACGGCGGCCCGAAGGCGCCCCGGGAACCACGCTTTCGGCCCCGCAGGCCTTACGGTCTCGGCCCGAGGGTCCATCCGCGACCGACCACGGGTCGAGGCTGGCGCCCTTGGCAGCAGGGACAGGTCACGTGGTGGCACAGCGCCACCGCTTTCGCATGGGGGGGCACCTTCAGGCCGCATGAGGGCGCGATCGGATGCGCCGCGTATATCGATGGCAGCGAACTATCCATATAAAACTACATTTCGTGTCTGACCAGACACAAAAAGAAGTCGGAAAAGATTGATGCCCGGGACTCCCGCCCGCGATGTGACCTACGCTATACATCCTGAGGTACGCCGTCGGACCGGATGTCGCAGTGCGCGCTGTTCCGGGGGCCACTGTTGACTCCGGAGCGTGCCTGATGTCCCAGAACACCAGTTCGGCTGGCGACTCGCCGGCCCCACTCGGCGCGTCCGCCCCACCCGGCGTGCCGGCCCCGACAGCCGCGCCGGTCTCGACAGCCGCGCCGGCCCCGGCAGGCGGGTCGTCCCCAGGCAGGTCGGCCCCGACAGATGGATCGGCCCCGGGCAGCGGGTCGGCCGGACGGCGCACCGGTCTCGCCGCCGTGGCGGCCCTGATCGTCACGGCGATCCTCGGCTTCGGCCTGACCCGCCTGGAGTTCACCACCAGCCAGGACAACTACCTCAACAGTGACTCCCGCATCGCCAAGGACAACGTCGAGTACCAGTCGTTGTTCGGTGGCGAGGCGATGATCACGCTGTTCACGGTGGCGCCGGGCAGTCACACCGCGGACCTGTTCACCCCACGCAACATCGCCCAGTTCCGCAAGCTGCAGCGCGACCTCGACGCCGACCCGCACATCTCCTCGGTCATCACCCCGCTGACCGCGCTGGAGTTCACCGACAACCTGGTGCGCGGTACCGGCGGCGACCCGCTGACCAGCCCGGCGGCGAAGATGCTGCTCGGCGCGCAGGCGCGGGACACCGACAGGGACTCGGCCGACCGGCGCCTCGCCGACTCGCTGCGCACCCTCGCCCGCGTCCAGGCCGTCCCGGTGGCCGCCCGCACGCTGGGCAACCCCGCCTGGATCGACGTCCTGCTCCACGACAACACCGGTGCGATCCGCAAGTCGCTGCGCCCGTTCTTCCCGTCCACCTCGACGGCGCAGATGATCACTCGGCTGACCGGCAACGCGTCCCTGCGTGAACAGGGTGATGGTGCCCACGTCGTCGAGCGGGCCATCGCCGGCGAGACCTTCGACCACGCGTCGGTGCTGACCACCGGCTCACCGGTCCTGCTTCGCAACATCAACAACTACCTGCGGGGTGGCTTCCTCACCCTGGGCGTGATCTCTTTGGCGCTGATGGCCGGGCTGCTGCTCGCCGCGTTCGCCGTCCGGTTCCGTCTGCTGCCTCTCGCCGTCGTCGCGGTCGGCCTGATCTGGGCGTTCGGCCTGGCCGGATACATCGGGGTGCCGTTGTCGGTGGTGACCATCGCCGGTCTGCCGGTGCTGCTCGGCGTCGGCATCGACTTCGCCGTGCAGCTGCACAGCCGCATCGAGGAGGAGTCGCAGCTCGACCGCCGCGGCCATCCGGTCGCCGCCGCGTGGCGGGGACTGCGCCGCGCCCTGCTGGTGGCGACCATCGCCGCCGTGCTGTCGTTCTGCGCGCTGCAGTTCAGCGAGGTCCCGATGATCCGGGACTTCGGCACGCTGCTCGCGATCGGCCTGCCGGTCATCGTGATCGCCACCGCCCTGCTCCTCGTCCTCGCTCTGGACACCAGCGAGCGCCACCGCCCCGCACCCGCGGGCGACTACACCCACGGCCCCCTTGGCCGGACGATCATCCGCCTCGGCGGGCTGCCCCAGATCACCGCGATCCCGCTGGTCCTGGCCTCGGTGGCCATCTTCGCCGGCGGCATCGTCGCGGACGGCAGGCTGACCGTGCAGACCGACCCGGAGAAATGGGTCAACCAGGACAGTCAGGTCATCAAGGACATCGGTATTCTGCGGGCGCGCGCCGGTTCGGCCAGTGAGCTCGGGGTCTTCGTCCGCTCGCCGAACGTCTTCGACGACGCCACCGCGTCCTTCGTCGGCCAGTTCGCCAACCGGCAGCTCTCGACGCACTCGGCCGACCTCGTCGACGCCAGCAGCCTGGTGACGATCGTCAGCTACCTGCTCGAGGTGCCGAACACCTCGATCGTGATGCCCACCGGTCAGGACATCCGCGCCGCCTACGCCGTCGCCCCGCCGGACATCCAGCGCAGCACGGTCAACCTTGACATGGGCGCCATGAACATCGTCCTGCGGACGGGCTCGGGCTCGCTGGAACGCCGCGCCGCCGTCGTCGACGACATCCGGACGAACACCCATCCGCCCGCCGGCATCACGGCGACCCCGTCCGGCCTCGCCGTGATCGGCACCGGCCTGGTCGCGTCCTTCCAGAACAACCGCACCCAGCTCACCTACTACGCGCTCATCGCCGTGTTCGTGCTGCTGCTGCTGTGCCATCTCAGCCTGGTCCGGGCGGTGCTCTCGCTCGTGCCGGTCCTGATCGCCGTCGGCCTGAGCTCGCTGATCGCGCTGGCCATCGGAGTCGACCTCAGTCCGCTGACCGCCGTCAGCGGGCCGCTGATCGTCGCTCTGTGCACCGAGTTCACCACTCTGCTGATCTACCGTCACCTTGAGGAACGTGCCCGTGGCCGTGGGCCCCGGGAGGCGGCGGAGACCAGTGCCGGCCGCACCGGACGCGCCTTCGCGGTCTCGGCCCTGGCCGCCGTCATCGGTGTCGGCGTCCTCGCCTTCAGCTCCCTGCCCCTTCTTCGCGACTTCGGCCTTCTGGTCGCCCTCAACGTCGCCGTCGCGCTGCTGTCCGCCCTCGTCGTCCTGCCCCCGCTGCTCGTCTGGGCGGACGAGCACCACTGGGTCCACCGCGGCTCCGCCGGCACCACCCCCGGCGGTACCCCCGAGGGCGCTTCCACCGCCGCGGCCGCCGGCCCGGCCGTGTCGGCCGGCGCTCGGATCGTCCCCCAGAAACGGTAATGACCGTCCGGGAACGGTAAATGGTGACGGACGGTAAAAGAGGGGAGCAGAGGGTGACGGGGTGAAGGACCCTGGCCCGGGTCTTCGCTCCGCCTTCGGCATGTGGCACGCTCAGGTCAGGTGTTCTCGGCGACGAGACGCCGATTCCCCAGGCTCGGCAGCCATCCGAGCGTCGAAGGAGAGGGCATGAGTTTCGACTTCAAGGTCGCGGATCTCGCGCTGGCCGAGTTCGGCCGCAAAGAGATCCGGCTTGCCGAGCACGAGATGCCCGGGCTGATGTCCACACGCGCCGAATACGCGGCCAGCCAGCCGCTCGCGGGCGCGCGGATCATGGGCTCCCTGCACATGACGATCCAGACCGCGGTGCTCATCGAGACCCTGGTGGCCCTCGGCGCGGACGTCCGCTGGGTCTCCTGCAACATCTTCTCCACCCAGGACCACGCCGCCGCCGCGGTCGTCGTCGGGGCGAACGGCACCAAGGACGACCCGCAGGGCGTCCCGGTCTTCGCCTGGAAGGGCGAGAGCCTGGAGGAGTACTGGTGGTGCACCGACCAGGCGCTGGCCTGGCCGGACGGTGGCGCCCCGAACATGATCCTCGATGACGGTGGGGACGCGACCCTGCTCGTCCACAAGGGTGCGCAGTTCGAGCTGGCCGGCGCGGTACCCGCGACCGACCCGTCGGACAACGAGGAGTACGCGATCATCCTCGAGACGCTGCGGCGCACGATCGCCGAGCGTCCCGGCCGTTGGACCGAGGCCGCCAGCACCATCAAGGGCGTCACCGAGGAGACGACGACCGGCGTCCACCGGCTCTACGAGATGGCGAAGGCCGGCACGCTCGCGTTCCCGGCGATCAACGTCAACGACTCGGTGACGAAGTCGAAGTTCGACAACAAGTACGGCTGCCGCCACTCGGTCATCGATGGTCTCAACCGGGCCACCGACGTCCTGATCGGTGGAAAGGTCGCCGTCGTCGCCGGCTACGGGGACGTCGGCAAGGGCTGTGCGGACGCGCTGCGCGGCCAGGGCGCCCGGGTCATCGTCACCGAGATCGACCCGATCTGTGCGCTGCAGGCGGCGATGGACGGCTTCCAGGTCGACGTCCTCGAGGACGTGGTCGGCATCGCCGACATCTTCGTCACCACCACGGGCAACTTCGACATCATCCGCGCGGACCACATGGCCGCGATGAAGCACCAGGCGATCGTGTCGAACATCGGGCACTTCGACAACGAGATCGACATGGCCGGTCTCGCGAAGACCCCCGGCATCGAGAAGATCAACATCAAGCCGCAGGTCGACGAGTGGGTGTTCCCGGACGGGCACTCGATCATCGTGCTCGCCGAGGGCCGCCTGATGAACCTCGGCTGCGCCACCGGCCACCCGAGCTTCGTCATGTCGAACAGCTTCACCAACCAGGTGATCGCGCAGATCGAGCTGTTCACCAAGACCGAGAGCTACCCGGTCGGCGTCTACGTGCTGCCCAAGCACCTGGACGAGAAGGTCGCCCGCCTGCACCTGTCGGCGCTGGGCGTCAAGCTCACCGCCCTCACCAAGCAGCAGGCCGACTACATCGGCGTGCCGCTCGAGGGCCCGTACAAGGCGGACCACTACCGCTACTGATCGCCCGTGGTCGGCCGTCCACAGCTGGTTCCGCTGCCATGGACGGCCGGCCGCTGATCAGCGGAACCGACTGTCAGCTGGCCCGCGCGGGGGCGGCTGAGGTGGCCGGCACCGAAGCAGGGGCCGGAGCCGGCCTGGCGGCGGGAGCCGGGGCCGCCGCCGGAGCCGGCGCGGGCCTGGTCGCCGTGCGGTTGGTCTGCGACCAGCACACGGGCGTCCAGCCGGGGTCATTGGCGGTGGCCGACAGGTCGTACCAGCCCTCGGGCAGGTAGGTGCCCCACTGGACGGGCGGACCGTCCACACCGTTGCCACCGGCGATCTTCGGCCGCGGCACGCCGAAGGTCACCTGACCGTTCGGGCAGCTCAGCTGCTCGATCCTGATCGGCGGCTGCCCCACCGCGGCGCCACCCCCGGCCTTCGTGCGGCACAGCAGCGAGGTGGTGGGCGGCCAG
Organism: Frankia umida; assembly: GCF_023242945.1. NCBI lineage: Bacteria > Bacillati > Actinomycetota > Actinomycetes > Frankiales > Frankiaceae > Frankia > Frankia umida. Next base: position 41,221 of record NZ_JALKFT010000003.1, read on the forward strand.
GCCTGCGCGATGTGCGCGTAGTAACCGGCGGCCAGCAGCGTCATCCCGTCGGACGGCCAGCCCGGCTCCGGCGGTGCGGTGATGCTGATCACCTCGTTACTCGGGCACTGGGCCCAGCTCTCCCCGCCGGCCTGGGCGGGTGCCGCACCCCCCAGCGCGACCAGCCCGGTCAGGGTGAGCGCGGTGCCCGTCGCGGCCATGATGGCGCGGACCCGGCGGCGCCCCCCGGACGGCCCCGTAGCACGAACTCCGAACCGGGCACCGGCCCGAAACCCCTGGCCGGGAGCATGGACGTCGACGGAATCCTGCGATGCCACGCCCGCGGCAGGCTGCTCCGGCCTGCGACGGTGACGCGACGACACGGCAAACGGCATTGAATGCCTCCTTGTTGAACCCGGGCACCCAACGCCCGTCGGCGCGACGGTCCACGTGTACCGACACACCTGTTTCCGCTCCTTTGGAGCGGGATTCCCGTAAATACAACAGCAATCGGTCGCAAGGATAGCGGTAGTTGGCGATGTGTTGGGTGCCGGCGGGGTGATTCGTCTCGGCCACGCCCCCCGGACGGGGCCGCGCATTCGGCCGGATCGCGGGGTCACGTCCGGAAACCGGGCCCGCTCCTCGAACAGCGGTCCGTGTCCGGTCCGGATCACCGAACCGTGGGATCCGGCGTTGTGCCAGGTGAACGGTCAGGATGCCGACGGCTGCGCCGGCCGTCCGGGTAGCCGGTGTGGCACCGATCGACGAAACTCGATCTCGACCATGGCGGTAGCACTCGGACAGGCCCGGGATCGTCCGGTGGGGACGTACCCCAGCCGCCGCCAGAACTGGTGGACGGCGACGGACCGCTCGTCGCACCACAACACCACCTGCACCACCTGCACTGTCGGCGGGGCCAGCGCGGGCCGGACGGGCGGGCTGGCCCGCGTCTGACTGGTCTGCCACTGTCGGACGGCCCGCTCGCACACCCGCACCAGGGTCGTCCCCAGGCCCTGCCGGCGCGCTGACCGCGCCACCCACAGCCCCGTCACCTCGGCCACCGACGGCGGCGGACGCCCGGCCGGCTCCTCGTGGCGGCGCACCGCGACACAGGCCAGCACCCGCCCGGCCGGATCGGGATCGTCCGCCCGTCCCGGGATCATCCACATCGCGTGCGGCAGTCCCCCGGGTGCCGCCAGGTGGGGTTGCCCGACCGGAGCCTGGTGGGCGGGCCCGCCGGGTGCCGCCGCCCGGGTGATGCCCGATGCCGCGGGCTGCCCCACGTCCATCAGGGTGCCCACGTCCATCAGGGTGCCCACGTCCATCAGGGTGCCCACGTCCATCAGGGTGCCCACGTCCATCAGCCTGCGGAGCGCGGGAACGTCCTCGGCGCGGGCCTGACGCAGTCCGGGCGCGAGGTCGCGGCGCATCCAGACATGTTCTATGCCGGCTTCGATATCGGGTTCGGCGATGACGCGATAGCCCAGCCGCGCGTAGAAGTCGGAGACCTGGAGTTGGGCGTGCAGTTCCACGGCGGGCAGGCCACGTTCGCGGGCTCGCTCCGTCAACGCCGTGGTGACGGCGAGACCGAGGCCCTGCCCGCGGCATGCGCCGTCGACGGCGACCCGTCCGATGATGCCCACCGGCTGCGCGCCGAGGGTGCGTGGCCCCGGGTCCAGCAGGCGCCCGGTGGCCAGCGCCCGGCCCGCCGCGTCGAACACGACAGCGTGGTCGGCGTCGCCGTCTCGACCATCCAGTTCGTGCTCGGCCGGCACGCCCTGCTCGTCGACGAACACCGTCGTGCGCAGCTCGAGCACCGCGCTCGGCGGTGTTCCCGCGACGATGGCCACGCTCGTGGGTCGGTCACCGGGCACAGGGCAGCAGTTTAGGCGCCCCAACCAGGACGGGGACCGCTTTCGCCCGACGGACGGTTTCCCGGACCGGGCGAGCCGGGCATCCTGCCCCAGATCCACCGATGGCCGCCGAACGGTCCCGCTATGGATCCGTACGGACACGGAATGACATCTACGGACCCCGGGTATCCCGACTCGCGCGGCGAACCAGATAGAAACGGGACGGCATCGGCCGATGCGACCACACCCGCACGAAGAGGAAGCAACCGGCATCGTGAGTTTCCAATCAACAACCCGGCGTGACAACAGCTGTGCGCGAAAGGGCTGCTGACGATGGCGGCGACCCTGTATCCGCCGGCGCGGTACCGGCCCGTGCGGAACACCTCCGGGCTGATGGTGCAACCCACCCGTGGCCTCATCCCCCACGTCCAGGTCGGGAAAGGTTCGTTGTTCTCCTGGTTCGACAGCTCGGCCAGCCAGGTCAGCTCACATCTGTGGCTCTCCCGCAACGGAGACCTCGAACAGTACGTGCGATGCGACCAACGGGCATGGGCGCAGGCCGCCGGAAACCCGTACTGGATCTCGTGCGAATGCGAGGGATACCCCACCGAGGACTACACCCCGATTCAGGTCACCCGACTGGCCGAACTCTTCCGTTGGGGAATGCAGGAGTTCGGCTGGCGAGCGGAGATCACCGACTCACCGGACGGCCACGGTATCGGCACCCACCGGATGGGCGGCACCGCCTGGGGCGGCCATGAATGCCCTGGGGATATTCGCGCGAACCGCCGCGGTGACATCCTTTCCCTGGCCACCGGCCGGACGGCCCTCACCGCTGATCCCCGCGACCGCTACGCCGGCCGGCCCACCCTGCGCGAGGGCATGACCGGTCCGGACGTCGCCGAACTCCAGAACGCGCTGAACATCGCCTTCGGCCATGAGGCACCCACCGGCGATCCCAACCGGCTGCCCCCGGATGGCACGTACGGGCCACGCACCACCGCCCGGGTGGCCTCCCTGCAGCGGTACGCGTCGCAGTGGTTCGGCCGCATCCCCGACGACGGCGTCTGCGGCCCCACCACCTGGCGCAAACTCGGCTGGATCCTGACCGGCCTCAACCGCACCGTCTAGATCCCCCGGCGGCGGCGCCCGGCGTCGTGACCGTGCTCGGCCCGCGCGGCCAGGTCGGCACCCGCCGCCCGCAGCCACCGGTGCGGATCCGCCATGGCCGCCGTGACCCCGCCCGCGAGTCCCGCCAGCGCGGCCTCGCCGACGACCCCCTCTGGACGGGGGGCGTCAACCTGCCCTGCCGCGACCAGAACCGGCACCCCCCGCCGCCGCGCGAGCGCCAGCACGCCACCGACGACCTTCCCGCGCAGGGACGTCTGGTCAAAACGGCCCTCCCCGGTCACCACCCAGTCCGCGTCGTCCAGCGCACCGGGCAGGCCAGCCACCTCGATGATCGTCTGGACGCCCGAGACCAGCTGCGCGCCCCAGGCCGCGGCGAGACCGTAGGCCGTGCCACCCGCGGCACCCGCACCCGGCGCCATCGGATCACCACCGAGCAACCCGGCCAGCCGGGTCAGCCCCGCGGCCAGCCGGTCCACGTCGGCGGCGGTCGCCCCCTTCTGCGGGCCGAAGACGGCCGCGGCACCGGCATCCCCCAACAGGGGGGCGTCGACGTCGACGAGGCAGCGCACTCCCCCGGCGGGCGGGGGGACCAGGCGGGCGAGATCGATCTGATGCAGAGTGACCAGAGCGCCCCCGCCGGATGGCAGCACCCCACCGGCGGCATCGGTGAACCCGGCACCCAGCACGCTCAGCGCCGCGGTGCCGCCGTCGGTGGATGCCGACCCCCCCAGCGTGACCAGGATCTGCCTGGCCCCCTCGCGCAGCGCCGCCGCGAGCGCCTGCCCGACACCGATGGTCTGGGCGCCCAGCGGGTCCGGGGTACGCATCAGCGGTAGTCCGCTCACCGCGGCGAGTTCGACCACCGCGACATCCCCCGGCAGGGCCAGCCATTCGCCGTCGTGGCCTCGCCCATCCGGACCAGTGACCCGCAGCGGCCGCCGCCTGGCCCCGGGCACCGTCGCGGCGAAGACATCCAGCGTTCCCTCGCCGCCGTCGGCGATCGGCAACGTCACGATCTCGTCCTGTGGACGGCGCGAGTGCCATCCGCGCGCCAGTGTCGCCGCGACCTCGGTGGCACTCGCCGACCCCTTGAACGAATCGGGCGCGATCACCACCCGCCACGACCGGCCCCGACCGCTATCGATCATGACCTGGCACGCTCAGCGCCCCGCGACGACCATCGACTGCCGGCCGGAGTTCACCGACGGCCACCCTCGGCGACCGATGGGGCGGACGAGACCGAGGGGACGGACGGGACCGACGGGGCGGCGGGCTGCGCGGGAAGATCGGCGGGCGCGGCGAGCCAGGCGTCGATCCCGGCGAGTGCCGCCTCACGCACCGCGTCCGGCGCCGCACCGGAGCGCACCGAGCTGCGGGCGCATTCGGCGAGCTCCTCGTCGGTCAGCCCCAGCTCGCGGCGGCACAGTTCGTACTCGTCCAGGCAGTTGGGGCCGAACAGCAGCGGATCGTCGGCGTTGATCGAACAGCGCACACCGGCGCGCACCAGCGCCGCCAGGGGATGCTCGGCCAGCGACGGGACGACCGAGAGCAGCACGTTCGAGGTCGGGCAGACGTCCAGGCAGATGCCGCGTTCGCGCAGCTCGTCGACCAGCGCCGGATCCTCGATCGCCCGCACCCCGTGCTGCAGCCGGTCGGCGGCCAGCTTCGTGATCGCCCCCCGCACGGACGCCGGCCCGTCGAGCTCACCGGCGTGCGGGGTGGACATCAGCCCGGCGTCGACGGCGAGCCGGAAGGCCGCCTCGAACGGCTCGGGCGGCCAGCCGTTCTCGTCGTTGTGCAGGCCCAGGGCGACGATGCCCCGGTCGGCGTAACGCACGGCCGTGCGGGCCACCTCCACCGCCCGTTCGGGGGAGTCGAACACCCGGTCGACCGCGGCCATCCAGCGGACGGTGACACCGTGGCGCGCTCCGGCCTGCTCCGAACGGGCCAGAACGGTCTCCCACGCCTCGTCGGCACTCCCGAACGCCTCGGGGTGGGCGTACGGCCAGAAACTGGGTTCGAGGTAGACGATGCCCTCGGCCGCGGCGTCGCTGACCATCTCGTCGACGAGCCGCTCGAAGTCGGCCGGGCCGCGAAACAGCGGCAGAATCCCGCCGATCACCTCGCCGAAGCCGCCGAACTCGGTGAAACCCGAGGTCCGTGGGGTGGGCAGCCCCGCGTTCGCGGCCAGGTCCGCCAGCGTGGACGGGCGCATCGCCAGCTCGAAGTGCAGGTGCAGGTGGCCCTTGGGCAGAGTCCGCAGATCACGCATGGATGCCCCTCCTCCTCGCGGTGTGACACCGCCACGAGGCCCGACGCGTCCTCGCGACTCGATGCGGCGGCCAACCACCGCTCACCCGCCCAGTTGGAGGGTACGGGACCCACCCCGCACCCGGAACCAGGTCAGAAACCACGCCAGAAAGCGACCCGGGCTCCGAGCCCGACCGAAGGGTCGGGGTGCCGCACTGCCCGCACATGGCGAAGGCGCGGCGGGACGGGGGTCCGTCCTGCCACGCCCTCAGATTCGCCGTGAAGTCCGTGCGGTGCCAGGTCACCAGCCGCCGGCGGCGCTACCCGGCGTCCGCGGTCCCGCCTGCCCGGTCGGGCCAGGCTCGCGGTAGTCCGTACCGCCCGCGGAACCCGTGGAGCCATAGCCGGAACCGCCTGCGGGGGAGCCATAGCCAGCACCGGAACCACCCGCCGGGCGGTCGTAGTCGGGAGCGCCGGTCGGGTCGGCGTAGCCCGATCCGCCCACGGCGTCACCCGAGCTCGGGTCACCCGCCCGGTCGGTGTAGCGACGACCTGCCGCCCCCGCCTCGTACCCGTCAGCGGCGCCAGCGCCCCCAGCGGCGTCCGGGCGGGCGACATCGCCGCGCCACGCACCCGTCTCGCTCCCACGGTGCTCGATGAACGACTTGAACTTGCGCAGGTCAGCCTTGACCCGGCGGTCGTCGGCGCCAAGAAGCGCACCCGCCTTCTCGGCGAGACCGTCGGGCTGCCAGTCCAGCTGGACGGTCACCCGGGTGTCATCGTCGGTGAGGCGGTGGAAGGTCACGACCCCGGCGTGATCCGTGCCGCCGGTGCTCTTCCACGCCACCCGCTCGTCGGGCAGCTGCTCGGTGATGGTCGCGTCGAACTCGCGTTCCTGGCCGGCGACCTTGATCTTCCAGTGGGTGTGGGTGTCGTCGAGCTGTGCGATCGACTCCACCCCCTCCATGAAGTTCGGGAAGGACTCGAACTGCGTCCACTGGTTGTAGGCGGTGCGAATCGGGACGTGGACCTCGATCGTTTCCTGAACCGTGCTCGCCATGCTTCCTCCCGTTCATCGCGAGTTGCAGACATGACGCTCATCCCCGCGCCCGTTCGACTAACACACCTGCGAGCCGGGTCCCCAGATGGACGCCGGACCCGAGGCGCCGCGAGCCGCGACGCGCCGGGCGGCCGCGCGGGCGACCGCGGCCTCGGCGAAGCCGCGGATGACCGGATGCACCCGTCCCGCGTCCGAACCGAGTTCCGGCTGAAACAGCGTGGCCAGGAAGAACGGATGACCGGGCAGCTCCAGGACCCGCACCTCGCCGGTCTCGTCGACGCCACTGAAGCGCAGTCCGTGCGCCAGCAGCAGGCCGGTGTCGGACGGATTGATGCCGTAGGAACAGTAGTAACGCCCGACCGTGCGGTCCGCGCCGATCAGCCGTTCGGCGAGCGAGTTCGGGGTGACCAGGACGACGCCCTCATGACCGTCCAGCGCACATGTGATCGGGACGATCAGGGGCGCGGTGGCGCTCGGATCGTTCTCGGCGTGGGCCGCATCCGGGCGACCGCACACCGACCGGGCGAACTCCAGGGCTACATGCTGCAGCCCACCGCAGGTCCCGAGCAGGGGGATGCCCTGCTCACGGGCTGTTCGGACCGCCGCGAGCGCACCCGCCTCGCTGGCGTACGGGCTACCCGGCACCAGCCAGACACCGTCGAACCCGGCCAGGAATCCCGCGGACGCGGCCAGGCCGGTCGGGAGGCGGTCGGCCGAGGAGTCGGCGGTTGCCGCGGGGAGGATCTCGTCGGTCGGGATCCAGTAGGCGTCCAGCGGCAGGCCATCGCGCAGGCGCAGCGCCTCGAGCAGCTCCGGGATGCGAGCATGCGCGGCGACCTCGGCGCTACGGTCCCCGACCAGGGCCACCCGGGCGTAGGGCGCGGCCCCGGCTCGAGGCGGGACGACGGGCTCGCCGGCAGAGGTGGCGGAGGCAAAGGTCGCAGAGGCAAAGGTCGCAGAGGCAGAGGTCGCAGAGGCAGAGGTCGCGGTGGCAGAGGTCGCGGTGGCAGAGGTCGCGGTGGCGGTGGGCGATGATGAGGACAGCGGCATGCCCCAGATGGTCCGGGGTGTCGGACATCAGATCCAACGATAATTCCGGCATTCGCCATCAGTGATACTGATGGCGTGGATCCGCAACAGCTGCGCACCTTCGTCGCGGTCGCGGCGGCGGGCTCCTTCTCCGCCGCCGCCCACAGCCTCGGCTACACCCAGTCGGCGGTGTCCCAGCAGATCGCGGCGCTGGAGTCCGACCTCGGTGTCGTCCTGCTGCATCGCCGGCCCGCGGTGGCGGTGACCGAGGCCGGTGCCCGGCTACTGGAACACGCCACACCACTGTTGCTGCGACTGTCCGCGGCGCGCACCGACGTCGCCCGGGCCGCGGGCACACCGTCCGAACTGCTGACCGTTGCCGTCCACCCGCTCGCCGCCGACCGGCTGGCCGCCGCACTTGAACAGGTCAGGCCCGACTTTCCCCGGCTGGAGGTGCGCGTGGTCGTCGCGGGCGCCGCCGCGGTGGCCACCGCGGTCGCCCGCGGGGACGTCGACCTCGGCGTTGCTGTTGGGCTCGCCACCAGCGGCGATCCACTGCGGCTACCCGAGGTGGGGCCCATCCGGGCGGTGGGGATGGTCGAGGAACCAGTCGCCGTGATCCTGCCCGCGGATCATCCCCTCGCCGGACGACCCGACGTACGCCTCACCGATCTGGTCGACGCCGGCTGGATCGACGCACCCGAGGCGGGCTGCGGGCTGGCCCTGCTGCGCACGCTGACCAACGAGCAACGGTTCCGCGCCCGGCTTCACCTGACCGGCCCGGACGTCCAGGGGCTGCTGGCGCTGGTCGCCGCCGGCCAGGGGCTGACGCTGCTGCCAGCACGGGCGCTGCCACCGGGGCGGACGTCGCTGGTCGCCGTGCCGGTCCGCGCCGCGGCGCCGCCGACCCGCGGGGCGCGGACGCGACCACGCGCCGGTGGGCTGGCGACCGGGGGCGCGGCGGTGACATTTCGCCAGGAACTGCTGAGTACAGGCCGGTCCGGCCCGACGGCACTGGCTGTGGCGGCCGTTTTCGCAGGAGCGTAGCGGGGCACAGCGGGGCGAGTGGACCAGAAGCGGACAAGCGCTGGTCCGGCGCGGCGCACCTGCCACGGGGTAGGCTTGAGGTGTTGCTGGTTTCTCGGTGCGTGACCTACGCAGAGAACGGCACGACCAGACCGCGGAACGGATCGCGGCCTGGTGCGAAGCCGGTATGCGAAGGACGCACACCGGGAGCGCGGCAAGGAGAAAGCATCGTGGCGCAGGGTACCGTCAAGTGGTTCAACGCGGAGAAGGGCTTCGGATTCATCTCCGTCGACGGTGGCGGCCCGGACGTGTTCGTCCACTACTCCTCGATCGTGGCCGACGGCTACAAGTCCCTGGATGAGGGCCAGAGCGTCCAGTTCGAGATCGTGCAGGGCCAGAAGGGACCGCAGGCGGACAACGTGAGTCCCGCCTGATTGTCCAGCACCATTTGATCTTCGTTGCGGCGCGTGACCCCACCCCGGGTCACGCGCCGCAACTGCGTTGAGGGCACAGCGACCCGCGGCGATGCCCCGGGTGCCCACCTTCACTCAGTTTGACCAGCCGAGCTACCCGGCCGCCGACCTGGGGCCGCATCCTCGGCCACCGTGCACTCCCGACCTCGTCCGGCACCGGACTCCCGCGGCCCGACCTGGCAGGCAGACCCGAACCCGCCCCGCTCCCGAACCCGCTCCCGAACCTGACGAGCAACCCATGGTTGCGTGTCGCTTCGACGGGCGATACGGTCATGCGCAACAAAAGGTTGCGGGAGGCCCGTTCCGGTGGACGCATCCAGCCGATGCGCCCGCGGTGCCGGGAAACTCGCTGCTGGTCAGCTTCGAGCTGAGGCCGTCGGGTAACGGGACGCTGCTACGGATGACCGAGACCGGTTTCCGCGAGCAGGGCTGGGAGAGCGCCGTTCTCGAGGAGCAGTACCGGGAGCACATCATCGGGTGGGACTTCTACCTGCCGAGAATCGCGCCCCACCTCGCCTCGCTCACGACACGACCATGACGCCCTCCGCGGACATGATCGACGACCTGCTCTGGTCGGCGATCGGCGACCCGACGCGACGGCGGATGCTCGACCTTCTGCTGTCCCAGGCCGGCGGCACCGCGACCACGCTCAGCCAACAGCTCCCGGTGACCCGGCAGGCGGTCGCGAAGCACCTCGGTGTCCTCGACCGGGCCGGGCTTGGTCCGGGTCGTCCCGATCGGTCGGGAGCGGCGCTACCAGGTGGACGAGGCCCAACTGGCCCGGGCAGTGAGCCAGCTCGCCTCGGTCGGGTCGGCCTGGGACGCCCGTCTGCGACGAATCGGGCAGCTCGCCGAGGCGATCCAGCGCTCGCGGCACCAACCCACCCCCACCGAACACGGCTCGGACTGACCACGCCCAGAAAGAAGGAGACACAGATGGCCGACATTCTGCACCGCATCGGAGTCCGGACCACAACGCCGGCGGACGTGTACAAGGCCCTGACATCGCCCCGAGACGTCCAGATCAGTGACTGGCACTGACCTCGGGGTCATCCGCCTTCCGCGCGGCTAACGCTGCGGAAGGCGCACGACGGTGACGAAGAAGTCATCGATGGAGCGGACGTCGTCGACGAACCGGTCGAAGTCGACCGCCTTGGTGACGTAGGCGTTGGCGTGCAGCTGGTAGCTGCGTTCGATGTCCTCGGCCGCGTCCGACGTCGTGAGCATAACGACCGGGATACGGCGCAGCCGCTCGTCCGCCTTGATCTCGGCGAGCACCTCGATGCCGCTGCGGCGCGGCAGGTTGAGGTCAAGCAGGACCAGGTCGGCGTTGGGCATGTCGGCGAACGGCTCCTCATGCCGCAGGAACGCGAGCGCCTCGTCGCCGTCGTTCACCACATGGAGGTTGCCGCCGATCCGCTCGTCGGCGAACGCCTCCCGGGTCATCAGGACATCGCCCGGGTCGTCCTCGACCAGCAGGACATCGAACGAGTGGGGCAGCAGGCTGGTGGTCACAGGCGCACCTCGCGGTTCGGAGCCACTTCGGGATCAGACAGTGGGGGGAAGGGCGGAGAAGAGGAGGTGAGCAGGCGGCGGGGGCAGACCCGCGGCGAAGCGGGAACCCGTCCTGTCACCGAGCCCGTGGCCAGGCCCGTGATCTGGATGCACGGAACCAAGATGAGCTGACGTTACGCCCTGCGCCGTCGCTTGTCGCCCCCTTGGTGTATCCCCGCGCGGGGGCAGCCGGTAGCTTCCGGTCATGACGACGCAGGCGGGCCGGAGTGGACATCGCCCCTGGTACCGGCCCATGCGGCCGCGATCAGTCACCGAGGATCATCGAGTGGCGACACCGCTGGAGTTGCTGTTCGACCTCTGTTTCGTGGTCGCGGTCGCCCAGGCGTCGACGAAGCTGCACCACGCGCTGAGCGAGGGGCACGCGGGCAGCGGCGTCGCTGCCTTCGGCTGCGTGTTCTTCGCGATCTGGTGGGCGTGGATGAACGTCACCTGGTTCGCCTCCGCCTACGACGTGGACGACGTCCCCTACCGTCTCGCCATGTTCGTCCAGGTCATCGGGGTGCTCGTGCTCGCCGCGGGGGTGCCGCGGGCCTTCGACGACCACGACTTCGCCATCGTGACCCTCGGTTATGCGGTGATGCGGATCGGTCTGGTGGCCCAGTGGCTGCGCGCCGCCCGTGGCGCCGGACCGGACGGAGCGCGCACCGCCCGCGCCTACGCGCTCGGGATCTCCCTGTGCATGGTCGGCTGGGCGTTGCTGCTGCTCCTACCGGACGCCGGCTGGGCCCCCGGCTTCGCCGTGATGGTGCTCGCCGAACTCGCGGTACCGATCCTCGCCGAGCGACGTGGCCGGACGCCCTGGCATCCGCACCACATCGCCGAGCGATACGGCCTGTTCACGATCATCGTGCTGGGTGAGTCGATCCTGTCGGCGACGGTCGCCGTCCAGGTCGCGCTGGACGAGCACGAACTGGGCGCCGCCCTGTTCGCCGTGGCGGGCGGCGGCCTGCTGATCGTCTTCGCGATGTGGTGGGTGTACTTCGCCCGGCCGGCGCACGAGGTGCTGGTGTCGAGCGCGGCCGCCTTCCGGTGGGGATACGGCCACTACTTCGTGTTCGCGTCGGCGGCGGCCGTCGGCGCCGGCCTCGCGGCACTGGTCGACCAGGTCAGCCACCACAGCGAACTCGGCGCCCTGGCCGCCGTCGCCACCGTGGCCGTACCGGTCGCCGTCTTCCTGGCCGCTGTCACCCTCCTGCACGGCAACCCACTGACCAGGAAATAGGGCGTCCCCCGGCGGCCATCCCCGGTCTTTTCCCGGCCCGGCAGCGCCTCGAACATGTTTTCCGGCCGGCCGTCACCACCTTTACTCTTCCTTTACAGCCACATCGGCCCATCCTGCGGACGGGCTGTTACTGTTTGCCTGGAAGCCGCAAGTTCCGGCGCACCGTGGAGAAGGCACTCATGACGTTCGTCGTCACGTCAGCCTGTATCGACGTGAAGGACACCGGCTGTGTGAGCGAGTGCCCCGTGGACTGTATCTACGAGGGCGACCGGAAGCTGTACATCCATCCGGATGAGTGCATCGACTGCGGGGCCTGTGCGGCCGCCTGCCCCGTTGACGCGATCATGAACCTGAAACTGGTTCCGGAGGGGGAAGCCGAGTTCATCGCGGACGAGGCTCGCTTTTTCCACACCCTTCTACCGGGGCGTAACACACCCGTCGGCGCTCCGGGTGGCGCGGGGAAGATCGGCCCGCTCAGGGTCGACACCCCTTTCGTCGCCGCCTACGAGCGCTGATGGCACAGACCGCCGGCGAAGGCTGACGCGGCCACGGCGTCAGCGGGACCGCCGGCTACGGCCGGTGCCCAGGACCACCCCCGTCCGGGCACCGGCCTTTCAATCGTCGCCCTTTCGGGCATTTCTTCACGAGCCCCGTACCGCCAACCCCGTCCTACCACCCCAGGATTGCCACCCGCACATCAGCGGCCGTTCCACGAAGGCCGCTTCTTCCGGTGGTCACCCGCGACCCGCGTGACGTTTCCGTGGAACGCACCTCGCGAAAAGCGAGCCACGCCGCACACCATGATCCCGGGCCGCGTGTCGCACGATGCACGATTTCCCGCACGCGGCACCTTCCCCGGCCGCGGCCGTGAGACGCGTGATTCCCCGCATCCGGCACGTTCTCCGACGGCGCCCCCGTACGCGGTGTTTCGAACGTCCAAAAAAGGCCGGGACGGTGCCGCGGTGTGTCCGTTCGCCGATGTCACCCGCGACACAGATGCCCCGGCGGACGTACCCGACTCCCCCATGCCCGCGCCGACACACCCACGGTCACGGGCCGAGAACGTCGGGGAGGGCTGTTGGGTCGAGGGCTGATCGGCCGCCTGCCGAGAACATCGGGGAGGGCTGATCGGCCGCGGGCCTCGGGCCGAGGGTTGTTCGGCCGCCTGCCGAGGGTTGTTCGGCGTGTCGAGGCCGAGATTCTCGAACATCCCTCGGCATTTCATGATCACCCCTGCGAGCAGGCCCGCGAGCAGGTCGGGAAGGGTGAAGGAGCAGGGATTACCGGACAACAGAGGGGATCAGGCCATGGGAACAGCTGGCCTGATCCCCTCGCTGCGCTCGACGGGCGGTCCGCCCGGCCGCCCGTCACGCTCCGGTCAGGGGCACAGGCCCCTAACCGGCGACCACCCAGGAGTCGGAACCGGTGAGCAGGGAGCGCAGCTCACCACGTCCACCGGGCCGGGCCGTAGCCAGGCGCTCCTGGAAGAGTTGATCGAAACTGGGCTGGGACACCGAGCGGTAGACACCGATCGGCGCCTCGCCGAGGGCCGTCTCCGCGAGGCGGGACAGCGCGTAGGCATAGGTGGAGTTCTGGGTGCCGGGGTCGTGGACGACCACCCGGGGGTCGCCACCGTTACCGACGACGAGCTCACCGGTGTTCGGGTCGCGGACGATGCCCCACTGGTCGTTCGGGCCGAAGACGATCGGCAGTCCGGGGGACAGCCGGATCGGTCCGAGCTCGGGCGACGCGGGGTCGTTCTCGGTGGTGGCATCACCCGAGCCACGCGGCTGGCGAGGGATGTTGTTGAACGTCGGGCAACCCTGACGGATCTCGATCAGGGCGGCGCCCTTGTGGGCGGCCGCGGCGGTCAGGGTCGCGGTCAGGTGCCGCCGGTCGGTGTCGATGGTGCGGGCCACGAAGGTGGCGCCGGCGCCCAGGGCGAGCGCGATCGGGTTGAACGGGTAGTCCAGCGAGCCGTGCGGGCTCGACGGGCTGACCGTGCCGACCTTGGACGCGGGCGAGAACTGGCCCTTGGTCAGACCGTAGATGTGGTTGTTGAACAGCAGGATCTTGAGGTTCACGTTGCGGCGCAGCGCGTGGATCAGGTGGTTGCCACCGATCGAGAGCGCGTCACCGTCACCGGTGACGACCCAGACCGACAGGTCGGGGCGGTTGATGGAGACACCGGTCGCGAACGTCGGGGCCCGCCCGTGGATGGAGTGGATGCCGTAGGTGTCGAGGTAGTAGGGCAGCCGCGAGGAGCAGCCGATGCCCGACACCACCACGGTGTTCTCGGGGGCCACGCCGAGTGCGGGCAGCAGGCCCCGCATCGTCGACAGGATCGCGTGGTCACCGCAGCCGGGGCACCAGCGGACCTCGTTGGCGGTGGTGAAGTCGGCGACCGTGGGGGCCCGCCGGCCGGCGGTGCCCGCCGGCTCCTCGGCGCGCGCGGCGCCCTCGGTCTCGCCTGTGGGGCTCATCGTCCTGCCTCCCGAGTCGCGTCGCTGTGGATAACGGTGGTCTTGCCGCCGGCGCCGGCGCCGGCCTTGGCCGCGGTCAGGCGCGCGGTGACGTCACCGACGACCTTCGCCGCGCCGTTGCCGCCGACGGCGGCCTGCTCGGGGGTGTCGTCGTCGACGACTCCCTGGATCACCCGGGTGATGACGGAGGCGAGCTCCGACACCTGGAACGGCATACCGCGGGTCTGGTTGTAACCGACGGTGTCGATCAGGGTCTCCCGGCGCAGGTGGCCGGCGAGCTGCCCCAGGTTCATCTCGGGGACGAGCACGGTGTGGTACTCCGAGAGCACCGACGCCAGGTTCGCCGGCAGCGGGGCGAGGTGACGCAGGTGCGCCTGGGCGACCTTCAGCCCGTCGGCACGCACCTGGCGGCACGCCTCACCGATGGGGCCCCAGGTCGAGCCCCAGCCGATCACGAGGACGTCCGCACCGGAGCCGGGCGGGCCGGCGGGGTCGTCCACCTCGAGCGGCGGGACGTCCACGCCGTCGATCTTGGACTGGCGGGTGCGGATCATCAGGTCGTGGTTGTCCGCGTCATAGGACACCGCGCCGGTGAGGTCCTGCTTCTCCAGGCCACCGATGCGATGGGCCAGGCCCGGGGTGCCGGGGATCGCCAGCGGCCGGGCGAGGGTCGCCGGGTCACGGGCGTAGGGCAGGAACACCGGGTTGCCGACCTCGTCGACCGCGTTCGGCTCGGTGGCGAGCTCGATGCCGAGTTCGGGCAGCTCGTCGAGTTCGGGCACCCGCCACGGCTCGCTGCCGTTGGCGATGTAGGAGTCCGACAGCAGGATCACCGGGGTGCGGTAGGCCAGCGCGATCCGGGCGGCCTCGAGCGCCGAGGCGAAACCGTCCGCGGGCGAACGGGCCGCGATCACCGGCAGCGGTGCCTCGCCGTGGCGGCCGTAGAGCGCCTGCAGCAGGTCGGACTGCTCGGTCTTGGTCGGCAGACCGGTGGACGGGCCACCGCGCTGCACGTTGACGATGACCAGCGGCAGTTCCATGATCACCGCGAGGCCGATGGCCTCGGACTTCAGCGCCATGCCGGGTCCGGAGGTGACGGTGACGCCGAGCATCCCGGCGAACGACCCGCCGATCGCCGCACCGATCGCGGCGATCTCGTCCTCGGCCTGGAACGACCGTACGTCGTAGGACGTGAGCAGGGACAGCTCGTGCAGCACCTCGGAGGCCGGGGTGATCGGGTAGGCGCCGAGGAACAGCGGCATCCCCGCCTGGTGGGCGGCGGCGACCAGGCCGTACGCGATGCCCTTGTTGCCCTTCATGTGCCGGTAGGTGCCCGGCGGCAGGGCCGCCGGCTTCACCTCGTAGACAGTGGCGAAGGCCTCGGTGGTCTCACCGTAGATCCACCCGGCGCGCAGCGCCGCGATGTTCGCGGCCTGCACGTCCGGCTTGGACGCGAAGCGCTTGCGCAGGTAGTCGGCGGTGTCCTCGATCGGCTGGGAGAACATCCAGGACACCAGGCCGAGCGCGTACATGTTCTTCGTGCGCGCCGCGTCCTTGCGCTTGAGGTTGTGGTCGGCGACGGCGGCGGAGGCGAGCCCGGTCAGGTTGATCGCGAACAGCTGGTAGGAGTCCAGCGATCCGTCGGTCAGCGGGTCGACCTCGTAGCCGGCCTTGTCCAGGCCCAGCTCGGTGAACGAGTCGGTGTCCAGGATGATGACGCCGCCGGGGCGCAGCTCGGTGATGTTGGCCCGCAGCGCCGCCGGGTTCATCGCGATGAGGACGTCCGGCTGGTCGCCGGGGGTGGTGATGTCATGGTCGGCGATGTGCAGCTGGTAGCTGGACACACCGGCCACGGTCCCCGATGGGGCCCGGATCTCCGCCGGATAGTTCGGCAGGGTCGCCACGTCGTTACCGATCGCGGCAGCCTGGGCGCCGAACCGGTCACCGGTGAGCTGCATTCCGTCGCCGGAGTCGCCGGCGAAACGGATCACCACGTTCTCCAGTCGTCTGACCCCGTCGGGCCGCTCGGGCAACTGGTCGGTGGGCATGGGAGACCTCATCTCTGGCGTCGCGACCTGCGCGCCGTTCGTCCGGGCTCGAAGGCCCGCGGGTCAAGCCGCGGACGTGACGGCGAGTCCGGCGGCGCCGATCGGTGGTGCGTCGGTGGATCAGGGCAAGGCGGATCGTGGGACGGGTAGTTCGGGGAACTGTCCGTTGCCCGGGTTGGCGAGGCCTCGCGGGTCCGGCGGCAACCCGCGTCCCGCGAGCTCGCCGGACGTACCTGGCTGACCGCTGACGGCCAGGTCACCGGACGCGGTGGCGTGCAGGGAGTGCACCCGCAGCACCGCGCGGGCCACCGCCGCCGCGGCGGTGTGGATCTGGTCGACCGTGGTGAACCGGCCGACGCTGAACCGCAGGCTCTCCCGGGCGGCGGCCGCCGAGCGCCCCATCGCCAGCAGCACCGGCGATGGTTCGTCCGCCCCGCCGTGGCAGGCCGAACCCGCGGACACCGCGACATCGGGCAGGCAGGCCAGCACCGCGTCGGCGTCGGCGCCGACGAACCGCAGACTCAGCGTGTTCGGCAGCCGCACCAGCCCGGGCCGTCGGCTGGCGTCCTCGCGGGGACCGTTGACCTCGATGGCGTCCGCGCCGAGCCAGCCGACCAGCTGGTCGTAGAGCAGGTCGGTCTGCGCCCGGGTCCGGACCGCCTCGTCGGCGAACACCGCGGCGGCGATCCGGGCCGCCGCGCCGAACCCGACGATGCCGGGGGTGTTCAGGGTGCCCGAACGCAGGCCGCGCTCCTGACCGCCGCCGTGCAGCAGCGGGGAGAGCCGTCCCCGGGCCGACCGGGAGGCGATCAGCACGCCGACGCCCTTCGGGCCGTACACCTTGTGCGCGGAGGCGACCGCGAGGTCGATGCCCGTCTCGGCGACGGCGACCGGAATCCGACCGAACGCCTGGGTGACGTCGCACAGGAACAGCGCGCCGACCTCCTGGGCGAACGCGGCCACCGGCCGTGGGTCGGTGAGCGCGCCCGTCTCGTTGTTCGCCGCCATCACCGCGACCAGCGCCACCTGGCCCCCGGCCGGCATCGGACCGCGCGCCGACGCCGGCCCCCCGACCGGCAACGGCCGCAGCAGTGCCCGCAGGTGGGCGAGGTCGAGGCTGCCGTCGGGCCGCACCCGGATGGTCTGCACGCTGCCACCGAAACGTTCGGCGGCGGCGTGCGCGGCCCCCAGGATCGCCGGATGCTCGGTCGCCCCGACCAGCACCCGTCGGGCGTCCGGCGGGGCGGTGGCGAGCACCCCGTGGATGGCGAGGTTCGCCGCCTCCGTCGCCCCGCTGGTGAACACGATGTCGCGGGGCCGGGCGCCGGCGAGGGTGGCGATGTCACGGCGGGCCGCCTCGACCAGCCGGGCGACGGACTCCCCCGCCGGATGCCGGCTCGCCGGGTTCGCGTAGTGCTCACGCAGCAGCGGCAGCATCGCGGTGAGGACCTCCGGGTCGACCGGGGTCGTCGCGTTGTGGTCCAGGTAGATCATTGCGGGCCCGGTCCGCAGTCGGGGCAGTGCGGGTCGCGCCGGGTCCGCAGGGCGCGCAGGTCGACGTCCCACAGGTCCAGGTGGATGAGCCGGCCGACCGCGGGCTCGGCGAACCCGCCGGCGATCTTGAGCGCTTCGGTGGCCGCCAGGCAGCCGACGGTGCCGGCGACCGAACCGAGCACCGGGAAGCCCAACGGCTCCCAGGACGGGTCCCCCTCGGGGAACACGCACCGCAGACACGGCTCCCCCGGCCGCACCACCAGCAGGGACGCCTCGGTGGCGTTCATCGCCGCGACGACCAGCGGCACCGCGGAGCGCACGCACAGCCGGTTGATCAGATACCGCTCGGGGAAGTTGTGCCGGGCGTCGACGACGACGTCGGCCCGGGCGATCAGCTCGGGCACCGCCTCGTCGTCCAGTGGCCGGTCGAGGGCGACGACCTCGACCGCCGGATGATGCGCCCGCAGCGTGTCCGCGGCGTTGTGCACCCGGGAGCGCCCCACCCGGTCCGGACGCATCAGCGTCTGCCGGTTGAGGTCGGGCTCCTCCAGGTCACCGGGATGCACCAGGATGAGCCGGCCGACTCCGGCGGCGGCCAGGTAGGTCGCCGCCGCCCCACCGACCCCGCCCACCCCGGCCACCAGCACCGTCGCCTGGCTCAGCCGCCGCTGGGCGGCGACCCCGAAGCCAGGGATGATCATCTGCCGGTCGTAGCGACGGGCCGCCTCCGACCCGGGCGGGGCCGTCTGCACGGGCACCGCCCGCGCTGACGGGCCCGGACACATCGTGCGTAGCAGCGGGTGGGGGTGGGACCGGGCTGTGACCATCGTGCGCTCCGCGGATTCGGCAGGACGGATGACGGATGAGGGATGACCGACGTCGGCGGCCAGGTGTTCGGACGGCCAGGGTCAGTGGTCGGTCGTCACGGTTCGGCGGTCAGGTGGTGGGCGTCGGGTGGGCACCGGTGCCGGTGCCGGTGCCGGCGGCGACGCCGGCGGGCGGTGCGGTGAGCCGGGCCGGGCCGGCGGGTGGACTGATCCGCGGACTGGTCCACCCGCCGACGGCGGGTTCAGGGGACGAGCGCGACCCGACCGATCTCGGGCAGGGCCTCCTTGAGCCGGGCCTCGATCACCCCGGACAGCGTCGCGCCGGCGCTGGAGCAGCCGCCGCAGGCACCGGTCAGGCGCAGGTGCACCTCGGCCGACCCCGGCTGGCCGCCGCCGGCGAGGACGGCGACGATCTCCGCGTCCCCGCCGTCGCCGCGCAGGAACGGTCGGATCTCCTGCATGACGTCCTCGACCTGGGCGCGCAGCAGCGCGTCGGCCTCGGTGCGCTCGGGGGACTCCGACGAGCCGAACGACGAGCCGCAGCCGCAGGAGCTCTTCGCGTTCGGGTTGGTGAAGGTGAACCCGGACGAGGTGAGCGTCTCCGCGTAGTCGACGCGCATCCCGCGCAGCAGGTCGATCATGGAGGTGTGGACGACGACGTCGAAACCGTCCTGGGTGAAGACGAGGTCGTCGGCCTCGGGGCCGGGCACCAGTGCCAGCTTGTAGGTGTAGCCGGAGCAGCCGCCCGGGTCGACCCCGATGCGCAGCGCGAAGTTCTCGGTGCCGGCGGTGGAGCTCAGCAGGTGATGGACCTGCTTGCGGGCCCGGTCCGTCAGCTCGACGATGGTGGCGGTCGTGGTCATGGGGTGCCAACCTCCGCGGGTGCACGGTTTGCGATGATGCGGCCACCGACCTCGGCCACCGCCTTGTCGATCAGGTCGTAGACCTCCACCGGTTCGATCCCGGCGGCTGTCAGCGCCTCCTTCGGGGCCGGCCCGATCTTGCTGCAGAGCACGGCGGCGCAGTCGCTGAGCATCGTGAGGGTGCGGTCGAGCTTCGACTCCTCCTCGTCGCACTCGGACGGCCCGGTGCAGTAGCGGTCGACGTCGCGGGTCTGCACGAGGCGCGCCCACAGCGGTCCCGCCTCGTAGATCCAGAACTCGCTGGCGTGGCCGAAGTGCTGGTTGACCACCCCGCTGCCCTTGGTGGCGACGGCGACGAGCACCGTCTGCTCCGGTCGGCTGGCCTCCACCACCACCTGCACCAGCCCGCCCGCGGGACCGGTCGGCAGGGTGCGGCCGCCCGGCACCGGGGCGCCGGTGGAGATGTTGAGGCTGTCGCGGGTCGCCGCCACCTCGGAGCGCCAGCGCTCGATCTCGGCGTGGGCCTCCTGCCGTCCGGCGAGGTCGTAGCCGATCTCGCGGCCCTGGTAGGTCTCCGGGGAGAACTCCTCGCCGCGGTCCTCGCCGAGCAGGCCGACCGCGTCGGAGCGGCACTGCCGGCAGTGGCGCATCATGTTCATCTCGGCGCCGTCGTGCTCCTCGCACCGGTCCTGCAGCAGCTTGAGCTCCTGCGGGGACGGTCCGCGCTGGCCGGTGAGCCCGAAGTGGGTACCGTGCTCGGGCGCCGAGACCAGCGGCATCACGTTGTGCAGGAAGGCGCCGAGGTCCTTGACGGTCTTGGAGACCTCGACCAGGTGCTCGTCGTTGACCCCGGGGATCAGCACCGAGTTGACCTTGCAGAGCACCTTGCGTTCGGTGAGCGCCGCCAGCCCCTCGAGCTGCTGCTCGGTGAGGATCTTCGAGGCCTCCCGGCCGGTGTACCGCTTGCCCTTGTAGACGACCCACGGGTAGATCCGCTCGCCGACCGCCGGGTCGATCATGTTGATCGTGATCGTGACGTGGTCGACGCCGAGGTCGGCGATCCGGTCGGCGAACTCGGGCAGGCGCAGCCCGTTCGTCGACAGGCACAGCTTGATGTCCGGGCAGTCCCGGGCCACCAGTTCCATCGTGCGAAACGTCTGCTTCGGGTTGGCCAACGGGTCGCCCGGCCCGGCGATGCCCAGCACGCTCATCTGCTTGATCTCGCTGGCGACCAGCTTGACCTTGGCCAGCGCGTCCTCGGGGGTCAGCAGGGCGCTGGTGACGCCCGGTCGGCTCTCGTTGGCGCAGTCGAACTTGCGGTTGCAGTAGTTGCACTGGATGTTGCAGCCCGGCGCGACCGCGACGTGCATGCGGGCGTAGTACTGGTGCGCCTCCGCGCTGTAGCACGGATGGTTCGCGATCTTCTCCGCGATCTCCGGGTCGGCCGCCGGCCGGCTGGTGCCGCAGCTGCTCGTGCTCTTACAGCCGGTGGCCGGGTCCGCGATGGCGAGCGGTTGGCCGCTCATACCTGGTCCTCGTCGAAACCGGTCACCGCCGACACCGCGACCGCGTCCCCGTCCTTCCTGCAGTTGGACGAGCCGTGCTTGCAGCCACCACCATGCCCGTCGCCGTGCCCACCGCCATGCCCACCGCCGTGGCCATCCCCGTGGCCCGTGCCCTGGACGGTGGCGAGCTCGACGATGGCCGGGGGCTGCGCCGACCCGGCCTCGGCCGGGGTGCGCGACGGCGGGGTCGACGGCGTGGAGGCCTGGGCTGCGAGCGGGGCGCCGTCATCGTCCACGGGCACCGCGAGCTCACGCTCCAGGGCGCCGACGATCCGGCCGCTGCGGAACGCCACCGCGTAGACGATGTGTTCCTGGAGGTAGAGGCCGACGTTGATGACCTCGCCGATGGTGCCGGCCTCGACGATCACTTCGCCGATGGCGACTTCAGGGTCCGGGTAGGTCCCGTCGTTGCGCAGGTCCTTGACAGTGCAGACCACGTCGCCGACGTTGTAGACGTTGCTGGTCATCGGGCCTCCTCCGGCTGCTCGGTCGGTGCGGACGGTGCGGACGGCGGGGTCTGGCCCGGCCGCTGCACGGTGATCTCGGATGACGGCACGAAGGACCCCTGCGGTGCGCGGTCCTTGAGCACCTTGAAGACGCGGTGGTCGAGCGCGGTCGCGGTGAGGAACGACTCGTACGACCGGATGAGCGCGGCGCGGTACGCGGCCAGCAACGTCTCCGGGTCGGCCTGGTCGCCGCCGGCGGCCTCGAGCACCTTCACCCGCTCGCCGCCGAACACCCGCAGGATGTGCAGCCGGTTGACGGCGACGACCCGCGGGTCGACCTCGACCTCCAGCAGGTCGAAGTACTGCTCGGCGGTGGTGCACCGGTAGAAGTGCGCGAGCCGCTCGGCCGGGGTGGCGGTGGCGGTCATGCCGACGCCCCCCTGGTGGCCTGGGCGTCGAGCTTGCTCTGCAGCACGGCGATCTCGGCGTAGGCGTCGTAGGTGCGCTGGGCGACGTCGAGGATGTTCTCCCAGCCCAACGGCAGTTCCTCGGACAGGTCGTGCAGGTCGAGCTTGAGCTGCGAGGCCCTGGAGTTGAGCTTGCGCAGCCGCTTGAGCTCCTCGGCGGCGGTCTCAGGCGTCATCGCGGGTCACCTCGCGGTACTGGTCGATGACCTTGGTCGCGCCGATGACCAGCGACTCGCCGCGGGCGCCGAGCTTGTCGAGCGAGTCGAAGCCGAAGCGCTGGATGTCGCGCAGGGCCTCGTCGACCACCACGAGACGGCCGGCGAAGATGATCACACGGCCGAAGCCCTCGTGGTTCAGGTCGAGGATCGCGACGGTGAACGCACCGGTCGCCTTCTCGGTGGCGGCGGCGACCGCCTGGTAGAACGACCGCACCCGGGCCTCGGTGGCCGCTTCGAGGTCGCAGGCCGCCGGGATCGCCCGGCGCTGCTCCTTGGTCAGGACGAAGGGCGCGAGCATCTGCTCGTCGCTGAACCGGCTGAGCTGGCCGTAGGTGTCACCGGCGCGGGTCTGGGCGACCAGGTCACGCAGGAATCCGGACATCTCAGTCATGCGGCATCTCCTTTGAGCACCGCGCTGACGCTGCGGGTCCAGTTCTGGGCGGGTGGCGTCTGCGGTTCACGGCCCTTCATCACCTTGCGCAGCCAGGGCGGCGGGGTGCCGGCGAGGGTGGTGACGTACCGGTCGAGCAGCTCCGGGATCGGCGTGCCCTTGAGCACCTTCACCGGGTGGATCTTCGCCTTGATCACCCGTGCGGCGGCCGTGCCACCGATGTCGCAGATGTTGAGGATCGCGCAGTCCAGGACCGCGGAGAGCCTCGTCTCGATCTTGTTTTCCTCGTCCTCGGAGGCCTCGTCGAGCAGCCGGCTCTCCAGCAGCCGCGACCCCTCGGGGCTGACCTCGTAGATGTCGAACCGTCGGCACCAGCCGAAGTGGCTGTCCACGGCGGTGCCGTCGCCGGTCGCGAAAGCGATCTTCAACACGGTGACTCCTGGAACAGATCGTCGAGTTCATCGGGGTCGGCCGTGGCGCGGGCCTGGTGGGGCAGGTCCGTCTCGGACCACCCACCGCTCGCCGCGGATTCGGTCGACGCAGTGCCATGGCCGGCGGCGCTGCGGCCGCCAGTGCCATGTCCGGCGGTGTCATGGCTGGCAGCGGTGTGGCTGGCAGCGGTGTGGTCGAGCACACGGTTGGCCGCGTCCAGCAGCAGGCGCAGGCTGCCGGTGTAACCGGCGGTGCCGGCGAGCGCCGCTCCCAGGCGATCGACGATCGGGAAGCCGACCGGCAGGTAGGCCGCGCCGAGCCGGTGGGCGACCTCGCGCAGATGGCTGGAGCCGACCACCAGCTGGGCATCGGCGGCCCGGGCCCGGGTGGTGAACTCGGTCAGGTCACCGAGCACGACCTCGTCGAAGGGCGCGTCGTCGAGGACCGGGGCGTAGGTGGGCGCCATCGCGGTCACGATCTCGGCGCCGACGTCGCGCAGCAGCGAACCGGCGGCGACCAGGGTGTCCGGCTCGGCGGCGATCGCCACCCGCACTCCCCCGAGGACGAAGTGCGCGTCCAGCAGTCCGTCGGCGAGCCGTTCGCGGGCTCGGCGCACCATCGTCGGCGCGGTCCGGGTGCTCAGCGACATCAGCTCGCTGACCAGCGCGTCCATCTCGGTCAGGCCGGACAGATGCGGGTGGGTGAACAGCCGGGCGCCGGTGCGCGCGGCGAGCAGCTCACCCGCGGGCGCCGCGCACCCGCCGGCGGCGACGACGGCCCGGGCCCGCGGCAGTCGGCGCAGGTCGGCGACGGTCGTACCACCGGTGGTGGTCGGCTGCCAGGCGGGGGCGAGGTGACCGTCGACCGAGCTGGACAGGTCCGGGACCAGCAGCGGGGTGAAGCCGAACGAGCGGATCAGCTCGGCGAGCTCGTCCAGGTCGGCGGCGGTGAGACCGGGACCGGCGAGGACGGCGACCAGGTCTGGGGTGCCCTCCTCGCCGGCGCTACCGGTCTCGCCGGTCGCCCCGGACCGCCGGGTCACGGGCTGGTCCGGTACGGCTGGGTGGGTGTGCGCGGTGGTGGTACGGACCGACGCCGCAGCGGGGATCGCGCGGACGGCGTCGGCCGGTCGGGGGGGGCTGGCCGCGGACGCGGCGAGCAGGGCCGTGCGGCCCTCAGCCCGGTCGTCCAGATCCTCGGCGAGCTCGTCGGGGTCGGCGAGGACCAGCTCGTCCGCCGGGATCACCGCGCGGATCAGGGCCTCGAGCGCGGCGGACCAGCCGTCGGACAGTCCGCCGATGAAGTCCGGGGTCGACACCCCGACGATCAGCGGTGCGGCGTCGGCCTCGACCCCCGCCTCGGCCGCCGCGCCCGTGTCCGCGTCCGCGTCGGCCCAGGCGGCGAGGTAGGCGCGCAGCTGACCGCCGATGTCCTCACCGGAGACCTCGGTGACACCCGTGGTCAGCAGGCCGATGATCTCCGGGCGCTGCTTCTTGCGGATGGCGTCGAGGGTGGCGACCATCGACTCGCCGCTACCGAAGACCGCGGTCACCTCGCTGATCGCCGTGGTCTGCAACGGGATCGGCTCGTTGAAGTGCCGGGTCAGCAGGGCCTTGGCGAACGAGGCGCAGCCCATCGAACCGTGCATGATCGGCATGGAGCCGGCGAGGCCGAGGAAGACCATCGCCGCGCCCAGTGGCTGGCTGTGCTTGAGCGGGTCGATCGTCGCGCCCCGCTCGGTCGTGACGATCCGCGCCATCAGGCCACCCCCGCCACGAGCGTCCCGGGGGCGCCGGGGGTGCCGGCCACCTGGGCGTCCCAGGGGGCGGGCCGGCGGACCTGGTCCCAGACCGGGTTGGAGATGGCCATGTCCAGGCGGCGGGCGAACTCGACCATGCCGGTGTAGCCCGCGTAGGGGATGTGCCGTTCCTGGTTGATGTCAAGGAACGGCAGCCGGCCCTTGAGCGCGGTGTACAGGTTGCGACCACCGGCGACGAGGATGTCGGCCCCGGTCTGCTCAGCCACCCGCAGCAGTTCCCGCGGGCTGCCCTCACCGATCATCTTCGCGTCGCCAAGCAGCTCACGGATCTTCTCGACGTCACCGTCGGAGCTCTTGGTGATACCGCTGCCGACCACCTCGATCCCGAGGTCCTGCAGCGCCGAGACGATCGACCAGCTCTTGACACCGCCGGTGTAGAGCACGGCCTTGCGTCCGGTCAGCCGGGCCCGGTAGGGCTCGAGCGCGGCGTTGGTGGCCGCCTCCTCGACGGTGATGAGCTCCTCGGTGCGCCGGGTGAGGTCGTCGTCGTCGAGCAGACGGGCGAAGCCGCGCAGGGTGTCGGCCATCGCGCTGGTGCCGTAGAAGCTGCCCTCGAACCAGGGGATGCCGTAACGGTCCTCGAGCCCGCGGGCGAGTCCGAGCAGGGCGCGGGAGCAGACGACCATGGTCGCCTTCGCCCGGTGGGCCGCGGCCACGTCGCGGTACCGGGCGTCCCCGCTGATGCAGGCCCGCAGCCGAAGGCCCAGGCGGTTCAGCACCGGCAGGACGTCCCACAGCTCGCCGGCGATGTTGTACTCGCCGATCAGGTTGATGTCGAACGCGCCGGCGTCCTCGGGTTCGACGGTGCCGATGACATGGTCGAGCAGCGCCTGACCAGCGATCTTGTTGCCGAGGTTCTTGTTACCGAGGAAACCGGGGGCCTCGACCGGGATCACCGGCACGCCGGTGTGCTCGGCGGCGGAGGCGCACACCGCACCGAGGTCGTCGCCGATCATCGCGGTGACGCAGGTGGAGTAGACGAAGACCGCGGGGGGCGCGTACCGCTCGACGATCTCGCAGATCGTGTCGAACAGCCGCTGCTCGCCGCCGAGGACCACGTCGTTCTCGGTCATGTCGGTGGTGAAGCCGTGCTTGTAGAGCGTCGGCCCGGACGACAGGCTGCCTCGGCTGTCCCAGGAGTTGCCGGCGCAGGCGATCGGGCCGTGGACCAGGTGGGCGCTGTCCACGATCGGAACGAGGGTGATCATCGCACCGTCGAAGGTGCAGCCGCCGGACGTGCCGCCGGGCTTGGGCTTGGGGCAGCCGGCCCTGCGCTCCTTGGCGCTCTTGGTGTTGTTGGTCTCGCAGCCCGACTCGGTGAACAGAGCCGCGCGATCTGATGCGGACATAGGCCATCCTCGGGAGGGGGCGGTCCTCGGGTGAGGCTGGAACTGCGGTGGAGCTGGAACTGCGGTGGGGCTGGGACTCGCTGCGGCGGGGGGGCCGGCCGACCCGGGAGGGAGTCGACCGACCCGCCCCGGGGGCGGGGAGTCGGCGCGGATGCGGCTGCGCGGACTCGACCCGCCGGGGAGTGGTCGGCCGGCCGCAGGGAGCGCGGTGGGCGCGGCCGGTCGACCACGTCTGGTCCGGACGGTCGGCGGCGGGCCGTCGACCGTCCGGAGTCGGGTCCTGCGCTAGCGGGGACGGACGGTCAGCGGACCGCGTCGTAGCTGTGCGCGGGGGCGTTGCGGTCGAGCTCGTCGAGGATCGTGTTGACGAGTCCGGTGAGCAGGTGCAGCCCGCCGGTGTATCCGACGATCGGGAACCGGTGCAGGTGGTGCCGGTCGAAGATCGGGAAACCGACCCGGAACAGCGGCGTGTTGGTCTCGCGGCCGATCCACTTGAGCTGCATCGACCCGATGAGCAGGTCGACCGGCTCGGTGAAGACCAGCGAGCGCAGGTGCCAGAGGTCCTTCTCCGGCCACACGGTCGCGGCGTCGCCGAACTTGCTGGCGGAGAGCGCCTTCTCCATCCGCGCCTTGAACGTGGAGTCGGCGTTGGTGCTCACGATGTGCACCGGGACCATGCCGAGCTCGAGCACGAACCGGGTCAGCGCGACGACGAGGTCGGGGTCGCCGGCGATGGCCACCCGCTTGCCGTGCACGTAGGCGCTCGAGTCCGTGATCGCGTCAACGAGCCGGCCGCGCTCGAGGGTCAGCTCGGCGGGCACCTTGACGTCGGCGGTACGAGCGACGGCGGTGACGAACGCGTCGGTGCCGGTGACCCCGATCGGGGTCTCCAGCGTGACCAGCTCCTGCTTCCACACGTCGTTGATGAGCTCGGCGGTGCGGCGCAGGGTGGACTCCTGCAGGATGAAGCTCGCCCGGTTGAACTTCGCCTGCGCGCCGTCGACCAGGGTGGTGCCACCCGGGTAGAGGTCGTACTCGCCGTCGGCCGGGGAGTCCAGCGACGCGGAGTGGTCGCCCAGGATGATCGGGTGGACGCCCATCAGTTCCAGCATCCGCCGGTACTCCCGGTGGTTGCCGACATAGGTGTCGAAGCCCGGGATGATGTTGAGGCGGACCTTGTCCGACTTCTCGATCTTCGAGGCGTCCGCATCGGCGGACTTCGACAGCGAGTCGAGGATGCCCTTGAGCATCACGTCGTAGCCGTTGATGTGCGAGCCCACGAAGCTCGGGGTGTGCGCGTAGGAGACCGGGAAGTCCTGGCTGATCGCCTCCTGCTCGCGCGCCGCGCCGATGTAGGAGAACAGGTCCTCACCGATGACCTCGGCCATGCAGGTGGTGCTGACCGCGATGTGCTTCGGCTTGTAGAGCGCGGACATGTTGTCCATCGCCTCGACGAGGTTGTTGATCCCGCCGAACACGGCGGCGTCCTCGGTCATCGAGGTGGACGCGGCGGGCACCGGCTCCTTGAAGTGCCGGGCGAAGTGGCTGCGGAAGTAGGACACGCAGCCCTGCGAGCCGTGGACCAGGGGCAGCGTGCCCTCGAATCCGAGCCCGGCCAGCACGGCACCGAGCGGCTGGCACGCCTTGGCCGGGTTGACGGTCAGGCTCTCCCGAGCGAAGTTCTTCTCCCGGTACTCCCAGGTCTGGGTCCACTGCAGGACGCGCTCGACCTCCTCCTTGGAGGCCCCGTTCTCGAACTCGCGCTTGTTCTCGAACTGCTCCTGGTAGACCTCGTCCCGGAAGACGTCGTTGTGGTCAAGAACCTGCAGTGGGATCGCGCTGGTGTGCTCGGGCGTCGTCACCGGACGTCCTCCTCTCCCCTGGGGGGATGACCCGGGGGGATCTGCATCCCCGGCGGGGCTGATGCCGGCCGCGGCAGCCGCCAGCACCCGTTCCGATCGCCTGCGCCGGCCGTGTTTCACGTGGATCATTCGAGCCGGCTGGCTCACGGGGGTGCCGGGTCGCTGGCGGCTGCCTTGCGGCCGGACCTGGCTGACTACTGCTGCCCTGAACGGGCGTCTACTGCTGGGGCGTCATGCGCCCGGGTGCCGCCGGGGCGGCGGTGGGGTGCGGCCCACCGAGGACTAGGCGACCTCGCCGGCCTTCGACCAGGGCGCCTCAAGGAGGTCCCAGGTCGGGCTGTTGACGGCCTGGTCCATGTCCCGGGCGAAGACCGCGAAGCCGTCGACGCCGTGGTACGGCCCGGAGTAGTCCCAGGAGTGCATCTGCCGGAAGGGGATGCCCATCTTGTGGAAGACGTACTTCTCCTTCACACCCGCGCCCATCAGGTCGGGCTTGAGGTGCTTGGCGAACTCCTCGACCTCGAAGGCGGTCGGGTCGTCGTAGAGAACGACGCCTTCCTTGAGCATGCCGTAGGTCCGGGTGTAGTCGTCCTTGTGGGCGAACTCGTAGCCGGTCCCGATGACCTCCATGCCGAGGTCCTCGTAGGCACCGATGGTGTGCCGGGGGCGCAGGCCGCCGATGGCGAGCATGACGCGCTTGCCCTCGAGGCGCGGCCGGAACGCCTTGATGATCTCGTCGAAGCGGACCTGGTAGCGGGCGATCGCCGCTTCGGTCTTCGCCTTGATCTCGTCATCGAAGAATTCGGCGATCTTGCGCATGGAAGAGACGATCTTCGTGGGGCCGAAGAAGTTGAACTCGGTCCAGGGGGTGTTGTAGCGCTCTTCCATGGTGGTGCAGATGTAGTTCATCGAGCGGTAGCAGTGGATCAGGTTCAGCTTCGACAGGTGCGTCGAGGCCATCTCGTTGATCGTGCCGTCGCCGGACCACTGGGCGATGACCCGCAGGCCCATCTCTTCCAGAATCCGACGGGACGCCCAGACGTCTCCGCCGATGTTGTAGTCACCGATCAGCGCGACGTCGTAGTCGGTCTGTTCGAAGGTGCCCTCGCCGGTACCAAGGACATGGTCGCGAACAGCGTCGTTCGCGATGTGGTGGCCGAGCGACTGGCTCACGCCGCGGAAGCCCTCGCAACGGACCGGGATGATCGGCAGGCCAAGCTTCTTCGAGGACTTCTTCGCTACGGCCTCGATGTCGTCACCGATCAGGCCGATCGGGCACTCGGACTGCACCGAGATGCCCTTGGCCAGCGGGAACAGGTCGACGATCTCGTCGAGGACCTTCTCCAGCTTGGTGTCGCCACCGAAGACGATGTCCTTTTCCTGGAAGTCGGTCGTGACCTGCATCGCGGTCCAGTTGTTCACGCCGAGGTGGCCGTGAGCGTAGTTACGCCGCGTTGCCCAGGAGTACTGACCGCAGCCGACGGGACCGTGGCTGATGGTGACCATGTCCTTCACCGGTCCCCACACCACGCCCTTGGAGCCGGCGTAGGAGCAGCCACGGATCGTCATGACCCCGGGGCGGGACTTGATGTTGGACTTGACCTCGCACTCCTTCGACCCCTCGGGGTCGTTGGCCTTGATGTGCTTGGCCCGGAACTTCGCGGCCTTCTTCGGGTACTGAGCCAGGACATCGGCAATCATCGCCTCGGTCTCGGCCCGGGTCGGTACCGGCGTCGTCGTCATGATCGGGACCTCATCCTCGACGGTGGGCGGAAAAAAGAGTCGGGAAAGGGAGGACGTCAGGCGACCGCGGCGGTCTTGCCGATGACGGACTCGTCCTCGACCTCCATGATTCCGAAGTCGATCAACAGCTGCTCGAGCTCGTCCATCTCGATCGGGGTCGGAATGGTCTTCATCTCGTTGTTGATGATCTTGTTGGCCAGCGTCCGGTACTCGTTGGCCTGGCTGTTGTCCTTGTCGTACTCGATGACCGTCATCCGGCGCAGCTCGGCGTGCTGCACGACGTTGTTACGCGGAATGAAGTGGATCATCTGGGTGTTCAGTCGCCGGGCGAGCTCCATGATCAGCTCGTCTTCGCGGTCGGTCTGACGGCTGTTGCAGATGAGGCCGCCGAGGCGGACACCGCCGGTGTGGGCGTACTTGAGGATGCCTCGGGCGATGTTGTTCGCCGCGTACATCGCCATCATCTCGCCGGAGGTGACGATGTAGATCTCCTGCGCCTTGCCCTGGCGGATCGGCATCGCGAACCCACCACACACAACGTCACCAAGGACGTCGTAGGTGACGAAGTCGAGGTTCTCGTAGGCGCCGGCCTCCTCCAGGTAGGTGATGGAGGTGATGACGCCACGGCCGGCGCAGCCCACGCCCGGCTCCGGGCCACCGGACTCGACGCACTTGATGCCCCAGGCACCTTCGACCAGAACCTCGTCGAGCTCGAGGTCCTCGACCGAGCCCTTCTCCGCCGCGAGCTGGATGACGGAGGTCTGCGCCTTCGAGTGCAGGATGAGCCGGGTGGAGTCGGCCTTGGGGTCACAGCCGACGATCATGACCCGCTGGCCGGCTTCGGCCATGGCCGCCATGGTGTTCTGCTGGGTGGTGGACTTGCCGATACCACCCTTGCCGTAGAACGCGATCTGGCGCATGTGGAGCTCCTCCTAGGAACGGTCATCCGGCTCGCGGATCACCGCTGATGGCCAGGCCGATCGGGCCGGCCATCGGACGCGGGTCCGCGGGCTGCCGGACGTGCCGCCGGTCGGGGTGGACCGGGACATCGGCACTACCGTGGTGCGACTGGACCGAACCCGTGGTGCCGCTCCGAGGCGGAGCCGGGTTCGGAGCCGGGTTCGGGCCTTGTGGTGCGAGTCCGTCGGCGCGGAGGCGCGGTCGATCAGACCGGTTCCTCACGCGTCTGGACCCCAGCTCGGGGGGCCGGCATGTCGACCCGCCCGAGAAGCTCTTGGAAGTCGCGGCCCTGCAGGCCGCGCTTGTACTGGGTGGCGGCAAGCCGAACCTGCTCGACGAGCGGTTCAAGCTCCTCCTCGGCGGCGGTGATGCCGCACTGCTCCAGTGCGTGTCGCACACCCGCCCGGCCGCTGTGCTTGCCGACGGTCAACCGGCGGCGCCCACCGACCTCGGCGGGGTCGAACGGCTCGTAGGTCGCCGGGTGACGCAGGATGCCGTGCACGTGGATGCCCGACTCGTGTGCGAACACCGACTCCCCGACCACCGCCTTGCCCGCCGGCAGCGGGCGGCCAGCCGCCCGTGACACCAGCTGGGCCAGCGTGCGAAACGACGTGGTGTCGAGGTCCACCGGCAGCTTCAGCAGGTGCCGAAGCGCCATGGCGACCTCCTCGATCGGAGCGTTCCCGGCGCGTTCACCCAGCCCCAGCACGGTGGTGCTGACCCAGGTGAACCCCGCCTGGACGGCGGCGATGGTGTTGGCCGTCGCCAGGCCGAAGTCGTCGTGGGCGTGGATCTCCCACGGCCCCGGGACCGCCCGGACCAGTCGCCCGAGCCGGTCGTACGCGCTCACCGGGTCGAGCAGGCCCACCGTGTCGGCCCAGCGCAACCGGGTGACGCCCAGCTCCCGCAGTTCGCCGGCCAGGTCGATGACGAACGAGTCGTCGGCGCGGGAGGCGTCCTCCATGCCGACGCTGACCCGCATGCCCCGGTCGGTCGCGTCCTTGACACAGTCGCGGACCCGCAGCCGCGCCCAGGCCCGGTCCTTCTCCAACTTGCTCTTGAGGTGCAGGTCGGAGACGGGAATGGTCAGGTGCGCGGTCATCAGGCCGCAGGCGGCCGCGGCCTCGACGTCGCGGTGGTCGGCCCGGCACCAGCCCACGATCTCCGCCCGGGGATCGGTCGCGAGGATCTCCCGCAACACGTCCCGCTCGCTGACACCCATCGCCGGGATACCGGCCTCGATCTGGTGTACACCGATGGCATCCAGAGCGGCGGCGATGGCGAGTTTCTCGACCGCGGTGAATGCGACGCCAGGCGCCTGTTCGCCGTCGCGCAGCGTCGTGTCACAGAATCTGACCGCCGCGTCCGCCTGCATCGCCGTGGGGGATGAGCTGGGAAAACGTTCGTCTCGCACTGTCATCACCAGCCGTCGCTCCGGATGAGAAGACCATGGGCCGCGCCGCGAACTGCGGTTCACCGTTTGTTCTGCGGCGACATGGATCAGACTAGGAGCCGAATATTTCGCACTCGCAAGCGCGGGTAACGTCCCGGTTAACAGGTATTCTTCGCAGATAGCCGAGAGCTTTTCTGAAGTGATGTCCGCAAGGATATCCGCAAAGAAAAGTCCAAGGTTGTTTTTTTCCTTGGGCGGCGGGCCGTCCGACGAGGTGAAGCGGCTGCCGCGACCGTCGCTTCCCCCTGCGGGGTATCACGAAGGTGGACGTCAGGGCCCCTGCGGCCAGGCCTGACCGAGGGTCCGGGAGCCTGCCGGACGAAAGGGCGACCCAGGGTCGGACCGTCCGCACGTGCGGACGCCACGACACCGGTCGGTGATACCACCACCGACGCCCGTCGGAGCGGTTTGTCGGCGGTCCGGGTTACGAACGGGTTCACCGCGGGAACGCCTTCCACTGTCCGGCCACCGGTTCGACGGTGCACCGGCACGCAATGTCCGACACAGCCGGACGACATCACCATCGGAATGTGCAGCAAGGGTTAACGACATCGAAACCCTCGAAAGTGATCGTGCGGTTGGACCCGTCCGGGGGGCTTGGATATTATTTTGGATAAGGAAAAGGACCGGGCCAGTTGGGCGGCGCTGCCGACGGTGATGTCGGCGGTGCGGTCTTCGGTGATGCCGACGGGCACCGGGCGCCGGCCCCGGCGGCACGCTGTGGTTTTCCTCCCGGGGAGGCGAAAGGAGCTGGGTGTGTCGGTACACGTAGGCACGGGGTACGTCGGTTGCCAGCTGGGATGGTAGGGATGTCGGAGGCGCAGATGATCGGCGTGTCCACTGACAGCCCCGGCACCTGGGAGGACCTGCGGGCCGCGGTGGTCGGCAACAACGGGGTCTTTCGGACCTCGATGGGCCACCTGCGGGAGATCGGCGGCTACGGCCGCCTCGGCACGAACGTCCGGCAGATCCTCAGCCGCAACCTCGCCGGGATCGGCCTGGGGCATCTGCCGGTGGAGCTGCCCGCCTACCAGGAGAAGGAGATCCTGCTCTTCCAGTACGGCACCCCCGCGGCCGAGATCATCGAGGCGGTCCGCGAAGGCGCCTCGGACGGTGCCGAGACCGCGCTCATCCGGCTGAACTCGTCGCAGGACATCGCCAAGGTGCGCGACGCATCCCTCAAGGCGGTCGAGCTGCTGTCGATCCTCAGCGACCGCTGCAAGAACTGCGCCCAGCCGCTGCGATAGGCCCGGGCGGGCCCGCACCCGGGCGCAGGCGGCGACGCCACCTCCGCCCGGGTGCGGGACAGGTCCCTGACCATGCCAGCACAACTGTCCGATCGGAAAATCTGTCCGATCGGACAGTTAAAGTGTTGGCATGGTTCGATCGGCAGCCGCCCTGCGCGGCCAGTTACTCGACGCCGCGTTGCGGCTGTTCCAGCAGCGTGGGTTCCGGGGTACCTCGCTGCAGGACATCGCGCGCGAGGTCGGCTGCTCCAAGGCCTCCCTGCTATACCACTTCACCAGCAAGGAAGCGATCCTGGTCGAGGTGCTGACGCCGTGCACGAGCGCGCTCGACGCGCTGGCCGACTCGTTGCGGCAGGTACCGACGTCCGAGATGGCCCGTCGGGCGGTCGAGGGCTTCGTCGACGTGGTGATCCAGTACCGCCAGGAGATCTCCCTGGTGCTGGCGGAGGTGTCCGAGACCAGCGCGGCCTCGGCTGACGCCCCCACCGTCGCCAGCGACCAGCGCGCCGAGCGACTGGTGCTGGCCCTCGGCGGCGGCAGCTGGGACCCGCAGGTCCGCCTGCGATCCTGGATGGCCATCGGCGCCGTCGTCGTGGCCGCCACGTCACCGGACGCTGAGGACTCCCCCGCCTGGCTGCGCCGCGAGCTGGTGGACGGCACCCTGCGCATCCTCCACCCACCCCAGACCATCCCCCTGGGGCCCGCGGACGCCTCGGTACCCGCCAGGACACCCTGACGCCGGGCACCACGCGTCCGCACGGACAACGAGCCACCCCCAGCCGCCACCGCCCGCGGCACCAGGCCCGCGGCAGGTCAGGGGCAGGTCAGGGGTGCAGACACCCCCCGACCGGTGTGACACCAGTCGCCTTCCTGTCCGATCGGTCAAAACTGTCCGATCGGACAGTTAAGGTCTCCTCATGGCCCGATCGGGTGCCGTGCTCCACGGCCAGCTTCTCGACGCCGCGCTTGGACTCTTCGGTCAGCGGGGCTTTCGGGGTACGTCGCTGCAGGACATCGCCAGGGAGGCGGGATGCTCCAAGGCCTCGTTGCTGTACCACTTCCACAGCAAGGAAGCGATCTTCGTCGAGCTGTTGACGCCCTGCAAGGACGCGCTCGACGATCTGAACGACCTGTTGCGGGACGTGCCGACGTCCGACGTGGCGCACCGTGCGGTCGAGGGCTTCGTCGACGTGATGATCCGTTACCGACGGCAGATCACGTTGGTGCTCCAACAGGCGGCTGAGGCCGCCGCGGCCCAGGCCGACAAGGAAGGCGTCATCAGCGAGCAGCGCACGGACCTGTTGGTGCACGCGCTCAGTGGACGCGACCCTGACCCGTCCGCTCGGCTGCGGTCCTGGATGGCGATCGGGGCGATCACCCTGGCCGCCACATCGTCGGATACCGAGACGTTCACCGAGCTCACCCGCCAGGAACTGATCACCAGCGCGCTGCGCGTCCTGCGCCCGACCTGAGACCATCCTCGGCCGGCGTGCGCACCCGCGGTGGGTATGGCCACGTTCTCCGGCCGGGCGATCGCGCCCACGGTCGGCGCATCCCCTCAGGGGCTACTCCTGGTAGCCCCCGGACGCATCCGTTTATCCCCCGATAGATCCATCGTGTTCGACACAGTCGACTTTGTTGTCATCGGGACCGTCCACATCCATAATTATTACTCCAGGTGATGTGATGAACACCCATGGCCATTAAGTTGATCTTTATCTGACCGATCGTCAACCAACCACGACGCCGTGGCTCGCGCCGCGGCCCGACAACGAACGGCGGCCCTGGCGCCGGCGGTCAACGACCGGCTCCGATCGAGCTGGGATTGGGAGTGGGCATGGGAGCGTTCCTGCACCGACTAGGCCGTTTCGCAGTCGAACGACGAAGGTTGGTCATCAGTTTCTGGGTGGTGGTCCTGGCCGGCATCGCCCTCTGCGCGACGGCCTTCTCCGGCCCGACGAGCAGCGCCTTCAAGATCCCGGGCACGGAGTCGCAGCAGGCCATCGACCTGCTGGACGCGAAGTTCCCCGGCACCGGCGGCGCCACCGCCCGGATGGTGATCGCCGCGCCCGACGGGCACAAGGTGACCGACGCCGGGTACCAGGCGGCGGCCGAGAAGGCACTCACCGAGGTGGCCAAGGCGCCTGAGGTCGTCGGTGTCACCACCTGGGACAAGGCGACCGTCAGCGACAACGGACGGGTCGCGTTCAGCGACATCCGCTACTCCGTCGTCGCCGACAACGTCAGCGACGAGTCGAAGGACGCCATCCAGAAGATCGCCGACGAGCTCCGCGCCGTCGGGCTCCAGGTCGACTTCTCCGGTGGGGTCTTCGTCACCGAAGGTGGGGCGGGCAGCACCGAGATCTACGGCATCATCATCGCGTTCGTCGTGCTGGCGATCACCTTCGGTGGTCTGGTCGCCGCGGGTATGCCGATGGTGATCGCGCTGATCGGGGTCGCGATCGGGCTGCTCGGCATCCAGGCGCTCTCCGGCATCGTCTCGCTGAGCGACACCGCGCCCATCCTGGCGCTGATGCTGGGCCTGGCCGTCGGCATCGACTACGCGTTGTTCATCCTGACCCGGCACCGGCAGAACCTCGCCGAGGGTATGGAGATCAACGAATCGATCGCCCTGTCCACCGCCACCGCCGGTGGCGCGGTGACCTTCGCCGGGCTCACCGTGGTGATCGCCCTGTCCGGTCTGGCCGTGGTCGGCATTCCGTTCCTGACCGTCATGGGTCTGGCGGCCGCGGGAACCGTCGCCGTCGTCGTGGTGATCGCGCTGACCCTGGTCCCCGCCCTGCTCGCCGTACTCGGACCGCGGGTGAACGCCGGACGCATCAAGCCGCTGACCCGTCGGACGGCCAGGGCCGCCGCGGCGAACCGGCAGCCGTTCGGTCACCGCTGGGCCGGCATCGTCACGGCCAAGCCGTGGCTGACCGTGGTCGCCTGCCTGGTGGTCGCCGGGGTGCTCGCGATCCCGCTCACCGGGATGAAGCTCGGCCTGCCCGATGACTCGAGCCAGCCCACCTCCACCACCGAGCGACGCGCCTACGACCTGCTCACCAACGGCTTCGGAACCGGCTTCAACGGCCCGCTCACGCTGGTGATCTCGACCCCTGGCAGCGCCGGGGCCAAGGCCGCCGCCGCTTCCGGGGCCGAGGGCCTGCGCAACGCCGACGACGTCGCCGCCGTCGGCGAGCCGACCGCGAACCAGGCCGGCGACGTCGCGATCATCGCCGTCACCCCCAGGTCGGGACCGTCGTCGCAGGAGACGAAGGACCTGGTCAAGACGATCCGAACAGCCGCGGACCGGGTCGAGAAGGAGCGGGGTGGCCGTGCCTACGTCACCGGCAACACCGCGTCCAACATCGACGTGTCGGACAAGCTGTCCAGCTCGCTGCCCCTGTTCCTGGTGCTGATCGTCGGTCTGGCGCTGGTGCTGCTCACGCTGGTGTTCCGGTCGCTGCTCGTGCCGGTGAAGGCGGTGCTCGGCTTCCTGCTCTCGATCGGCGCGTCGCTGGGCATCACCGTCTACGTCTTCCAGCAGGGCCACCTCGGCGGCCTGTTCGGGGTCGAGGCGCCCGGGCCGATCGTCAGCTTCCTGCCGGTGCTGTTGATCGGCATCCTGTTCGGCCTGGCGATGGACTACGAGATGTTCCTGGTCTCCCGGATCCGTGAGCACTACGTGCACCACCGTGACCCGTCGAACGCCATCACCGAGGGGATGGCGTCCACCGCCCGGGTCATCACCGCCGCGGCCCTGATCATGATGGCCGTGTTCGGCAGCTTCATCTTCGGTGACGACTCGGTCATCAAGTCCATCGGCCTGGCCCTGGCCGTCGGTGTCGCGGTGGACGCGTTCATCGTCCGGATGACGCTGGTCCCGGCGATCCTCAAGCTCAGCGGGCATGTCGCCTGGGCGCTGCCGAAGTCGCTGGACCGCATCCTGCCCGACCTTGACCTTGAGGGCAGCCACCTCACCGCCGCCCACCAGCCGGGCGCGTCCGAGCCGGCCGGCGCACGGACCGGCGCCATCGTCGTGGACACCGGCGGTGCGGGCGAGCATGCGGATGGCCCACCCGCACAGCCCGACGCCGAATGGTTCAACCAGCAGCCGGAGCAGACCGGGCCGCGCCGACGCTAGTCAGGCACCCGCAGTCCCCGCAGGGCTGGTAGCGATATGCCCACGGACGGCCAGGTCAGAGGTTGACCCGGCCGTCCGTGGTCGTTTCGGCGAGGGCGGGTGCGAGCTGGTCGAAGGCCGCCTCGGCGCGGGCGAGCAGGTCCGGCCCACCCCCGCCGGCGGCCCAGTCCAGCAGGAGAACGTCAAGGGTGGCGAGGGTCCAGCTGGCCATCAGCCGGGCCCGCAGCGGATCCGGTGGGGCGCCGAGGCGGCGGGCCACCTGCCCGGCCAGCTCGTCGATCCGTTCCTGCTGCACCTCGGCGAACCGGGCCCGCAACTCGGGCCGGGTCGCGATCATGTGCAGCACGGCCAGGGACTTCTCCCGGTTGTCCGCGCAGGCGCGCAGCACGAGGAACGCCATGGCCCGCAGTGACCGGGCGGCCGGCTCGGCCGGTGGGCGGGCGTCCACGAGCGGGCCGAGGCCGGCGGACCGAAAGATCGCGCTGACCACGTCGTCCTTGGCCGGGAAGTAGCGGAAGAAGGTCCGCGGCGAGACGTCGGCGGCGGCGGCGATGTCCTCGACGGTCGTCGCCTCGTACCCCCGTTCGGCGAACAGCCGGCCGGCCGCGTGGACGAGCGTCTCCCTGGTCCGCGCCTTCTTGCGCTCCCGCAGTCCCAGGCCCACCACCGGGGCGGGGCCCGCCGGTACCGACACGTGTGCTGGTGAGGCCATGTGCGCTTGTCCGTCCCTGTCTGTGGACAGTCCACGCCGCGGGGCCGCTCCCTCGGGAACCGGCCCGCGCCGCGGGGCTGTGACCTCGGGCTCTCCCGACCTCATGGCCTGGCACCCGGCACCGCTGACGGTAGGCTCAAAATCTGTCACCCGACTGTTAACTGGCAGTTCTATGCCACTTTTACCCCTTCTGTCCAGACCGCGACGGCGTGCCGTCGACGTGGAGGTCGCTGTGTCCGCAGCTCCCAGCACAGGCACCACCACGAGCACCGGGTCGGGATCGCCGCCGCACCCACCGGAAGCGGGGGTGGCCGCGGCCGGGCGGTTCGAGAAGCTGCGATCCAACCCGTGGCTGACGCTGATCAGCGTCGCGCTCGGGGTGGTCATGGTCGGGCTGGACGGCACGGTCGTCTCGATCGCGAACCCGTTCATCGCCCGTGACCTCGGCGCCAGCCTCGAAAGTCTGCAGTGGGTGACCAACTCGTATCTGCTGGCGCTGGCCGTCCTGCTCGTCGTCGGCGGCAAGCTCGGCGACCGGTTCGGCCGCAAGAAGGTCTTCCTCACCGGCATCATCGGCTTCGCGCTCACGTCGCTGCTGGTCGGTCTGTCCGGCAGCATCGGCGAGGTCATTCTGTGGCGGGCGTTCCAGGGGGTGTTCGGCGCGCTGCTGATGCCGAACACGCTGGCGCTGCTGCGTTCGGTGTTCCCCGCCGAGAAGCTGAACTCCGCCATCGGGATCTGGGGAGCGAGCTCCGCCATCTCGATCGCGGCCGGCCCGATCATCGGCGGTCTACTCGTCGAGAACGTCTCCTGGGAGTCGGTGTTCTACATCAACGTCCCGGTCGGCGTGATCGCGCTGCTGGTCGGCATCGCCGTCGTGCGCGAGAGCCGGGACGACCGGCCCGGGCAGCGTTTCGACCCGCTCGGCCTCGTCCTGCTCTCCGGCGGACTGTTCGCCCTGGTCTTCGGGGTGGTCAAGGCACAGACCTGGGGCTGGAGCAGCCCCTTGACGTTCGGGTTCCTCGGGGGCTCGGTCGCCCTGCTGGCGCTGTTCGTCCTCGCCGAGAGCCGGGTCGCCCAGCCCCTGCTACCACTGTCGCTGTTTCGCAACCGGACGGTGACGTTGGGCAGCGTCCTGGTGCTGGTGAACTTCTTCGCGATGTTCGGTGTGCTGTTCTTCGTCACGCTGTACCTGCAGAACGTGCACGGATACTCGGCTGTCGGCGCCGGGGTGCGGCTGCTGCCGCTCACCACGGTGTTCATGGTCGGCAGTCCGATCGGTGCGAGTCTGACCACGCGGTACGGCCCGCGGGTCCCGATCGGGCTCGGTCTGCTGGTGACGTCCGCGGCGCTGTTCGGGTTGACGCAGCTGGACGCGAACTCGTCCTATCTGCGGCTGTGGCCGTCGCTGCTGGCGCTGGGCCTCGGGATCGCGTTCGTCGCCGTCGCCTCGGCCGAGGCGATCGTCGGCAACGCCCCGCTGGAACTGTCCGGGGTCGCCGGTGGCCTGCAGAGCACCGCGATGCAGCTCGGCGGCGCCATCGGGACGTCGGTGCTCGGCTCGATCCTGACCGCCCGGATCAGCGGTGTCCTCGTCGACAAGCTCGTCGGGGCCGGCGCGCCCGAGCGGCTGGCGACCCGGCTCGCGGACTCGGCCGAGACGGTCAGCCAGGGTGTCGCCCTCACGCCGCCGCCCGGCACGTCCGCCGGTGTCGGTGAGGCGCTGGCCGCCGGTTCGCATGCCGCGTTCATGTCCGGCCTGCACGTCGCACTGCTCGTCGGCGCGATCGTCACCCTGATCGGCGCGTGCGCCGCCCCGTTCATCCGCGCCAGCGGCCGTCCCACCGACAGCGGCGCCTTCGCCGCCGGCTGACCTCGCCGCCGGTCGACTCGCCGCCAGTTGACCTTGCCGCCAGTCGACCTTGCCGCCGGCTGGCTCATGTCACATCACGAGGGACGGGCCCGCCACCTCGCCGGGCCCGTCCTCGTTCCGTCTCCGCGTCCTTCTTTGCCGGGGGGCACCGCCCGCCGGTCCGGGCCGTCTCCCGCGTCCTAGCCGCACTCGCGCAGGTAGCGGCCGAGCGCCATCACCGGCCAGAGCAGCCGGTAGCCGTAGTAGTTGAGGTAGAAGTCGCCGGGGAATCCGGTGCCGGTGAAGTGCGGCTCGTCCCAGGTGCCGTTCGGCAGCTGGTTCTCGGCGAGCCAGCGGGCGCCGCGGGCCAGGGCCTCCACGACCTCGGGTCGCCGGTCGGTGGCGAGCAGGCCGAGCATTCCCCACGCGGTCTGCGACGCGGTGGTCTCCCCGCGGCCGGCCCAGTCCCGGTCGTCGTAGGAACGCACGTCCTCACCCCAGCCGCCGTCGGCGTTCTGGTGGGCGAGCAGCCAGTCGGCGCCGGCCCGCATGACCGGGTCGGACGGTGCGACCCCCGCCGCCCGCAACGCCGGCAGGACGTTCCCGGTGCCGTACACGTAGTTGACGCCCCACCGGCCG
Source organism: Frankia umida (assembly GCF_023242945.1). NCBI lineage: Bacteria > Bacillati > Actinomycetota > Actinomycetes > Frankiales > Frankiaceae > Frankia > Frankia umida. The sequence goes on from NZ_JALKFT010000003.1 coordinate 81,836, forward strand.
AACCACGAACCATCGGTCTCCTGCGCGTCCAACAGCCACTGGACGCCCCGGCGCGTACGCGGGTCGTCGGCCAGCCCCTCCTCGGCGAGCAGTTCGACGACGTGCGCGGTGACGTCGGCGGACGGCGGGTCGGTGAGCGCCCCGAAATCCCCGAACGGGATCTCGTAGACCAGCGTGGAGGTGTTGTCCGAGTCGTAGGCGCCCCAGCCACCGTCGCTGGACTGCATCCCGAACAGCCAGGTGATGCCCCGCTCCATCGACGCCTTCAGTTCCCTGGACCGTGGATGACGCACCTTGCGCAGCGCCAGCAGCACCGCCGCGGTGTCGTCGGTGTCGGGGTAGGTGTCGTTCTCGAACTCGAACGCCCAGCCACTGGGCTCAAGGTCAGGGTGGTTCACCGCCCAGTCGCCGCGCTTGTCCCGGATCTCCTGGCCCAGCAGGTAGTCGGCGGTGCGCAGCAGCGCCGGGTGGTCGCCGGCGATCCCCGCGGTCTCCCCCGCCTCGGCCAGGGCGATCCCGGCGAGGGCGGTGTCCCAGATCGGTGACTGCGACGCCTCGACCATCCGCGCACCGTCCGGCATCGTGACGCTGTAGTCCTCGAGGGCCTGCAGCGCGGCGGTGAGCACCGGATGGTCGAGCGAGTAGCCGAGCAGGTGCAGCGCGATGATCGAGTAGACGGCCGGCGGCTGAATCCCACCGAAGCACCCGTCCGCCTCCTGCCGGGTGACGATCCACCGTTCCGCCGCGCGGATCGCCTGCGTGCGCAGCGGCCGCACCGGCATCGAGTGGTAGCGGTGCAGCGCCTTGTCGACGCCGACGAACACCTCCCGCCAGCCGACCCTCGCCCGCAGCTTCGCCGCCCAGCCGCCGTCCCGACGCTGCCTGACGGGCGTCCCCGCCGCGTTGGTCACCGTGCCCTTCACGACGACCTCGTCGGCCACCGCGACCGCGACCGCGTCGGTGTCGGCCTTGTCACCGGCACCCGCGCCGGCATCCGCGTCGGCGGACGTCCGGACACCGGCGGCGTCCTCGGCGGGGACGTCCAGTTCGTCGAGGCTGAACGGCGCGGGATGCACCGGACGCAGCGCCTGGACGATCGTGAGCGGCACGATGGTCTGGCGCGCCCAGGTCGAGAACGAGTAGATGTTCAGCGGCGCGGTCGGCGGCAGGAACATGATCTCCGGTGGGATGACCGGCAGGTCCTCCCACCGCCACCAGCCGAACAGCGCCAGCCAGATGCGGGTGAACACGCGCGTCTGGGGAATCCCGCCGTGCGCCCTGATCCACGCGCCGGCGAGCCGCATGTGCTCGGCGTCCAGGTCGTCACCGGCCAGCCGCAGGCCGATGTACGACTCGAGCGTCGCCGACAGGTCACCGGGGCCGCCGTAGAACAGCGGCCAGGCGCCGTCGGGACGCTGCCGCGACCGGATGAACCGGGCGGACGCCTCGGTCGCGGCCTCCGTCCGGATGCCGAGGAACTCCCGTAGCAGCAGGTCCTCGGCGTCCATCGTCGTGTTGCTCTCGAGGTCGAACTTCCACCAGCCGGCCTTGTCCTGCAGGCTCAGCAGATGTTCGACCCCACGCTGCAGCGTCTGCCCCAGCGTGTTCGCGGGCGCCCGCCGCGCGGACCCGCCGTGCTCCATCTCCGCCCGGACGGACGCGTCCTCGGCCGCGAGCATCGCGTCGTGGGCAGGCATCGCATCGGCAGGCGGTTCGGCGCTGGGCCTCGCGGGGGCGGGCATCGCGTGCGCCCTGCCCTGCTCGGGGATGGGCGTGATCGCGGTGCCGGTGGTCTCAGGGGATGCCATGGGATTTCGTCCTTGTACCTGTGTCGAGCGGATGTGGGCTGGGGATCCGCCGCAGGCGGGCTGGTCAGAGTGGTTCAGACCCGAACAAAACGGATGGACGGTGCCACGGGTGGGGCACCCTGATGTCGCGGGATGGTCGGCGGTACGTCCGCCTCGTTCGGGCCTGGCCCGGGGCTCAGGCTCCGGGAGCTCCAAGGACCGGGCTCCGGATGCCAGGCTTCGGGTGCTCTGGGGGTGGGGGCTGGGGCTGGGGGGCGGGAGTGCTGGGGCGGGCCTGGTGGGTGCTGCCCGATGCCCTAGGTACTGGCGGCGGCCAGGGCGACCCTTGGTGGGGTCAACCGGCCGGACGCCCCCTGGATGGCCGGTGATCGCCCTGGTCCGGGCGGGGTCGGGGGTCTGTCTCGGCCGGGATCCCGACCTCGTGAGCTCGGTGGCCGGCCGGGAGTCGGGGAGGCGGGCGGCCGCTGCGCCTTCGCCGCGATGGATGGCTGCTTCGACTCCGGCTCCGGCCCGGGTGCGGCTGGCGGCTGACCCGGGCCCTGATCGACCGGCGGTCTCGCCTCCCCCCTGGACCCGATGGACCCGTCCGTCGTGGTGGCAGCGGGACGTGGGACGGCGGTGGGGCCGAGCCGGTCGAGGCAGGTCTCGACCGTGGTGAGCAGAACCTGCAGGTCCGTGCTCCCGGCCGCGCACCAGGAGCGGATCGCCACCTGCAGCGCCGCGAGGAAGACCGAGACGGTCAGCCGCGCGTCCAACTCCGCGAACGGCAACGCCACCGACGCCAGTGCTGGTGCCAACGCCGGTGCCGGTGCCGGTGCCGGTGCCGGTGTGGCACTGTCACCGTCGCCGACCGGTTCACTGACGGCCAGTTCCGCGGCCAGCCGGTCACCGATGGCGATCAGCCGGTGCAGGACCGCGCCGGCCAGTGGCGACGCGCCGCTGACCGGCATCAGATGATCGGCGTAGTGACGCAGGGAGGCTCCGTCCGGGGACATCAGCCCCCAGGCGCTCAGGGCCGCGTTGCGCAGGGCGAGCAGCGGCGGTTCGTCCACCGGTCGACGGCGCAGGGCGGCGACGGTGAGGTCGCCCATCTCCTCCAGCGGTGCGAGGGCGATGGCTTCCTTGCTGGTGAAGTAGCGGAACAGCGTCCGCACGGAGACATCCGCCCCCGCGGCTATCTCCTCGACCGTGGTCGCCTCGAAGCCCTTCTCGGTGAACAGCTCGTGCGCGACTTCGATGATCGCCTGCCTGGTGCGCCGTTTCTTGCGCTCCCGCAGGCCCTCCGCGTTCCCTGTCGACACTGTGATCCCCCCACCTGCGCGTCCTGGCCGCAGCCCCCGCTCAACGTACGCCGGCAACCGGCAACTGGCACCGACTGACAGTTTTCTGACTATCTTGACACCAGCCCGCGCGCTCCCCGTCAGCCGGGTACACCCATCCCAACCAGCCAGGACGCGGACCGCGTCCCAGATCTCGGTCGAACGTGACGGGCATCCCATCGGCCTCGACAGCACCGATAGGTGCCAACAAGGCCACCAGCCGAGGATGCGACGCCGCCACCCGGCCGGACCGGACCACGCCGCCTCAGCCGGGCGATGGCACCCGCCGCACGGCCGCGGCGCTCGCTTCCCCACCGGCGTCGACAATGCGCTCGACCGCCGCGGAGTCAATACCTGGAATCAGGTTCGGATCGATCCTGACAATGAGCATTCGCGTTTTGGCCACGTCGCCACAGTAGGTCGCCATTCACGTGGCCGGCGCCCTGAGTGCCGTCAGAATCCGGACACGACATCGGCCTCGTCTCCACCCGGACAATCGCGCGCGGCGCCGGCGCATCGGATGCGACAGTGCCCTGGCGCACGGCCGCGCCGCGGGCAGCGGGCCCGCCACGGTGGCACGTGCCATCCGGCTGTGGGTGCGGTGGCTCGGGTGGAAAAGACCTGGTCAAGGTGGTCGACTGAGGTCTCGCCGGCCGGCCGTGATCGTGGTCTGCCCGTCCCGGCCACCCGCGGCCACCGCGGCGGGTTCGGGGCATCAGGCCGTCCGTACCGCGGCCGGGTTCGTGGCCTCGCCACTGCCGAAAAACACCCCCGGTTCGTCCAGGCGATGCACGAGTTTCCGCGTCCCGGGCGCATCAGGTTCAATACCGGCACGCCGAAGTGTGCCAGCTCGGCGATGGATCTGTGGCCTTTCGATTTCCCGCGGGCGGCGCGGGCCGGACCTACCGCGGCGAGGTTCACATGCGCGGCCATCCCGCTGCGTCGACCCGCGCCTCGCGTCTGAGGCGTGTGTCCTCGGCCGGATGCCACGCCCGACCGTGGCCGGATTTGGGCCTAGGCTGGACGGGTGACCGTTGTGAAGATCAATGCCATCGAGGTTCCCGAGGGCGCCGGCCCCGAGCTGGAGAAGCGCTTCTCCAACCGCCTGCACGCGGTGGACGGCCAGCCCGGCTTCGTCTCGTTCGAGCTGCTGCGTCCGGTGAAGGGCGACAACCGCTACTTCGTCGTGACCCACTGGGACAGCGAGGAGTCCTTCCAGGCGTGGCTCACCGGCCCCGCCATGGAGGCCCACTCCGGCGAGCGTGCCCGCCCGGTCTCCTCCGGCGCGTCCCTGCTCGAGTTCGAGGTCGTCCAGCGCTCGGTGGCCGGCGACTCCGCGTAGCGCCGACCCCATCCGGCGGCCGGCCTGGGTTACGGAGCGGGGCATCCCATCCCACCCAGGCCGGTCGGCTGGCCGAACCGGACGCCACTCAGTCCGGCCGGAACCGCAGGATGAACCAGTCCGCCGCCTCGCACGCCACCTTCTTCAACGCGAGCGCCTTGACCACACCGACACCTTCGTTCAACCCATGCGCGATCTTGTTGCGACGGTCGACCAGGAACGCGAGCTCCCGGCGCAGCTCCTCGTCGTTCGCGTCGAAAAGCTCACGGAGCTCCTGCTTCAGGTCGGAGCCGAAACGCCCGACGAACGCTTCCAGCGCGTCCGGCGTTGGATTCTGGGTCCGCTCCAGCCAGGCCAGCGAGAAGTTGCGGACAAGACCGTATGACTTGCTGCTCGTATAGGCCCGCGCGGTCTCGGCGACCGCCTGCTCGACATATCCGCAGCTTCTGATCACCAGCAGGCGAGCCAGCCAGGCCGCGGCCTCCTGATCATCCGCCCTGCTGGCTCGCTCCCGGACCAGGGATTCAAGCTCGGCGAGCCGCCTCGATATGAACACCACTTCCTGGGGCGGCCAGATCTGGCTTGCGGTAGCTGGTCTGGACATCTATATCCGGGAGAAGACCGTGGTCGCCAACGCGAGCCGGGTCCGGACGCTTTCCTCATCCGCGGTGGCCCTGGCGATGACCTGTTCCAGGCCCGGCTCCTCGAGCAGTGTGTGGATCTGCCGTTTGATAGCGGCGGGAGTCGGCTCGGTGCCCACGTCCAGCCGTCGCGCGATCCCCACCAGGAGCGCCTCGGTCAGGGCCGCGTTCAACTGGCTGCCCCTGGCGCGCAGTGCGCTGCGCCCAGCCTTTTCGAGAATCAGCTCGGTCGCCCGCTCGAACCTGGAGGTCAGGACATCCACCGGAAGGTCCTCCAGGTTCCGGTGGGCGCCCACGAAGTCATTGAGGTACTTTTTCAGCGGCCGGTGGTAGTTCCCCGGAGAAATATACAGCGCGATGAATCTCAGGACGATTTCCTGATCCCGCAGCCGCGGGGACATGGGACCGTACAGCGCACGCCAGGAAGGCGTCTCGTTCAGCTTGGTCAGAAACTCGATGAAACGGCCGGCGTAGAGCGCCACCCGGATCTCGTGCGGCGTCAGCTGGGTACCACCCGAGTTGAGACGTTCGAAGATCTGGTAGACCGCGTCAAGCGAGTCCCGGGTACCATCGGTCTTGACGACGGTCGCCTGGATGAAGGTGTTGTCAAGCGTCCGGCGAAGTTCCGGGCCCAGCGCCTTGTAGGTCAGGTCACGAAATCTGGGCGCGACGTTCTGCAGGGCGAACTCACGTCCCCCGAAGATCCCGTTGTAGAAGGCGCTCAGCGTTCTGATCCGCTGCTGCCCGTCCAGGACGAGATAGCGGCGGTCCTGCTGCTGAACGAGGAAGATTCCCGGGATGGGGTATCCCAGCAGCAGTGACTCGATGAACCGGTCCATCTGCGGACGCCGCCACACGAAGCGCCGCTGGAAGCCAGCCGTCTCGATGCTCGGGTCGTCGTTTCCGAAACTGGGCACGACGATGTCACCCCGGTCATGCCGGCGGACCAGACCCTCGACGTCGAAGTCCGTCCCGCTGTAGCTGATCTGCGCCGGGTCGGGATCGACCTCACTCAGCTCGGCGACATCCTCGTCACGGAGTTCCTCCGGCTCGAGGCTGTCATCCCGAAGCGGACCCTCAGAAGCGATCTGGTTCACGTTCGCACCCTACGAGCCGAGCGGCGAAGCTCTTCACGATGACGCACAGGCGCGGTGCGGGCCAGAGCACCCGCCTCCGCCGGACTCACTGTGATCAGTTCGAACGACACATCCGCCATCCTAGCCCGCACTACTGCGGAACGTCCTTATGCGGTCACACCAGGACAACTAAACTCCAACCGTCGTGCGCGCCGCCCGAACGCACCCGTCGGCATCACCTTGCCCACACCAGCCGATCTGGCCGCGGGGCAGATGGGCTCCGGGATCCACCCGACCCCGGATGGCATGTAGCGGCCAACGGGTCACGACGATCTGCCCAGCTTGGTACGAACGCATCCACTCAGCCGCGCCTGATGGATGGAGAGCCGAACAATCATGGTCTCGGCCCTTGTCGTGATCTCCCTCGTTCTGACCGGCCTGGTCGCCGGCACGATGACCATCGGTCTGGTCGCCGTGCGGCCCGCGATGCACACCCTGCCCGCGACCACCTACGTGACCGTCAAGCAGGCGTTCGACGTCAGCTACCCGAAGTTCATGAAACCCCTGCAGATCACCAGTCTGTTCTCGACGGTCGCCCTCGCCGTAGCCGCCGCTGTGGCCGGCCCCGCCACCAGCGCCATCCTCGCCGCCATCGCCGCGGTGGCCGTCTTCACCAACATCATCGTCACCGTCCGGGGCGACCTCCCCATCAACAACGCGATGGCCACCTGGAGTCCGGACGCGCCCCCCAGCGACTGGCAGTCCCACCGCGCCCGCTGGGACTTCTTCAACTCCATCCGCACGATCGCCGCTCTCACCGCCCTGGTCCTGCTCGCCCTGGCAGCCACCACGACCTGACGCGTCTTCCTTATATCCGGGCGTCCCGAAAACCGCGAGGACGCCGTCTGGCCCCTGTCCCGGCAGCGCGCTTCCGATCGGGCCCCGGTCGGGTTAGGAATCGGCCGGCGACCGCAGGGACTCCCAGGTGGCGGCAAGTTCTTCCGGACCGGCCTGGACGGCACTCCCTGCACGGCGCACCTGGTCACCGACATAGCGGGGTACCAGGTGGACGTGGAGGTGAAAGACCTCCTGGCCGGCCGCGGCACGGTTCGCCTGGGTAAGGGAGAGCCCGTCGGGCCGCAGCCGGTCGCGCAGCCGCCCGGCAACCCGATGGGCTGCCGCCATCACCTTCTGCGCGTCCTCGGAGCTGATACTCCACAGATCGTCGGCATGCGTTCTGGGCACGACCAGGGTGTGCCCCGGCGCCGCCGGCGAGATGTCGAGGAAGGACACCGTCCAGTCGTCCTGGTCGGTGATCCACGCCGGCGCGGCACCCGCCACGATGGCACAGAAAATGCACTGTCGAGTTTTCGGGTCCACCGGCTGGACTCTCCCACGCGGACCCGCTCATGCGAACAGTCCCAGCAGTGGTGCGTACTCGCGACGGCGCCGCTGCCGGGTGACGGATCTCCCGCGGCCGGGTGGACACGTGGATCTACCTGAGACGGGCCGGCATCGGGCTCAGCACCGTGTGGGCATGCTCGATCACCCCTCGCCGGGCGGGCATGGCGCCAGACGAGACAGGGTCTGCGTGGCGGGCGTCACATCAGGGGTGGGCGACGGAACCCACTGCGTGGACCGATCAGAGAATATGCGGGTCGTGTCCGTTCCCATGCACACCGGAGCAGGAGGCCGCGGAATGTCCACCGTCGAGGATCGCGTCAAGAACGTGGTTGTGGAGCAGCTGAACGTCACGTCGGAGGAGGTGACGAACAGCGCGTCGTTCGTCGAGGACCTGGGAGCGGACTCCCTGGACCTTGTCGAGCTGGGTGTGGCCCTGGAAGAGGAGTTCTCCATCGGTATCTCCGACGAGGACGCCGAGGAGATCAACACCGTGCAGGATGCCATCAACTGGATCAACGCACACCGACGGTAGGGCGCTGTCGGGCTGTCCACCGCGATCCGCACGCCGTGGGACGACGGCTCCTCGGACCTGATGGAGGGGATCCTGCTGCCGCCTGCGGGCGGCGCGGGACTGCGCCGGTGCCGGCCGCCGGCGACCAGTTGTCGAACGAGTAGAGCCCACGGTCGGCGGTCAGTATCTCGTCGCGGTTCAACCGCATGAGCAGGCCGCGGGCCAGGGTCTTCTCCCCGGTCGCCCAGCCGCCGACCTCGGTGGCCCAAAACGCGTGCGTGCCGCACTCGGCAGGAACAGCCAGAAAACGGTGCCCCGCGGAAATTCGCTGCCATCCGCGACGAATCACCAGTGGTATCCGATCCCTGATCTCACCGAAATCATGGCCAGGCCATTTCCTGTCCGCTTACCGACATTGCCCATCCGATGACGGCGGTGGAAAAATAAAGGCGCCACCATGGTCGGGCAGACCCGCCGCTTCTTCTCCGCGCTTCCGCCCCACCCACCCGGAGACCGTGGTGAGAGCAGGCATTGGTGAGAGCAAACAGGAGGAACCATGAGTCGCAGTGCACTGGCGAGCCGCAGGCAGATCCGCGCCTTCCGCGAGGGTCATTATGTGCTGCTGGTCGCCGAGGGCGATCTACCCACTCCCGGGTTCAACGTCGACATCACGCCGAGCCCACTGAAGATCTCTCCGCCGGAGTTCGAACTCCGGCGATACGCCCGGCCCGGCATCTTTCCGCAGATCGTCACGCCGTACCGGTACGCGGAGGCGGTCCGCTTCCCCGAGGACCAGAACACGATCACGGTCATCCACGCCGACGGTGCAGACCATGTCGAGATCGAGCCCTGCGGACCCGAGCTCGCCGGCTATGCGGCCGCCGTCCGCGCCACATCCGGGCGCGAAGACCCTGCCAGCAGCAACTCCGGTGGCGCCACGTCCGACAGCGGCACCTCGACCACAGCGTTGGCCGCGGCGGACGAGGCCGTCGGGCTGTCTCCCACGCTCAGCTTTGACGACGCGTTCGCCAAGGCGCTGGCGAACCTGCCATCCGCCGGCAAGCCACCGCACCCCGATGCCCTCAGCCGCGTCGAGGTGAAGGAGATCAGCGGCCTGTTCGGCGGCTTCGCCGGCTTCCACCATCTCCTGGTTCGGGTGAGCCGGACAACGTCCTGACCCCAGCCCGACCCGCGGTCGTCAGGCACCACGGGGAGCCGATGCGCCGGCGCTGAAGGCCGCGTGCCGCCGGCGTTGAAGGCCCACGTGACGCGTGGCCCTGGGATCAGGGCCGGGTGGGCAACGGTCGGGGCCGGACAACCCGGCCCGGACCCGCGAGCTCAGGCCATTCTTCCGAGCCGGCGCGCAGGAATCGCAGCAACACCTCGGAATCCGACCGCACAACGCCCACCATCGCCCCAGGCTCCACGTCCACGTCCACGTCCCGGCCGGCGCTGGCCTGCGCTGGTCGGATGTCGACCCGGACACCCGGACCTTGCGGGTTCAGTGGTCGGTGCAACGCGAGAACGATGAACTCCGGCTCGTCCAACCGAAGACCCGGAACTCACGGCGTCCTCTTTCCGTCCCCACCGCGGCGCACGACGTGTTGAAGAGCTTCGAGCCAAGGATGATCTTCCGTGGCTACGGCTGCACGACCTTCACCACGCCTGTGCCACGGTCCTCCTGATGGCCGACGTCGGACCACGCACCACGATGGAGATCCTCGGCCCCATCACACCTCGGATGACCACGAAGCGCTACGGCGACGCCTTCCCCGAATGCCTCCACGCCGCCGCGCTGGACGCCTTCCTGGCCAACGAGATCGACGAAGCCGAAGAAAACAGACTCCGGTTGGCTACACAGCGACCTCAGGAAGCTGCCACGCCAGGAAGGGGGTCCGGGGATCGCCCCCCGGACCAGTATCGCGGCAGGCGAGAAGCCGCCCAAAGGACGGCAACTACGAGAAATCAGCGCGTGGAGACGCGGGGATTTGAACCCCGAACCCCTGCCTTGCAAAGGCAGTGCTCTGCCAATTGAGCTACGCCCCCTTAGCCGCACCACCCGACCACCGCACCATCCCGCGCGACGCGGGAGAGCGCGATCCTCGGAGCGGAACGCCTCTACAGACTACGGCATCCGTCCAGCATCCCGGCCGATGGGCTTCGACGGGCCTGGGCCGGAACCCCGGTGGGCTGGGACCGCGGGTGGGCTGAGATCGCTGGTCGGCGAGGGTGGGGATCGGGGCGGGGTCAGAGTTCGACGATGCCCACGTCGAGGACGAGGGTGCCGGTGAGGCCTTCGGGGGCGGCCAGGTACAGGTCGACGCGGGTGGCGGGCGGGAGGTCCTCGATGACGCGCAGCGGGATGTGCACCGAGGCGCGGGCGCCGATCGGGAAGTAGCGCATCGGGCGGCTGTCCCGCTGCAGGATCGCGCAGATCAGCTCGTCGGTGGAGTTACCGCCGCGGAAGTACAGGGGCTGGGCGGTGGTGCCGTCCGGGACGACGTAGGTGAAGGTGGGGCCGAGGGAGAACGGGGTGGCCAGGCCGCGGCCCTCGAACGCGACGATGCCCTGGAGGAAACGTGCGGTGGTGAACATGATCCGCCTCCCACCGGCTGTCCCGCGAACGTCGTCACGCCCAGGGTAGGTCACGGTGTCGGCCGTTCGGCCGGTCCCGTCGGTCACACGCCGGGACGGACCACTGATCTTCCCCGGTACGGCGTTTTCGTCTGGCGTCGGCTGGCGGAAGAGGGGACCGTGGTGCTATGGCTGCCCCCACCTCCTACCGTCCTGACCGACCCTCCGACGGCCGACCGGCCGATCCGAGCAGGCCGACCGACCTGACGGACCCTGGTCCGGTGCAGGAGTCCGGTGTCGCCGCGGCGCTGGCGGCGGCCGGGCCGGGCGCGGGGCCGGCGGGCTCGGGGTATCGACCCTCGGTCGTCCCGCATGATCTGCTGGCGGGGGTGACGGCGGCCCATCGTCGGCTCGTGGATCTGCTCGCTAACGTCGAGGACGAGGTGTTGCGGCGGCCGTGCGGGCTGCCGGGGTGGAGTGTGGCGCATCTGCTCACCCATCTGGCCCGTAACGCCGAGGGCCATGCGGGGATGGTGGAGGCCGCGTCCGCTGGCGGGGTCGGCGATCAGTATCCGGGTGGGCAGGCGCAGCGCGACGGCGACATCGAGGCCGGACGGGACGTGCCCGCCGCGGTCGCCCGGGTGGCGATCGCGGATTCGGTGGCTCGCCTGGAACGGGCGTGGGACGCGGTCACCGTCGACGGCTGGCGGACCGGGTACGGCAGGGTGAGTTCGTACGGCGTCACGTCGCTGGCCGATCTGCTCTTCCTGCGGTGGCGCGAGGTCGAGGTGCACCTGGTCGACCTGGAGCTGGCCGACCGCGGTGGACCCCGCTGGATGGATCTCGACGCGCCGTACCTCGACCTCGAATGGGCCTGGACGGTGCGTGGCCTGCCCGACCGGGTACCGCCGGAGTACACCGTGCTGCTGGCGCCGGGCGATCGGCCGTCCACCGCGGTGGGACGTGGGGAGCGGCTGGTCATCGTGGACGCCCCGACCGTCCCGGCGCTGGCCTGGTTGACGGGCCGCGAGCGCGGTGCCGACGACTGGCCGTCCCTCGGGCCCTGGGTGTGAGGCGCGTGGCGCCGGCGAGTAGTCGGGCGGGCGAGTAGCGACACATCGGGTGCGCCCGGCGATCGGGTGAACCACGGCGGGCGAGAGAATGCCCGCCGTGTCGGACAATACGGACAACCTCCGGGTAGCCCCGCGTCACGAGCGCGACCGGCGGGTCGCCGCGTGATCACGATGGCGCTGTTCAACAACAAGGGTGGCGTCGGCAAGACCACCCTGGCCTACCATCTCGCGCACATGCTGCAACGGATGGGCCACCGGGTGCTCGCCGTCGATCTTGACCCGCAGGCCAACCTCACCGCGCAGTTCCTTGACGAGGAGGAGCTGACCATCCTGTGGGGCGAGCCGGAGGACACCGCGTCCTCGGCACCGAAACCCTTCGACCTCGACACGCGTACCCCCCGCACGAACCGGCACTCCGGCACGATGGCCAGCGCCATCGCGCCGATCATGGAGGGCGTCGGCGACGTCGACCTGATCACGCCGGTGACCATCGAGGACGGCCTGTGGCTGCTGCCGGGGGACGTCGAACTCAGCGTGTTCGAGGACCGGCTGTCCGCCGCCTGGCCGAACAGCTTCCTCGGCAAGGATGTCGCAGCCCTGCGCACCACCACCGCGCTGCACCGCGCCATCGAGAACGGTGCCCGCGCGGTCGGCGCCGAGATCGTGCTGATCGACGTCGGCCCCAACCTGGGTGCGATCAACCGCGCGGCGTTGCTGTCCGCGGACACCGTCCTCATGCCGATCGCCGCCGACCTGTTCTCCCTGCGCGGTCTGCGTAACCTCGGCCCGACCCTGCGGGACTGGCGTTCGACCTGGCAGGGGACCGTGCTGCCGAAGGTCCCCGAGCGGATCGCGGCGCCACGCGGCCTGATGATGCCGATCGGCTACATCGTGATGCAGCCGCCCACCCGCGCCGACCGGCCCGCGAAGTCCCACGACCGGTGGCTCGACCGCATCCCCGAGGTCTTCTCGACCTCGGTGCTGGGCGCCGGTCATCCCGACGCGCATGATCGGTCCTTCGAGATCGCCACCATGCGCAACTACGCCAACCTGGTCCCGCTGGCCCACGACGCCCGCAAGCCCATGTTCGAGCTGCGCGCCGGTGACGGCGCCCTCGGCGGCACCCAGACCGCCGTCCGCCGCTGCTACACCGACTTCCGCGACCTGGCCCTCAAGGTCCGCGCCCGCCTCGCCTACATCGACCCCACCCTGCGCATCCCCACCTGACCCGCGCCGATCCACGCCGGCCACCTGACCTGCGTCGGCGTCCCCCTGACCCGCGCTGATCTGCGCTGACCTGGGCCGGGGTGCCCGGTCAGTCGTGTGGTGGGGCGGAGCGGCGATCCCGTTTGGTCGCGGAACGCTGCTTCTTGGCCTTCAGGCGACGTTCGACGGAGCCGCGGGACGGCTTGGTCGCCCGGCGCGGCCGCGGCGGGCGGGAGGTCGCGGTGCGCAGGGCGTCCACCAGGCGTTCGAGTGCGGCCTCGCGGTTACGCAGCTGCGAACGGTGTTCGCTGGCGACGACGGTGAGGACCCCGCCGTGCAACCGGCCGGCGAGCCGGATCAGGGCACGTTCGCGGGCCACCTCCGGGATGGACGGCGAGCCGGCGACGTCGAAGGCCAGTTCGACCCGCGAGTCGGAGGTGTTGACCGACTGGCCACCTGGCCCGGACGAACGCGAGTAGCGCCAGTTCAGCTCATCCGCGGGCAGCACGAACCCCGGTTGAATCGAGATCTCCCGGGGCAGCATGCCCTTCATGGTGCCCGACCCGGGGCCATCCGTCAGCTGACTTGCGACCGGATGGTCAGTGCGGGGTCGCGGCGGTACCGGCGGTGGAGGTGGCCTCGCGCCACAGGTCGATCTCCTCGCCGCCGCGGGAGCGCCGCCGGGCGGCGGTCAGGGCCGCACCGGCTCCTGCCAGCAGCGCCAGCACTGTCACCTTGCGCGCCATGTCGACTCCCCTCGTCCGGCCCGCCATCGGCCGCCTGCAGCCGTGGGTGCCACTGTTCGCGACGTCCTCCACGGTATCCCGCCCATCCCGGAAGGCACGTCCAAGCAGCGGATTCTCAGCGTCGAAGCAGGCCGCGCAGCCGGGAGCGCGCCGGCCAGGACCGCGGCGGGCTGGTCACCTCGTAGGCGGGAAAGGCGCGTTCGGCGACGTCCACCAGCATCGCGACGTCGATCGGACGCAGGACAACCCCGGCGGAAAGGACATAGTCGGCCACACCGGACGCGGGTAGCAGCAGGACGCCGTCGATCAGGGCGAGCCCGGCCGGCACCTCGGCCCGGGCGAATCCGACCACCGGCTGCACCTCGAGCTGCCAACCCGCCGGTAGTTCGCCGAGCAGCTGGGCGGTGGCCTCCTCGCCCATCCACGCGACCAGGCCCAGCATGGCCCGAAGGGGCACCTTGCCAGCCCAGACGCCGGCGGCGTTCTGCCGGACGGGGCCCTCGTGGGCGTCGGTCTCGATCACCCACGCGCCGGACGGACCGATCACCAGATGGTCGATGTTGCTCGCCGAATCCGCCAGGGCCCGGTCGTGCAGCACCGTGTAACCGGCGCGGACCAGGCGGTCGAGCGCCCGGGCGGTGCTGCGTTCGGCCTCGGCGTCCTGGCGCCATGCCTCGATCTCGGGTGGGGTCCGCAGGAACCGCACCGCCGCGACCACCCCGACGACCAGCGCCGCGACAACGCCGAGCTGGGCGACCACCCCCGTGGGCAGCCCGACGAGGGCGCAGAGCACCACCACGACCAGGACCGCCGCCACGGCGATGCCGCCCGCGACGACGCAGAAGCGCCGCCGGTGGTCGGCCCGCTCGGCGCAGTACAACTCCCGGCGCCGCAGGTACTCGGCCATGGCCGAACGTCCCGCTGACTGTCGGTCGGACACGTCCGCGGTCACCACCTCCCGGCGCCGTCTCGACGCCGCTGGGTTCGGCGCTTGCCTCCGGTCCGGAACCGGGCCGGCCCGCAGGCGATTACGCCACGCAACCGGCTTGTGGGCCATCCCGGTCACCATTCCATCGAATGCACAACACCGACAGGGTCATAACGCCAGAGTCGTGACAGGGTCAGGGTGTGGAATATGCGAGAGAGAACCACGTTGAACCCACATCTATACCACCCATCGCCAAGGTCGCCGAGACGACACCACGTGGCCCACTCGGATAGTCGGCGCTGTCGATGGGGAGGAGACAACCCAACAACCACCGTCGAGCGCGGCGCCGACGGTCGCCGCACCCCGAAGGAGCCGCAGGATGCCAGGTCACGCGCCATCTCGGGCGGCGGGCAACGAGGACATCGCACCGCATCACCACGGTCCGGTCGACCCCACCGTCCCGCTCGGTGACGAACCGCTCGACCGTGCCGGGGTTGTCTCCTTTGCACTCGCCTGCGTGACGCCGCCCACCGCTTCCCGCGAAGAACGGGACGAGACGGTGGGAATCGAGACCGAGTGGTTCGTGGTCGATCGTCGGGCCGTCGACCGTCCCGTCCCACCGGAGCGCACCGGACGTGCCCTCGCCGCGATCGCCCACGCGCCGGCCGACACCACGCAGGACGCCGGCGATGCCGGCGGCAAGGGCAGCCCCGGTGACGCGGGGGGCGCGGATCTCGTCGGAACGGTGCTGCCAGGTGGCAGCCGACTCACCTTCGAACCTGGTGGCCAGCTGGAGTTGTCCGGCCCGCCGGCGGCGCTGTCCGCGGCCCTCGCGGCGACCGCCGCCGACCTGCGGCTGGTCCGCGCCGCCCTGGCGCAGGACGGCCTCGCCCTGATCGGCATGGGCACCGATCCGCTGCGCGCCGGGATCTGCCAGACCACCGCGTCCCGCTATGCGGCGATGGGTGATCACTTCCGGGCCGGCGGGGGCGCGGCCGGGGAGGCGATGATGTTCTCGACGGCGTCCGTCCAGGTCAACCTGGACCTTGGGGCGGACCCGGTCGACGCCGAGCGGCGTTTCCAGCTCGCCCACACCGTCGGACCGGTGCTGACAGCCATGTTCGCCGCCTCGCCCGCGCTCGCCGGGCGGCGCACCGGCTGGCACTGCACCCGGCAGTCGATCTGGGCCGGTATCGATGCCAGCCGCACCGGCTCCGTGCTCGACATACCCCCCGACACCGACTCCGGTCTCGCCGCCCGCTGGGCCCGCTACCTGCTGGCCGCCCCGCTGATGATGACCGCGATCCCGGGCCGGCGGGACGCGGACGGTCACCGGGCGGACCATGAGGAGCACTTCGTCGCGTCCACCGCGGGCCACACCCTCGCCGACTGGCTCGACGGGCACGGTCCCGTCGACCGTCCGCCCACGGTGGACGACCTCCGCTACCACGCGACGACGCTGTTCCCGCCGGTCCGGCCGCGGGGCTGGTGGGAGATCCGCTACCTGGACGCGCAGCCGGGGGACGGCTGGCAGGTGGCGGTGGCGGTGACCACGGCGTTGCTCACCGACCCGGCCGCCAGCGCCGGCGCGGCCGTGGCCTGCGAACCGGTGACCCGACACTGGTCGACCGCCGCGACGGTCGCGATGGGCGACCCGGCGCTGGCCCGGGCCGGCGCCGACTGTCTGGCCCTCGCCGTGGACGCCCTGCGCCGCGCCGGCTCCACCCAGGAGCTCCTCGGTGCCGTCGAACGATTCGCCCAGCGGTACACGCTGCGCGGCCGCTGCCCGGCGGACGACCTGTCCGAGCGGCTGGCCCAGAACGGCCCGGCCGGTCTGCTGCGGGAGGAGGCCCAGTCGTGCGTCCCGGCCGCCTGACCGAGCCCCCCTCCGAACCCAACCTGCACGACCCCGACCACGACCACGCCCCCGAGCCGCGCGACCCCGAGGCGCGAGGCTTCGAGGCGCGAGGCTTCGAGGCGCGAGGCTTCGAGCCGCGAGGCTTCGAGCCGCGCGACCCTGACCTGCGGACGCGGGTGGTCAGCGAGTTGGAGGCCGTCCGACGGCGTTCGCTGGCGTACACCGACGTCGACGAGGACGAGCTCGTCCGCCAGCATTCGCCGTTGATGTCGCCCCTGGTCTGGGATCTGGCGCATATCGGCAACTACGAGGATCTCTGGCTGGTCCGGGCGCTCGGCCAGGCGGCCGCGACCCGGCCGGGCCTCGACGGCGTCTACGACGCGTTCCGCCACGACCGGGCCAGCCGGGCCCGCCTGTCCCTGCTCGGCCCGGAGGGCTCCCGGGCCTACCTGCGTGAGGTCCGCGCCCGCGCGTTCGAGCTGCTCGACCACCTCGACCCGGCGCTGGCGCACGGCGACGACGGCACCCGGGCGAGGCTGCTGACCGGCGGGTTCGTCTACGGCATGGTCATCCAGCACGAACATCAGCACGACGAGACGATGCTGGCCACCCACCAGCTGCGGATCGGCGCCGCGCTGCTCGCCGCGGGCCTGCCGGCACCACCGGGTCGGCCGGTGGCGCGACGCGAGGTGCTGGTGCCGGCAGGACCGTTCACCTTCGGCACCAGCGACGATCCCTGGGCGTACGACAACGAACGCCCCGCCCACCGGGTGGACCTGCCCGCGTTCTGGATCGACACCCTCCCGGTCAGCAACCGCGCGCAGCTCGCCTTCCTCGAGGCCGGCGGCTACGACGACGAGCGGCTGTGGTCGAGCGCCGGGTGGGACTGGCGCCAGCGGGAGGGACTCACCGCCCCGGCGTTCTGGTGGCGCGACGGCGACACCTGGCTACGGCGTCGGCTCGGCCATGTCGAACCGGTGCCCCTGGACGAGCCCGTCCAACATGTGTGCTGGTACGAGGCCGAGGCACACGCCCGCTGGGCCGGTCGACGGCTACCCACCGAAGCCGAGTGGGAGAAGGCCGCCGCCCACGACCCGGCAACCGGACGTTCACACCGCTATCCATGGGGTGATACCGCGCCGACTCCGGACCGTGCCAACCTGGGGCATCGCACGAGCGGCCCCGCACCGTTGGGGGCCTACCCCGCGGGTGCGAGTCCCTGCGGAGCCGAGCAGATGATCGGGGACGTGTGGGAATGGACGGCCAGCGGCTTCACACCCCACCCGGGTTTCCGCTCCCATCCCTACCGCGAGTACAGCGAGGTCTTCTTCCCGAAGGACGGGGAGTCGTCCGCGTTCCGGGTCCTGCGCGGTGGCAGTTGGGCGACCGGCGCACCGGCCTGCCGGGCCACCTTCCGCAACTGGGACTACCCGATCCGGCGCCAGATCTTCGCCGGTTTCCGGTTGGCCCGCGACGCCGACTGACGACCCGAGGGAGCCGACGGTGTGTCGTCATCTCGCCTGGATCGGTGCTGCCCGCACGCTCGCCGAACTCACGATGGCACGGCCGCACGGCCTGCTGCGTCAGTCCTGGGCGCCGCGGCGGATGCGGCACGGCACGATCAACGCCGACGGTTACGGTGTCGGCTGGTACGCCCCGCGGCTACGCGCCGGGCCGGCCCGCTACCGCCGAGCGGTTCCGATGTGGACGGACGCCTCCTACGCGTCGATGGCCGGGGTGATCGCCTCGGGTTGCGTGCTGGCCGCCGTGCGCAGCGCGAGCGTCGGCATGCCGGTCGAGGAGTCCGCGACCGCTCCCTTCACCGACGGCACCCGGCTGCTCAGTCACAACGGCCGGGTGGACCCCGCCGCCGTCCGCACCCTGCTCGCGCGGCATCCCGAGGCCCCCGCACCCGATTCCGCCTGCGACTCGGCGCTGCTGGCCGCGCTGGTCTGGGAGCACGCCGCACGTCAGCCCCTGGCCGACGCCGTCGCCCGGGTGGTGACCGCCCTCGGCGACGCCGGCCTCGCCGACTCCCGCCCCGGCGCCCTACGCCCCTGGGCCGGCGACTGGACGACCCCGCCCCCAGCCCCAGCCCCACCAGCTCCGCCGGGCCCGCCGGCCGCACCGGCGGCGTCCGGGTCGCCGCGATCAGATGGAGCGGACCGGCCGTCAGCGGCTCGCCTCAATCTGGTGGTAACCGATGGAACCCAGCTCGTCGCGACCGCCTGGGGAGAGACCCTCGTCTATCGGATCGAGGAGGACGGTGTCCTCGTCGCGAGTGAGCCGGATGACGATGGGGCAGGCTGGATCGAGGTTCCCGACCACTACCTATTGGTGGCCGACACGCGCAAAGTCACTCTTCGTAGCTTGACCAGCGGAGATGGCTACTGTGGGTTGCACACCGTCGATGGAGGACGCCACGATGACACCGAGCACTCCGACGACCGCCCCCGCCGGGACGGCTGAGCCCGTGGACTCGACCACTGTTCCACGTGAATCCGTCACCGCTGGCCCCGGTCTGACCGTGCAACGGCACGTCCGCGAGAACGACCGGATCTCCGCACTCTCCCGTGACGTCCTCACCGGGTTGTCGTCCCCGCCGCGCACCCTCCCGCCGAAGTGGTTCTACGACGCCCACGGCGGCCTCCTCTTCGAGGAGATCACCCGGCTGCCGGAGTACTACCCCACCCGGTGTGAACGGGCGATCCTCGAGCTGCACGCCGCCGACATCGCCGCCGCCAGCCCGGTGGACACCCTGATCGAACTCGGCTCCGGCAGTTCGGCGAAGACCCGACTGCTCCTGGACGCGCTGCGCGACACCGGCACCCTGCGCCGCTTC
Source organism: Frankia umida (assembly GCF_023242945.1). Taxonomy (NCBI): domain Bacteria; kingdom Bacillati; phylum Actinomycetota; class Actinomycetes; order Frankiales; family Frankiaceae; genus Frankia; species Frankia umida. The sequence goes on from NZ_JALKFT010000003.1 coordinate 101,164, forward strand.
GTCCCCTTCGATGTGGACGAGACGTCGCTGACCAGCGCGGGGGAGGCGATCCTCGCCGACTATCCGGGGCTGTCCGTGCTGGCCGTGGTCGGCGATTTCGAACGGCACCTGGCGCAGCTGCCCACCGGCGGGCGCCGCCTCATCGCCTTCCTCGGTGGCACCATCGGCAATCTGCATCCCGCGGCCCGCCACAAGTTCCTGACCGCGCTGCGCGACCAGGCGGGCCCCGGCGACGCGCTGCTGCTCGGTACCGACCTGGCCAAGGACCCGGATCGGCTGGTAGCCGCCTACGACGACGGTGCCGGCGTGACCGCCGCGTTCAACCGCAACATCCTCACAGTGATCAACCGCGAGCTCGATGCGGACTTCGACATCCGCGGCTTCGCGCACATCGCGGTGTGGAACGCCGCCGACTCGTGGATCGAGATGCGGCTGCGCGCCGTGCGCGACCAGCGGGTCACCATCAGGGCGCTGAAGCTCAGCATCGACTTCACCCGGGGCGAGGATGTGCTGACCGAGATCAGCGCCAAGTTCGTCCCGGCGGGCCTGGACGCCGAGCTCCAGCAGGCCGGCTGGGCGTGCGCGGCCCGGTGGACCGACCCCGACGGCGCCTTCGCGCTCACCCTCGCCACCCCGGCCTCGCCACCCGCCGCCGCCCCGATCTGACCGGCCGGCCACGGCTCCCCGCACCGGACCTGCCCGGGCACTCGCCGACTCGTTCGGCCTGCCGGGCTGGTGGGTGGGGCCCGCCTGACCGGGCGGGCCCCACCAGGATCAGGATCAGCCGAGCAGGGAGACGTCCCGTGCGGCCCCGGTCGAGGCGGAGGTGGCCATGGCCGCGTAGGCACGCAGCGCCGCGGAGACCGGCCGCTCCCGGCCCACCGGCCGGTAGCCACCGGCGGCTTCCTGCTCGGTTCGCCGCCGGGCCAGTTCCTCGCCCGACACGAGCAGTTCCAGACGCCGCGTCGGGATGTCGATCTCGATGATGTCGCCATCGCGAACCAGGGCGATCGTGCCGCCGTGCGCCGCCTCCGGCGAGACGTGCCCGATCGACAGGCCCGAACTCCCGCCGGAGAACCGCCCGTCCGTGATCAGCGCGCACTTCGGACCGAGGCCACGGCCCTTCAGGAACGCCGTCGGGTACAGCATCTCCTGCATGCCCGGACCGCCGCGGGGCCCCTCGTAGCGGACGATGATGACGTCACCGGCCTTGACCCGCTTGGTCAGGATCGCGTCGACCGCGTCCTCCTGGCTTTCGACGACCAGGGCCGGGCCGCGGAACGTCCACTGACTTTCGTCGACCCCGGCGGTCTTCACCACGGCGCCGTCGACGGCGAGGTTGCCGAACAGCACCGCGAGGCCGCCCTCCGACGAATAGGCGTGCTCGACCGAACGGATGCAGCCGTTCTCGGCGTCGGTGTCGAGGGACTCCCAGCGGTTCGTCGAGCTGAACGGCTCGATCGTGCGCACCCCGCCGGGAGCGGCGTGGAACAGCTCGATCGCGTCCGGCGACGGATTCGCCCCGCGGATGTCCCAGCGGTCGAGGAACTCACGCAGGTTCGCCGCGTGCACCGAGTGGGTGCTCGGGTCGACCAGGCCGGCCCGGTCGAGTTCACCGAGGATGGCCGGGATTCCGCCGGCCCGGTGGACGTCCTCCATGTGGTAGAGCGTGGAGCTGGGGGCCACCTTGGACAGACACGGCACGCGCCGGGAGATCTCGTCGATGTCGGCGAGCGTGACACCGACACCGGCCTCGACCGCGGCGGCGAGCAGGTGCAGCACGGTGTTCGTCGACCCGCCCATCGCCACATCCACGGCGAAGGCGTTGCGGAACGCCGCCACGGACGCGATCGATCGCGGCAGGACAGCCTCGTCGTCCTTCTCGTAGTACCGCCGGGCCAGATCGACGATCACCCGGCCGGCCTCGAGGAACAGCTCGCGCCGCGCCGCCGACGTGGCCAGGGTCGACCCGTTGCCCGGCAGTGACAGTCCGATGGCCTCGGTCAGGCAGTTCATCGAGTTCGCGGTGAACATGCCCGAACACGAGCCGCAGGTCGGGCAGGCCGACCGCTCGATCGACGACAGGTCGTCGTCGGAGACATCCGGGCTGACCGCCGCCGACATCGCCGTGATCAGGTCGACCTTCGCCCGCGCCGTGCCCCCGGAGATCACCGCGTTGCCGGACTCCATCGCGCCGCCGGAGACGAACACCGTGGGAATGTTGAGCCGCATCGCCGCGAGCAGCATCCCAGGCGTGATCTTGTCGCAGTTGGAGATGCAGACCAGCGCGTCCGCGCAGTGCGCGTTCACCATGTACTCGACGCTGTCCGCGATCAGCTCCCGGGACGGCAGCGAGTACAGCATCCCGCCGTGCCCCATCGCGATTCCGTCGTCCACCGCGATCGTGTTGAACTCACGCGCCACCCCACCGGACTCCGCCACGGCGCCGGCCACCAGCTGACCGAGGTTGCGCAGGTGCACATGCCCCGGGACGAACTCGGTGAAGCTGTTCGCTACCGCGATGATCGGCTTACCGAAGTCGTCGTCGGTCATGCCGGTCGCCCGCCACAGGGCACGGGCACCAGCCATGTTCCGGCCGTGCGTGGTCGTTCGGGAACGCAGTGCAGGCATCTCGACCTCGGGCATCACATCGGCAACGGGCATCACCCCGACCGACACCGACCAGGGCCGACAGCCACGGGCCACGGGCCACGTCGCGCAATGGTCCGGATCGGCCGCTGACGCGGTCATGGGTGATGACCCGACGGTACGCCACATGGCGGACGTGACGACGCGACCCGCCATCACGTTGCCGCACGCCCCTGACAGATCTTCCGGGACCAGCGATCCCGTTGGCCTGTTCCTGCGACGACCCGCGTGGACGGATCCTGCTCCGGACGGTCGCGGACGGATCCTGCTTCGGACCGGTTGCGGAGTAAGGCGGTGGCGGCGTCAGTCGTCCGGGTCCATCGGATCCGGCGGCGGCGTGCCACCAGCCCCGTCAGGAGGGGGAGCCGCGAAGGGATAGCCGGCGATCCGCCGTCCGGACCCGCGACCGTCGGCGGCCGGCCCGGGTCCGGCGCCGGGATCGCTCTGGCCGGCGGACGTTCCCTCATCCTTGCCGGGTTCGCGGCGCTCCCCGCTCGGGCCTCGAGACGAGGAACCGCCGGGTCGCCGCGGGTCGGGAGCGGCAGGCAGCGCATCAAAGTCGGGCAGAAAGTCCGGGATCTCCGGAATCTCGTCGAGTGGCGGCAACTCCGGGGCCGGGTCGACGCCCGCCGGCCGGGATTCCCCGGACCCTGTGGACGCGTTCTCGTGCGTCTCCGAGCCGCCGCGATCAGCAGCCCCTGCTCCATGCCCGGACGGCCGTCCCGCCCCGTCCGCCTGGCCGGGCGAGCCGGCCTGCCCCGGGGGCAGCGCCTGACCTGGGGGCACGGCCTGACCCGGAAAACCACCGGTCCCGGGCTGGCCTCCGTAACCTGGCTGGCCCGTGAATCCCGGTTGACCCGCCGGGTAGCCGGGATAACCCGGCGGCCCGCTCTGCCCCGGATAGCCAGGCTGACCCGGGAAGCCAGACTGACCCGGATAACCGGGCTGACCCGGGAAGCCAGACTGACCCGGATAGCCAGACTGACCTGCCGGGAAGCCGGGCTGACCAGGGAAGCCGGGCTGACCAGGATAGCCGACGGGCCCCGCCTGGCCGGGCTGCTGTGGTCCGGCGGCCTTGCGCTGATCGGAGGGCGGCCGACGCCGACGCCACTGGTCGCGGATCACCCAGACAAGCCCGAGCGAGGCGACCGTGCCGGCGAAGGGGCCCACCGAGTGAACGGCGAAGATCTGGTAGATGCTCAGCAGGAAAGTGGCGGCATAGCCGGTGACGAAGAAGGCGAACGGCCGGATGCGGAACTCGCGAACACGGTCGCGCATCAGGATCGCCGGGAACAGCCAGATACCGAAACCGATGATCGCCGCCATCATCGGCGCGACGACCAGAAAGCCAAAGAAGTTCGCCATGGTCAGGGGCCGGCCCGGTCAGCCGAGATCAGGACGGATCCGGTCGGACGTCGGCGAAGTGCGCGACATCCGGCGGCGCGGCGAAGTACGGCCCGAGGGCCGCCCGCCACCGGACGAACGACTCGGACTCCCGAAAGTTCACCAGGTGCGCGTCGAGGGTGTCCCATTCGACGAGCAACACGAAGGTCGACGGCGACTCGACACCACGGGTCATCCGGGCGCCGCGGCAGCCGGAGGTGCCCAGCAGCTCGGACCGCACCTGCCCGAAGGCGACCTCGAAGGCCCGCTCGGTGCCAGGCCGGATCGCGAACCGGGCGACCTCGAGCACGGCCGACGTGGCCGGTGGCGGGGAGTCCTGCACGACCGCGCCGCTCGCGTCGTCACTCACCTGGCATCTCCTCGCGTCCCACAGTCGGGCCGGTGGCCTGGCCGGCCACCCAGGTCATGGTGCGTCCAGTGTGTCACCGCGGCGGCGGCCGGTGGGCACCACGGCGGACATCCGGGCACAACCGGCAGCGACCCGACCGGTGAGCCGGGCAGGCAGGCGCGACCGGAACCCGGCCGGGCCGGCGGGGCCGCGTCAGTTGGCCATGTCGACGAAGCGGGAGTAGTGCCCCTGGAAGGCGACGGTGACGGTGCCGGTCGGGCCGTTACGGTGCTTGGCGATGATCAGATCCGCTTCGCCGGCACGGGCGGATTCCTTCTCCACCGCGTCCTCCCGGTAGAGCAGGATGACCGCGTCGGCGTCCTGCTCGAGGCTGCCGGACTCGCGCAGGTCGGAGACCTGGGGGCGTTTGTCGGCGCGCTGCTCGGAGGCACGGTTGAGCTGCGAGATGGCGACGACCGGCACCTCGAGCTCCTTGGCCAGCAGCTTCAGTGACCGGGAGATCTCACTGACCTCCTGCTGGCGGCTTTCGACCTTCTTCGGCGACGACATGAGCTGCAGGTAGTCGAGGATGACCAGACGCAGATCGTTGCGCTGCTTGAGCCGGCGGGCCTTGGCGCGGATCTCCATCATCGTCAGGTGCGGGCTGTCGTCGATGAACAGCGGCGCCTCGGCCACCTCACCCATCCGACGGGCCAGGCGACCCCAGTCCTCCTCGGTGAGCCGACCGGTGCGGATGTTCTGCAGCGACACCCGCGCCTCGGCGGAGAGCAGCCGCATGGTGATCTCCATGCGGCTCATCTCCAACGAGAAGATGACCGAGGTCATCCCGTTCTTGATCGACGCCGCGCGGGCGAAATCGAGACCCAGAGTCGAGTTGTGCGTCGGAATACAGGCCTCACCTGCCAGGTAGAGATGCTCCGCGTTATCGACCTCGACACAGCGGACCGGCGCTGACGGGATCGGCCGGACGGCTGTGATGTAGCGCAGCCCGACCCCCGGAAAATCGGTCGGCTGCAGCCGCTGTGCCTTGCGGGCCAGCCGAAAGACCTGGTCCTGAGGCGCAAAACTGATCGAATAACAGGTGGAACTCGCTTCCGAGCTACCCCGCACCCGCCTGGTCGAGATGGTGGCCCGGTATCCCAGCGAAAGGATGAGCTCACGGACATCTCGGGCAAGTCGCGCGCTGGTCGACGCGTACTGGGCAGTCGATCCGTTGGCTGACATGGTGCCGTCGGTGTCCAGCAGGCCGGCCAGAAGATCGCGCCGCTGCTGCTCTGAGGCCCGCAGGTAGGAAGCCGGAATGTGCTTGTTTCCCAGCACGCCCAACGAACGCAGCCGGGCCTGCACTGTTCCGCCCCGCGCATGGCAGGAGCGGCAACGCGGACCATAGCTTGTGATGCGCCCACCGCAGTCCACGCACGCACGAGGTGCCAGCGGCTCCGCGAGGAAGCGCAGTTTGCCACCGCAGGACTGGCCACAGGTGCGTACCTGCGGCATCGCGTTGCTGAAGGCACGGCCACACACCATGCACGTCCGCTCCTGCGGCGACGCTCGACGACGTTGCAGCCCGTATCGATACCTGGCCGTGGTGCTGGCTGGCACGTCATAACCACGCCGTTGGATCTCCGCGGGAATCTCGGGATCCGCGGAGGTCAGCGTGGCCGCGGCGGACGTGTCATCACCGAGCCACGCCCCGAGCAGGTAGGGGTCCAGGGGGAGCTCGACAGCCGGCAGCTGAAAAGGACGGGCGTTGCGCACCGCGTGGTTGGCTCGACCATCCGCCGTCTGGCAACGGAGGGTGCGTGCGATCTCTTCCGTCGTGACCGGCCGGGTGAGAGTTCGGACCTGGCCGCCAGATCGATCCGCGATGACGCGACGGCGATCCGCCCTCGTCTCGGTGATCCACTGGTGCTGGGCGTCAGCCACGATCACGGACCCGTCGGAGAACTCGACCTCGTAGCAGGGCCGGCCGTGCATCACCTCGGTGGCGGCCACAACCCGCGTTGGCCGGCCATCGGCGCCGATCAGCTGGTCACCGACGGCCACGCGGCCCATCGTCGTCCAACCACTCGGCGTGGGTAGCGGTGTGTCAAGCGCCAACGCCTTGCCCACGGCCGGGCGGGCCGCGACGATCCACAGCTGGCCGCCGTGCAGGCCGTTGGTGAGCTCGTCGAGGTCGGTGAAACCGGTCGGCACACCGGTGAGCGAGCCCTCGTGCCCCGCGATCGACTCGATCTCCTCCAGGGCGGGGTTGAGCAGGTCGCCCAGCGGGAGATAGTCATCGTTCGTGCGCCGCTCGGTGACCTCGTAGACGGCGGCCTGGGCCCGGTCGACGACATCGGTGACGTCGGGCGCGGCGCCGAAGGCGAGCTGCACGATGCGGGTGCCGGCCTCGGCGAGGCGGCGCAGGATCGCCTGCTCGCCGACGATGCGGGCGTAGTAACCGGCGTTCGCCGCGGTGGGCACGCTGGAGATCAGCGTGTGCAGATAACCCGGGCCGCCGACGCGCTCCAGCATGTCGCGGCGGCCGAGTTCGGCCGCCGCGCTGATCACGTCGGCCGGCTCGCCGCGGCCGTAGAGATCACCGATGACCTCGTAGATGAGGCCGTGCGCCGGGCGGTAGAAATCCGTCATCCGCAGGACCTCGACGACGTCGGCGATCGCGTCCTTCGACAGCAGCATGCCGCCGAGCACGCTCTGCTCGGCGGGGAGGTCGTGCGGCGGGGTCCGGTCGAACTCCGCGGGACCGCCCGCGCCGCGCGAGATCTCGGTGACGCTCACGAGGCCCCCCTCCCGAATCGACCGGGCCAGTCGGCTCCGATCTGACCGCACCCATGTATCGAACATATGTTCGTATACTCTGGGGAGGTGGTCAACCTGGCACGCCGAGCGGTGTGCCAGGGCCTGACCCTACGGATCGCAGCCACCACCGCCAAAGAGTTATCCACAGGGCCTTGTGGATAAGATGTGGACAACGGGCCGGATCCTGGGGAGAAGCTCGGGACAGTTGGTGCGTAGCTGTGGACAACGATCCCCGCAAGGTGGCGGAAGTCCAGCTACACCGCGCACCTTCCGCGCCGGACATGTGGATAACAATCCATGGAAAAATTTTCGGGCGAGCGCGGCCCAAACGCCGCTGACCTCCCCGAACTCCCCGATCTTTTCCCGCAACGCGGAACTCCCCCGGGGCCGCACCGGCGCGGTGCGGCGACCCCGGGGGAGTTCGCTGGTGCCTGTGCGTCGGGCCCCCACGTGCGGGGGCCCGACGGCGAAACCGGTCACCGGGCCCTGTGGACAACAGAGCCAGGCAGCCGGCTAGGAGGCCTTGCGGACCTGGACCTTCAGCGACGCGGTCACCTCGGGGTGCAGGTGCACCGAGACGGTGTGCGCGCCGAGGGTCTTGATCGGCGTGGTCAGGTCGACCCGACGACGGTCCAGCTCGGGGCCGCCGGCCGCGGTGACAGCCGCGACGACGTCGGCCGCCGTGACCGAACCGAACAACCGGCCTTCCTTGCCCGCCCGGGTGGTCAGCTCGACCTTGAGCCCGCCGAGCTGGCCGGCGATCTCGTTGGCGTGGTCCAGGTCGCGGACCGCCCGAGCCGACCGGGCCCGCTTGATCTGCTCGACCTGGCGCTCCGCGCCCCGGGTCGCGAGGATCGCGTACTTGCGCGGCACCAGGAAGTTGCGCCCGTAGCCGTTCGCTACCTCGACGATGTCACCCGGGCTGCCGAGCCCGGGGACCTCCTGAGTCAGGATGAGCTTCATCGAGGAACCCCCTACCGCGCCGAGGCGGTGTAGGGCAGCAGCGCCATCTCGCGGCTGTTCTTCACCGCGGTGGCGACGTCACGCTGGTGCTGGCTGCAGTTGCCGCTCACCCGACGCGCGCGGATCTTGCCTCGGTCGGAGATGTACTTACGCAGCAGCGACGTGTCCTTGAAGTCGATGTACTCGACCTTGTCCTTGCAGAACACGCAAACCTTCTTCTTGGGCTTGCGCACGGCCGCCTTGGCCATGGATGTGCTCCTACCTCGTTGTGCCGTCCTCGATGACGACGACCGCCCGCTCAAAACGGAGGCTCGTCTGAGTAGCCACCGGCCGGCTGCTGCGACCAGGGGTCATCGTTCGGTGCTCCACCGCTGCCGTAGCCGCTGTTGGAACCACCGCTGGACGGCACGGAAGCCGCGGCTGGCGCGTTGAAGCCGCCACCCGGGCCACCGGATCCGCTACCGGATCCGCCGCTGTAGCCACCATCGCCGTACCCGCCGCCACCGCCGCCGCCACCACGGGCGGCGCGGACGACCTTGGCGGTCGCGTAGCGCAGGCTCGGGCCGACCTCGTCGACGTCGAGTTCGATCACTGTGCGCTTCTCGCCCTCACGGGTCTCGAACGAACGCTGCTTGAGCCGACCGGACACGATGACCCGGGCGCCCTTCTGCAGCGACTCGGCGACGTTCTCCGCCGCCTGCCGCCAGACGGAGCAGCGCAGGAACAGCGCCTCCCCGTCCTTCCACTCGTTGGACTGACGGTCCAGCGTGCGCGGCGTGGAAGCGACGGTGAAGCTCGCCACCGCTGCGCCGTTCGGCGTGAACCGCAGTTCGGGGTCGCTGGTCAGATTTCCGACTACCGTGATGACAGTCTCACCGGCCATGCCCACCCTCCCTGATGTCGATGGCCAGGGCGGACGGACGCGATGCCGTCGCCGTGGACCGGATCATGCCGCCACTCGGCGGCTCTGGCGGGGCCGCTTCGGCTCGGGGAGCCGGATGACCTTCGTGCGCAGGACCGACTCGTTCAGCACGAGCTGCCGGTCGAGCTCGGCGACCACGGCCGGCTCGGCGTGCAGGTCGATGACCGCGTAGATGCCCTCGTGGCTCTTCGCGATCTCGTAGGCGAGCCGGCGGCGACCCCAGATGTCGACCTTCTCCACCACGCCGCCGCCCTGTCGGACGACACCGAGGTACTGGTCGAGGGACGGCGCGACGGTGCGTTCCTCGAGGTCTGCATCGAGGATGACCATCAGCTCGTAATGGCGTGCCAAGGGTGAACCCACCTCCTGTGGACTCAGCGGCCACGGATCATCCGTGGCAGGAGGGACCGCGCTCCGGATCCGCATCGGCATGGACGAGCCGGACGCCCACGATCCACAGCGCGATCGCACGACCGGCACATCCGGACGACCAGCGGTACACGAGACCACCCGCATCAGCCCGTCAGCGGGCGCGATCGAGCGGAACTTGATCGCGCACATCGGGGTTGACCAGCGAACGGGCACATGCGCCAGGGCACGGCATGTCCTGGCGAGTCTACTCGATCGTGCCGACCGGTCAGTCCCGCGGCGTGTCCTCCCGTGTCGGCTCGCGCCGCGTCCCGCCGAGGGCGAGGACCACGCGCAGCCAGGCGGTGGCCGCCCCGGCCAGCAGGACGACATCGATCGTCACGAGCAGTCCGCGCACATGGCGCGACGGCGACGGGTCGGCGACCGCGAGCCCCAGCATCACGAACGCGGCCAGCAGCGCGATCGCCCCGGCCAGGCAGGCCTGGCGACGCGCCGCGGACCAACCGACCATGTCCGGCTCCCCCGTCCGGACCGGCGTCGTCGCCTGGCCGACCGGATCTCCCGCGGCGTTCACCGCTGTTGTCTCCCCTGCCCCACCGACACCTGCCCCACGGACACCTGCCCCACCGACGAACTGTCCCACGTCGGCGCCGGCCGGCCGCGCCGCGCCGCGCGCCGCGCGCGCCGATCAGTCAACCCACTGACCCTGGGTGAACGCGATCACCAGAACGGCCATCACCGGCGCACAGATGCCCAGGTACACCGACGCCACCCAGCGTCGGCGGGCGGCGGCCCGGGCAAGCAGCAGATACAGCGGGAAGGCGACGAGGATGCCGCGAATCCCGGAGGCGTAGTAGTTCGTGCACGCCATGATGGCGGTCATCACGCCGACGAAGGTCGCCTCGCCCCATCGACGTCCGACCAGCAGGATGATCGTCACTGCCACGCCGACGACGACGGCCAGCAGCTCACCGCGCCAGAACCAGACGAACGCCGACGAGCCGTCGCCGTTCGTCGCGGACGACCAGGTGGCCGCCCATCCGGACCAGGGCCAGTCGGTCCAGCGGTGCCAGCCGGCCCGCATCGCGTCGGTGTAGGACGACCATCCACCGGTACGAGCCCGCAGGTAGATCAGGTAGCCGAGCACCGGAACCGGCGGCAGGGCGAGCGCCAGGGCCGGCCGGGCGAACACCGACCGCCCCTGCTCCCGGCGGCTGACGACGTACTGCACCACCAGCGCCACCCCGAACGCGATCCCACTGATCCGGGCGGATGCCGCGCCGGCGCCGAGCAGGCCGGCGAGCCACCAGCGTCCCCGCCGGGCGGCCAGCCACGAGGCGGTCGCGCAGGCCAGGAACAGACCCTCCGAGTAGGCGGCGAACAGGAACACCGCGTACGGAAAACAGATCAGGCTCAGCACGGCGAACCGCGCGTCCGGCTCGCCGACCTCGTCCGCGGCCAGGCGCCACAGGGCCGCGGCGGTGACCACCCCGGCCAGCAGCGATACCGCGAGTCCGGCGAAGATCCAGTCGCGCAGGACCAGATGGGCCAGCCGGATGGCGATCGGCAGACCGGGAAAGTCGACCTCGGTGCGGTCGGTGTACGCCGGGGACAGATAGCCGTGGCGGGCGACCTTGGTGAACAGGCCGACGTCCCAGCGGTCCCACAGGGTACGAAGTCCCGGGGCGTCGCGCGCCGGACCCGAGCTCAGCGCCCGCGCCGCGGCCAGCGACAGCAACGCGACGGCGAACCGGCTGCCCAACCACAACGGGAGGGTCGCCGTGACCGCCCGCGGCACCCGCCCCCAGCCCGACCGCACCGGCGACCAGCGCCTACCGTCCACCGCCGCGCGGTGCGCCGACGAACCGCGCGGCGGTGGACCGTCCGGCGGTGGACCGTCCACCGCGGGGCCCTCCACCGCGGAACTAGCCACCAGCGGGTCCCTGGTCGCCACCGCCCAGGGTGCTGCCGTTCGCGGTGGTGTCGGGGGAGTCCGCGTCGGGTCGGTGCCGCGGCCGGAACAGAGCGCCGGGCTCGAGTGGGCGCAACGCCGGTCGGTCGGCGTCCCGGTCCGCCTCGTCCGGACCGTTCGTCGCTCTCACGGTGGTGACGGCGACCTCCGGGATCGCCGTGGCGGCGTCCGTGGTGTCGGTGATGTCGGTGATGGGCGTGGCGGACGTGGCGGATGTGGCGGCGGGGTGGGTCGGGCGACCACGCCACCCGCCGCGGACGTCGGGGGCGTGGTCGAGCACGCCGCCGGCCGGGTCGTCGAGCAGGTCGGGGTCGAGGCCGGCATCGGGACTGTCCGCGGCGCAACGTTGCGCGACCGTGCCCGCGGTGCCGGCGCGGACCACATCCATCCGTGGATGCAGGATCTCGCGCACGACGAACCCGGCCATCACGATCAGAACGAGATCACGCAGTGCCACGGCGCCCACGAACCAGCCGCGGTCCACGCCGTGGCGTCCCTGCGTGTCGTTGTAGATGAAGTGCATGAACCGGGTGAACATCACCCAGAACTCGCAGATCTGCCAGATCAGGAACAGGCGCCACCGCGGACGGGCCAGCGCCACCAGCGGCAGCAACCACAGGGTGTACTGCGGCGAGAACACCTTGTTGCTGAGCAGGAACGCGACGACGAGCAGGAACAGCACCTGGGGCAGCCGCGGACGGCGCGGCGCCAGCCACGTGAGCAACCCGATCGCGAGCACCGCCACGACCAGCGTCGCCGCGGTGACGATGTTGAGCGTGTGGACGGCCAGGCCGTGGTCCCGAATGCCCTGGAGGACGTACGGCACGGCGACGGCGATCGTCCCGAACGCGGCCACCGCCGAGGCGATGACCAGCCGCAGCGTGTCCGGCCGGTGGACGACCAGCGCGCTGGTCACCGCGATCAGCACCACCGCGGTGACCAGGCAGATGACCAGGTGCATCGGCCCGAACCAGGCCGGGTCGTGGCGGTCGGCGAGCCAGGTGGCGCCGAAGGCCACCGAATCCCAGTCGGCGCCTCGTTCGGAGTTGAGGTCGAAGAAACGGGCCAGGGCGTTGCGGGCCCCGTCCGGGCCGCCCCCCAGCAACCGCAGCCAGCTTCCGCCGTGCCAGAACGTGGCGAGGATGCCGCTGCTGGTCCGGTCGGCCTCCTTGTCGAAGTAGCCGGCGACCAGCCACAGCGGCACCATCACCGCCACCACGGTGACCAGGGCCGACACGAACGCCTTCAGCCACTCCCGGACCTTGCCCGCCCGTAGGCACAGAAACAGCAGGCCGAGCAGGAACAGCGCCGGGTAGAGCTTGGTCAGGATGCCGAGCCCGAGCAGCACACCGGCCAGCCGGGGGGCCCGTCTGGACCAGGCGAGCAGACCACCCGCCGCGAACGCGACGGCCAGAATGTCCCAGTTCGTCAGCAGGTGCAGGGCCAGCGCGGGTGCGATGGCGAACAGCGCCGCGTCCCAGACCCGCCGCGAACCGGCGGTCAGCGCCGTGCAGAACACCGCCACGCACGCCGCGACCAGGAACAGCAGCGCGGTGAGGTCGTAGAAGACCGCGGATCGCCGGTCCATCGTGTAGTGGTCGACGACCTGCTGGCCGTTGTCCATCCGATAGACCGGTTTCGGCCCGGAGGCGAGCCCCGCGGGCCATGCGATCAGTGCCATCGCCGCGCCGATCAGCGGCGGGTACTCCGTCGGATAGTCCAGATAGGGGAGCTTCCCGTCGACGAGGCCCTCCTGGCTGTACAGGGCGACCACGTCCGAGTAGCACAGCGCGCTGTACTGGTACTCGTGCGTCCAGTTGCGGGTGTCCCGGCAGCTGGCCTTCTGCGCGTAGCCCAGCAGGGACGCGAGGATGACCAGCGCCATCAGCACCCGCAGCGGCGTCAGCCAGGTACGCCGCCCGGGCAGGACCGCGTGTGCGCCGGGCGGCCCGCCGATCAGCTGGCTCGCGCCCCCGACGACCGGGTCCTCCCGAGCCGGGCTGACGCGGGCGGGTGACGCCTGTGTCGTGGCCATGCGCGCCATTCTCACCCCCGCGGCCCGGTCACCCGCCAGCGAAGGGGTCAACGATGATGCCGGTCTGGCGTGGACGGGTTCCGCCGCGGGTGCCCCCCTGCTGCTGACCACCGCCCGTGGTGCCGGTACCGCCGCCAGCGCCGTCCCCGCCACCGAACAGGCCACCCAGTATGCCCGTGGTGCCCTGGCTGGCATCCGGCGCCGCGGTGATGGTCGGCGACGGGCTCGGCGGCGCGTTGTCCTGCACCATGCCCCCGAACGCCGGGGGATCGAAGGTGGATTTCGGTACACCCCTGAGTGCCGCGTCCATGAACGCCTTCCAGACCCGCGCCGGCAGCGTTCCGCCGTACACCCCGTCGGGTGCGCCGGGAATGCCGCGCAGCTGGTCGGACACCAGCCCCTCGCCACGGAACATGTCCACGCAGGAGGCGATCTCCTTGGTGTAGCCGCAGAACCAGGCCGACCGGAAGTCCGTCGAGGTGCCGGTCTTGCCGGCGGCCTCACGACCGCCCTCGAGCGCGGCCCGGTGGCCGGTGCCGGACGGGTCGGTGATGACGCTCTGCAGCGCGTAGGTAGCGTCCCGGGCGACCGCGGCGGGAATGACCTGCTTGGGATTCTGCACGGCCCCGCTGTAGATCACCTGGCCGTTGCCGTCGACGACCTTGTCCACGATGTGCGGGGTGGCCCGCACGCCGTTGCTGGCCAGCACCGAATAGACCGACGTCATGTCGATGGGGTAGACGCTGTCCTGCCCCAGGGTGATACCGGCCTCGGATTTCAGCGCCGTCCTGTCGCGGATACCGAGGGTGCGCGCGGTGGCGATGACGTTGTTGACGCCGATCGTCTGACCCAACGGGACGTACACCGTGTTGATCGAGGCCGCGGTCGCCTCGATCAGGTTCTTGTAACCCAGGTCGCCGCCCTCGCTCTCGTCGTTCTCCACCACATAGCCGGGGAGATACGCCTTCGCCGGGGCCGCATAGGTCGACTTCAGGTTGATGTTCTTCTGCAGCGCCGCGATCAGCGTGATCGTCTTGAAGGTCGAGGCGGACTGCACCTGCGCCCCCGAGACGTTGTCCTCGTACGCCTCACGACCCTGGGCGTCCTTGCCGTAGAGCGAACCGCCGTACCAGGCGAGGATGCGCCCGGTGCCGGGTTCGACGGCGGACAGACCGGTCCGCAGATCCGGTACCGCCGCGTACGCCGAGCTCAGCACCTGGTTGACGGCCTGGAAGGAGGCGATCTGACGACTCTGGTCAATCGTGGTGGTGATCCGCAGACCATCCTGCTTGATCTGTTGCTCCGTGATCCCCGCGGCCGTCAGTTCCCGGACGACCTCGTCGCGGATGTAGGCGACCTGCGCAGAGGTGTCCGCGGTGTTCTGGATGGGCTTGGGGATGACGGGCGGCGGCTGGGCGCTGGTGATCGACGCCGGCGCCCAGCCCTCCGCGGCCATGGTCGCGACCACCTCGTGCCACCGGGTGGCGGCCGGGCCGGGATTCTTCACCGGATCCAGGTAGTTCGGCGACCGGATCAGGCCGGCCAGCACCGCCCCCTGCTCGGGTGTGAGCTGCGCGGCCGTGGTGTTGAAGTAGGCCTTGGCCGCGGCCTCGATCCCGTAGGCGTTCCGGCCGAAGAAGATCGTGTTCAGGTAGAACTCGAGAATCTTGTCCTTGGAGTACTTGCGGTCCAGTTTCACCGCGAGCACGATCTCCCGCATCTTGCGGGTGAACGTGCGCTCCTGAGTGAGATACGCGTTCTTCGCGTACTGCTGGGTGATCGTCGATCCACCCTGCAGATCACCGCCGGTGAGGTTGACGTACAACGCCCGGGCGATGCCCTTCGGTGAGATACCCGGCTCGCTGTAGAAACGCTTGTCCTCGGCTGCCAGCGCCGCGTGCTGCATCGCCTTCGAGACCTGGGACAACGGCACGTCGGTACGGTTCACCGTGCCGAGCCGCGCCATCTCGTCCCCGGTGCTCTGCTGGGCCGACGTCGGACTGTAGTAGATGATCGAGGTCTGGGCGGTCTTGACCTCGTCCGGCAGCGGCACCCGGGTGGCCGCGTAGATCACCGCGATGCCGGCGACGAACAGCAGGATCGAGGAGAACACCCCGGCCAGCACCAACCGGCGCAGCCACCGCGGTCGGCGCCGCCACCACATCGGGCCACGGCTGCCCTGGCCCGGCCGGGACGAGCGGCCACCACCGCGGCGCCTGCTCGGCACGGGGCCGTCGGGCCCACCGGGGCCACCCGCCTGGGCACGGGCCATCCGCGAGGTCGACGGCGCCGCGGATCCGGGCCGTCCCTCTCGTGCGGCGCCGGGACGACGCGAGCCGCCCCGACCCGCCACCGGACGTCCCGCCGCCCCGGTCCCTCGCTCACTCACCGCACCGGCCGCACCGGCCTCACCGACCCGCATGGCCATTCGCTCGGTCAGCTGCGTGGGACGGTCCCGCTGCCCCCGCCCCGCCACCCGGCGGGTGGCGGCGGCCGGTGCCGATCGCTGCTCGTCAACCGGTGGCCGCCCGGACCGCACGGCCGCGGTGCGCTCCGCCGCGGTGCCCTCGGGACCGCGCCGGTCCACCTTGCGGTAGACGGTCGCGTCGGCTGTCCGTTCGTGCACGTCGACGCGACGCAGCGCCGCCTGGTCGATGGTGTCGTACATCGCGTCCGCGGCGACGCTGGGCGTGCTCAGCCCCGGCTTCGAGCCCGGACGGGCACCGCGGCCGCTGTCGCGCGGGATGAGGTCCGTACCGGTTCCCCGATCAAGACTGGCCTGCCGCCGGTCGGCGATCCCGCGACGCCCGTCGCCAGGTGTGCCACGGCCACTCACTCCAGGACGCGAAGCCTCCCGACCAGCCACCGCACCGTCGGGCGCTCCGGCATCGTGCACGGCACGGTCCGGCACTCCGTGGTCCGGCACCGCACGATTCGGCACCGCACGATTCGGCACCGCACGATTCGGCACCGCACGGTCCGGTGCTCCGGGCGACAAGGCCCCCCGACCGCCCGCGACCGCACCCGGCTCGTCCCGGCCGGAGCCGTCCAGACGCCGCGCTTCGGGACGTGGCCCGCCTGGCAGGTCCGACGCGGACGCGGTGACGGCCCGGGTCGCCCCCGGATCCGGGCGACCTGGGGCGGCCCCGTGCCCGGTGCCCGGCGCCCTCGCGTCACGGCCGGCGCCGCCACGTCCGACGCCCTCGGGGCGGACCCCGGCGGCATCATCCGGTGCCGTGTGCCCCGGGACCCAGCCTCCCCGCGAGCCAGGCGGCAGGGATCTCTCCCGCGCCGCCGACCCGGACGACACCGGACCCGGTGGTGACGACGACCCGGGCAACGGCGACCCGGGCAACGGCGACCGCCCAGGCGATGGCAGTGGTGGCAGTGGTGGCAGTGGCGACCGCGACAGTCGTGGCTCGGAGGTGGACGGCACCGGGCCGCCGGTCGATGACACCGGCCGCACCGAAGCGGGTGGCCCGGACGCGCCGCGGGCATCCCCGCCAGCAGCGGCTCGGACGGTCGGGGGGACCAGCGCGGTGCGCTCCGCTGGCGGCGCGACCGGACGGCTCGCCCGGGCGGGTCGCTCCCCACGGGCCGGCCGGGCGCCATCGCGATACTGCGCGGGATAGGACTGCCCCGGCGCAGGCGAACGGTCCGACGCAGGCGCGCCGTCCGGCGGAAGCGGGCGGCGGGGCGGGGGCGCTCCGTCGCCGGGCAGGGGTCGGTCCGCATCGGGCCGATAGGCACTCGGGTCGTGGGGAGAGCTCACCGACCGCTCCATCCATTGCTACGGGCCTGCTCGGCTACCGGACCCCCCCGCGGGCGTTCACCAAGCGGACCACGGCACTGGACCACACGCGGATCGCGCGGACCCTGGACACGCCGTGACGCCCACATGGCAGACCAGGATCTCACGTCAGATTCCACCCTCTCGCGCCGGGCGGCCGAGCGGCCTGACCCGATCAGGCACCCGCGGTCCCCCGTCTGGAGTGCAGACGCCCGAGGCGACCGCCGGGTTGCGGGCGGACAGGCGCGGTACGCCAGGGTGAACCGGCTGGTGGGAAGGAGGAGAGGGTCGTGGCTCAGGGGTCGGCGGCCTGGCGGCGCGAGGCCCGCCTGGCCTTCGGTTCGCCGGTGCCGATCGCGTAGGACAGGGTCAGATGGTTCCACCCACATGGGCGGCACACCTCGACCACATACACCTGTAGCTCGCTGTAGCGGGCCGCGAGCGCGGGCAGCTCCCGGGTGGCCCGGGCCCGACCGGAACTGTCGCCGAGCTCGTCACCGTAGGTGTAGGTGACGTGGATCAGCTTCTCGCCGCAGCGGCAGACCGGGCACGGCTTCTTCGTCGGTTCACCGTGGAACTTCGCCGCACGCAGCAGGTAGGGCTGCGCATCGCACACGTCGAGCGAGGAGAGTCTGCCCGCTCGAAGGTCCGCGAGCGTCGCCCGGCGGGCGAGCGCGTAGTCGATGACCGACCGCGACCGCATGTTCCAACGGTACGCCGCGGACGTCCGGCTGGCAGACGCTCCAGACAGATCGGCATCGAACGAAACGGCTCCGCGAGGGCTTCGAGGGATGCCCCGCCGGAGGGACGTCGGAGGCGGCCGCCGTCCCTCCGATCGCCGTGTCCGGCGGCCGGGTGAACGGGTGGCCGACCTGAGGCGAAGCGGCCACTGTGACCCGAATTACGCCCCTCGCGGTCATCTCCGCGTCGCCGGTTGGTCATTTCTGGTTGCGGTAGTCGTCCGTAGACGTCTATCCTCGATGTATCGCTTCGATATGTCGGGCGACACTCGCACGGCCACGATAAAGATCGCGAACGTCTAGCAGGGCCATCAGCACAAGGATCAGCACGAGCAAGAAGGACCAGCACGAGCACGACCGCCTGAACCAGGGCGCGACCGCAGACACGATCAGGGAGGTGGGCCGTGCTGGAGTTGGCGGTGCTGGCCCTCCTGTCCGAAAGCTCGATGCACGGCTACGAGCTGCGCAAGCGGCTCGCCGCGCTGCTGGGCGCGTTCCACCGGTTCAGCTACGGGTCGCTCTATCCGTGTCTGCGCCGCCTGGCCGAGTCCGGGTACGTGACCGCCGACGATGTCGGGGCGTCCACCCGGCTGGGCGGGCGCAGCCGGGTCGTCTACACACTTACCGGCGAGGGCAAGGAGAAGCTCGCCGAACTGCTCGGTGAGGGTGGGCCGTCCTCCTGGGAGGACGAGATGTTCGGCGTGCGGTTCGCCTTCTTCGCGAAGACGGACGCCGCCGTGCGCCTGCGCATCCTGGAAGGTCGCCGAGGGCGTCTCGAGGAGCGCCGGGAGAAGGTCCGCTCGGCGTTGACCCGCACCGTCGAACGGTTCGACAGCTACACCCTCGAGTTGCAGCGCCACGGCCTCGAGTCGGTGGAACGCGAGGTCCGGTGGCTCAACGAGCTGATCGAGACGGAGCGGGCCGCCACCCCGGCCGCGGCCACGGTGAGCCCACAGTTGTCCACAGGATCCACAGGGTTGTCCACAGGCTCATCCACAGTGGCAACTCCCCCGGTCACGGAGGGTCCAGCCGCTGGCCAGCAACCAGCTTCCCCCACCCGGGATGACGGCGCACCGCTGACCAGCCCCGTCCCCAGCCCCCCGGACAACGAGGTCCCGGCCGGGTCGTGAGCAGCACCCCCGCGGGGCGTCCTGTCGACTCGGTCCACTGGCCGGACGGCGCCGCGGTGACTCGGCATGCCCAGATGATTCCCAGATCCGTATACATCGCAGCCAAGGAGTAGACCGTCATGGGTTCGGTACGTGTCGCCATCGTCGGCGTGGGCAACTGCGCAGCCTCGCTGGTCCAGGGGGTCGAGTACTACCGCGACGCCGACCCGTCGACGCCGGTCCCCGGCCTGATGCATGTTCAGCTCGGCGAATACCACGTGAGCGACCTGACCTTCGTCGCCGCGTTCGACGTGGACGCGAAGAAGGTCGGTCGCGATCTGTCCGAGGCCATCGTCGCCAGCGAGAACAACACCATCAAGATCGCGGATGTGCCGCCGCTGGGTATCACCGTCTCCCGCGGCCACACCCTGGACGGTCTGGGCCGCTACTACCGCGAGACGATCGAGGAGTCCGACGAGGTCCCGGTGGACGTCGTCGCCACGCTGCGCGAGAGCCAGGCCGACGTGCTGGTCTGCTACCTGCCGGTCGGCTCCGAGAACGCGGCCAAGTTCTACGCCCAGTGCGCGATCGACGCGGGTGTCGGCTTCATCAACTGCCTGCCGGTCTTCATCGCCGGGGTACCCGAGTGGGCGGAGAAGTTCCGGGCGGCCGGCGTGCCGATCGTCGGCGACGACATCAAGTCGCAGGTCGGCGCCACCATCACACACCGGGTGCTGGCCAAGCTGTTCGAGGACCGCGGGGTCATCCTGGACCGCACCATGCAGCTCAACGTCGGCGGCAACATGGACTTCAAGAACATGCTCGAGCGCGAGCGCCTCGAGTCCAAGAAGATCTCCAAGACCCAGGCCGTCACCTCCCAGCTCTCCCACGACCTCGGCAAGGACAACGTCCACATCGGGCCGTCCGACTACGTGGCGTGGCTCGACGACCGCAAGTGGGCCTACGTCCGGCTGGAGGGTCGTGCGTTCGGCGACGTCCCGCTGAACCTGGAGTACAAGCTCGAGGTCTGGGACTCCCCCAACAGCGCCGGTGTGGTCATCGACGCGGTGCGCTGCGCCAAGATCGCCCTGGACCGCGGGGTCGGCGGGCCGATCCTGTCCGCCTCGTCCTACTTCATGAAGTCGCCGCCGGAGCAGTACCGCGACAGCGAGGCGCACGACAAGGTCGAGGCCTTCATCCGGGGCGAGATCTGAGCCAGCCGGCAGCCGCGGTTTCCACGCGAACAGAGCGTCCGCGCAGGCCGGGGGCCTGAGCGGGGGATCTGAGCGGGGGCCCGATCGGGCCTGACACGCGGACGGCACGAGGCCGTACCCAGGTGGGATCACACGGATCCCGACCCGGGTGCGGGACCGTGCCGCCCGCGTTGTTCGTGGGGGCCCTAGGCTGACGGATGTGGGATGGTCGGCGAACCTCCGGGCGTTGCTCGGTGACCGTGGGTTCCGGATGCTGTACGCAGCCCGGCTCACCTCCCAGGCTGCGGACGGTGTCTTCCAGGCCAGCCTGGTCAGCTATGTGTTGTTCTCCCCCGAACGGGCCACGTCCGCGGGGGCGCTGGCCGCCTCGCTCGCGGTCGTGGTGCTGCCCTTCAGCGTCGTCGGCCCGTTCGCCGGCATCGTGCTGGACCGCATCTCCCGCCAGCGGGTGCTGGTCGTCTGCTCCCTGGTCCGGATGCTGCTGATGGCCGTCCTGGTGGCGCTGATCGCGTTCGGCCACACCGGGGCCGACTTCTACGTGGTGGCCCTGGCCTCGGTCAGCGTCAACCGGTTCGTCCTGTCCGCGCTGTCGGCGGGGCTGCCCGTCGTCGTGGGCCTCGACCGGCTGGTCGGGGCGAACGCGCTGTCGGTCACCTCCGGCACGATCGCGACGCTCGTCGGCGCGGGTGTCGGCAGTGGCCTGCGTGGCCTCGCCGGCGGGGACGACTCCGCGGTGGCGCTGGTGGCAGGCCTGGCCGGCCTCGCCTATCTACTGGCCGCGGCGACCGCGGGCCGCTCGTCACGCACGGCGTTCGGCCCCATGGTCACCGTCGGCTGGCAGGGCGCCTGGCGGCAGACCGGTGTCGTCCTCGCGGACCTCGCCGACGGTGCGCGCTACCTCGCAGGTCATGGTCCGGCCCGCCGGGCGCTCAGCGCGCTGACCGCCTCCCGGGCCGCCTACGGCCTGGTGCTCGTCATGACAGTGCTGCTCTACCGCAACCACTTCACCGGGGACACCGGCGGACTACCCGGGCTCGCCGCGGTCGTCGCCACCAGCGGTGTCGGCACCATCACCGCGGCCGTGGTGACCCCACGGGCCACCGCCCGGATGCCGAAGTCGAGCTGGCTGTCGCTGTCGCTGGTGTTCGGCGGGATCGTCGAGATCGTGTTCGGGCTGTCGTTCTCCTCGGTGCCGCTCATCATCGCCGGCGCGCTGATCGGATTCTCCGCCCAGGCCAGCAAGATCTGCGTGGACACCATCGTCCAGGAGCAGACCGCCGATGCCTACCGCGGCCGCGCGTTCTCCCTCTACGACCTGCTGTTCAACGTCGCGTTCGTGGCCGCGGCGGCCGTCGCCGCCATCCTGCTGCCCGACGACGGGCGCTCGCCCGCCGTGGTCGTCATCGCCGGCGCGGGCTACGCCCTGTCCGGGCTGGTCTACTACCGGGTGACCCGCCGCTACCCCGAGGAGCAGGTCATCCACGCCGTCGGCGCGCCGCCACCAGCGCCGGCGGTGCCACCCGCCCAGACCGGCCCCCCGCTCGCCCAGGGCCGCATCCAGGGCCAGGCCTAGGCCGGGGCCCGAACCGGGCCCCGGCACACCCGACTACTCCTGCTCGCCCGGGATCGCCACCTCGTGCTCCCGCGCCCAGCGCAGCAGCTCGGCCTCGGCGGCCTCCCGTCCGACCAGCCCGCATTCGAAGCGGAACTCCAGCATGTGCGCGCGGGCCTGACCCACCAGCCGGGACGGGGACAGCCCGAGCAGGGCCATGATGTCGTCCCCGGACAGCTCCGGACGGATCGAGGCGATCTCCTCGCGCGCGGAGAGGTCGGCGATCCGCTCCTCGAGGGAGTCGTAGGTGCGGGCCAACGCCGCCGCCTTGCGCCGGTTACGGGTGGTGCAGTCCGACCGCACCAGCTTGTGCAGCTGGCCCAGCAGGGGCCCGGCGTCGTGCACGTACCGGCGCACGGCCGCGTCCGTCCAGTCGCCGCTGCCGTAGCCGTGGAAGCGCAGGTGCAGGTAGACCAGCTGGCAGATCGCGTCGGTGACGTCCTTGGGGAAGTGCAGCGCGGCGAGCCGGCGCCGCGCCATGTCCCGCCCGACGACCTCGTGGTGGTGGAACGACACCCGTCCACCGGGGATGTGTTTGCGGGTGCGCGGCTTGCCGATGTCGTGCAGCAGCGCCGACCAGCGCAGCACCTCGTCCGGCGCACCGGGCTCCTCGCACGTCATCGCCTGACGCAGCACCGTCATCGTGTGCGCGTAGACGTCCTTGTGCTGGTGATGCTCGTCGATCTCCATCCGCATCGCCGCCACCTCGGGCAGGACGATCTCGGCGATCCCGACCTCGACCAGCCGCTCGAGCCCGGCCACCGGGTCGGCGGCGACGATCAGCTTGCGCAGCTCGTCCCGGACGCGTTCGGGGGAGACGATCGTGAGCCGCTGTGCCCGCGACCGCATCGCCTCGACCAGCTCCGGCCCCGGGGTCAACCCCAGCACCGCCTCGAACCGCGCGGCCCGCAGAATCCGCAGCGGGTCGTCGTCGAAGGACGCCTCCGGGCTCGCCGGGGTGCGCAGCACGCCACGGGCGAGGTCGGCCATCCCGCCGAACAGGTCGACGAAGTCGTGTTCCGGGACGGAGACCGCCATCGCGTTGACGGTGAAGTCCCGCCGCGACAGGTCCGCCTCCAGGCTGTCGCCGTAGCTGACCTGCGGGTTGCGGGAGGTGCGGTCGTACGCCTCACTGCGGTAGGTGGTGATCTCGAAGCGCAGGCCGCGCCGGGCCAGGCCCACCGTGCCGAAGGCGATCCCCGCGCTCCAGGTCGCCTCCGCCCACCCGCGGGTGATCTCCAGCACCCGCTCCGGGCGTGCGTCGGTGGCGAAGTCGAGATCCGCCGGGACCTTGGCGGCCACGCCCTCGGCACTGGTGCGGCCCAGCAGGGCGTCGCGCACCGAACCACCGACGAGATGCAGCCGGTGGCCATGATCGGCAAATATCCGCCCGAGCTCGTCGGCGGCCGGCGGCACCCTCAGCAGCTCACTCACCACCCGTTCGGCCGAGTCCCGCGGGTTGTCCAGACTGATCACTGACACCCCATCAGATTACGGGGTCCACCGCGGTGCGCCTGGTACGCGAAAGGTGGACGCCTCGGGCACTCGCCCCGGCTCGGCGGCACCGGCCTCGTACGATCAAACGCATGCCGCCGTCGCGTTCCGCCCCCGGCCGCACTCGGCTGCGCCGGGTGGAGGAGACCTCCGCGGGCGGCCTTATCCTCGACCAGCGGTCGGCCAACGCCTATGCCGCGTTGATCGGCCGCCTCGACCGATCCGGGCGGATGCTGTGGTCGCTGCCCAAAGGGCACATCGAGGCTGGTGAGACAGCCGAACAGGCCGCCGTGCGGGAGGTCGGGGAGGAGACGGGCCTGACCGGCCGCATCCTCGGACGCCTCGGCACGATCGACTTCTGGTTCGTCGCCGGAGGGGCACGCATCCACAAGACCGTGCACCACTTCCTGCTGGTTCGCCTGTTCGGCTCGCTGTCGGACACCGACGTCGAGGTCGACGCGGTCACCTGGGTACCCCTGATCGAGGTCGCCGACCGGCTCGCCTACGCCGACGAGCGCCGCCTGCTGGACGAGGTGCCCATCGTGCTGGCCGCGACGGCATGACCCGCGGCACGACGGCCCCGTCGCCGGGTCCCGAGCCATCCGGCGACGGTCGGGCACCGGGTGCCAGCCAGGCCAGGTGGACGGCGGACGCCAGCCGGGTCAGGTGGGCCGGGCGGGGTCGGGCGGGGCACCGGCTGGTGCTCGCGCTCGCCGTGCTCGTCCTCGTCGTCCTGGTGGAGCTGCTGCCCGGGTCGGCGGCCACCGCCGACCCGACCCGTCCGACCGGCGGCACCGATTCATCCACAGGAATCTCGGGGCTGTCCACACCTTCGTCCACAGGACGATCCGGCTCATCGACCTCGGCCGTGCCGATCGCGACGACGATCACCTCGTCGTCGTCCTCCGATCCGGCCGGCCCGATCACGGTCACCATCACGGAGGTGACGCAACCGGTCGCCGGCGGCTCCACCGTCGCGGTGTCCGGCACCCTCTCCACGTCGTCCACCGAGACGATCAGCGACCTGTGGATGAGCATCTCCCTCAGCACCGCGGTGCAGTCCCGCGGCCAGTTGGCCACCCTCGCCGGCGACGCCCGCGCGGCCGCCGGGCACAGCCGGTACGAGAAGCTGAGGCTGCCCAACGGCGAGACCGCCCAGTCGCTGACCGACCCGCCCGTGCGGGGCGCGAGCCCGGTGCCCTTCCAGATCACCGGTGATCTGGGCACCACGGCGGCCACGAACATCGGGGTGTACCCCCTG
Organism: Frankia umida; assembly: GCF_023242945.1. Lineage (NCBI taxonomy): Bacteria > Bacillati > Actinomycetota > Actinomycetes > Frankiales > Frankiaceae > Frankia > Frankia umida. Next base: position 125,849 of record NZ_JALKFT010000003.1, read on the forward strand.
CAGATCAGGGTCTCGAGCCTGGTGGGCGCGCGAACGGTGACCGCCGCGGCCTACTCCTTCGTCGTGCGTTCGCGGCCCACCGCGGTGCGCACCCCGGTCGCGGTCGTGCTACCGATCGCCGACCGCCCCCGGCTGCGCTCGGACGGCCTGCTCACCGACAACCAGCTCGCCACCGATGTGAGCCCGACCGGCCGGCTGTCCCGGCTGCTGGACGCGGCCACCGCCCACCCGCCGGTCACCCTCGCCGTCGACCCGACGCTGGTCCAGGAACTCGTGCTGATGAGCCGTTCGCAGGGGTACGCGTACGCCAGCCCCGGCTCCACCTCCGGCGTCACGGCGAGGACCAACGGCGACGCGAGCTACTTCCTGCGCCGGCTGGCCGACTACGCGGCCGCCGGCGGCTCGGTGATCGCGCTGCCCTACGGCGACGCGGACCTGGCCGCCCTCGTCCACGCCCGGAAGCTGGACATCGTGAACTACGCCGTCAAGACTGGCGAGACCGTGGTGGCCGAACTCGTGTCCCGCCAGCCCCAGGCGGCCGGTGCCGTCACCTACCCGGCGAACGGCCAGGCCGACTCCCAGACCGTGGACGTGCTGGGCCAGCTGAAGGCGGGCACCGTGCTGCTCGATGACCGGGAGTTCCCCCTCGTCGCCGGGCGCAGGTACACCCCGGCCGCCGCCGTCACCGTCACGACCTCCGCCGGCCCCGTCCGCGCGCTGCGCGCCGACCACACCCTCACCGCGCTCGCCGGCGCCTACACCGCGAGCACCGTCGACCCGACCGCCGGCGCGCAGCTCGCCCGCTTCGCCGCCGAACTCGGCATGATCTCCGCGGAGAACCCGACCCCGCGCCCCCAGGTGCTGATCCTGCCGCGGGACTGGAACGCCCCCGGCACCTGGGCCGAGCAGGTCCTCGGCGCCGTGACCAGCGCCGCCACCGCGCCGACCACGCTGGACGACCCCGCCTTCACCCCCACCGCCCAGGCCGTCCTGCCGGTCTCCCGGCTCGTCTACTCCGCGGATGCCCGTAGCGCCGAACTGCCCGCGAGCTACCTGGACTCGGTCAGCACCGTCTGGTCGCAGGCCCAGGCGCTCGGCCCCGTGCTCTGCGCACCACCCAGGGCGACGTCCACCTGCGTCGAGCGGGAGATCAACCCGATGACCAACGCGCTCGTCACAGCGAGCTCCGTGTGGTGGCGTGGGGCGGGCAGAGTGGACGGCGTGTCCCTGAGCCAACAGGTGGACGGTGACGTCAGCGCCATCCGCAACGGCATTCGGGTCGTCGCCTCCCGCAGCGTCAATCTGACCAGCCGGCACGGCCTCGTCCCCCTCACCCTGGAGAACACCACCCAGCGTGAGGTGACCGTCGTGCTGATGTTCTCCTCGACCAACCGGGCGCGGCTGCGTTCACCCGTGCGGCAGGTCCGCGTGCTGCCACCCGGGCAGAAGGCGCAGATCGAGTTCGAGGTGGACGCCGAGGGAGCGGGCACGTTCCTGCTGGAGATCGATCGACGCAACCTCGATGGCCAGCGACTGTCCACCGAGCCGCCGACCCGGGTCCTGGTGCGCTCCACCGTGTACGGCGCGATCGCCACCGGCATCACGTTCGTCGCGATCGGCCTGCTGGGCCTGGCCGTCCTGTTGCGCTTCGCCCGCCGCCTGCGCCCCAGCGCGCGCCGCCACCGACCGGACCCCACACCGGACGCCTCCCTGCCGCCCCATGACCCGTACGATCCGGTCGACTCGCCGCCGCCGGCCGACCAGTACCAGCCCGCCGACCAGAATCCACCGGCCGATCGGCACCACCCGGTCGGACGGCACGATCCGGCCCCCACGGACGAGTGGGCCCCCGCGTACCCCGCTCCCGCGGGGTACGACCCGGGTCATGGGTACAGCACGACGCAGCTGGACGGCCCCGAACCCGGCCACGTCCCCACGGGCGGCCCGGCCCAGCCAGCCCGGGACGTCGACCACCGCCGCGAGCTTCGGCCGGCCCACCACGGCGGCCCGGCTCCGGTGAACCCCATCGATCAGCCCTATGACCGGTCGGCCGCTCCCCCGCCTCGTCATCAGCGGAGCGACCCGTGACCACCTCCGAGGACGATCCCCGACCGGACGCCCGGTCAGGCCCACCGTCCGGTCCCCGGCACCGACGGGGCAACACGGCCCCCGGCCGCGCCCGTACCGCCCCGGACGGCCACCGTGCGCCCGACCACGACCCGTCGGATCGCGGCGACCGGCCCGCCCGGTACGCCGACCCCGCCCGCTACGGCGACCCCGGCGGCTACACCGATCCCACCGGCTACGCCGACCCTGCTGGATACAGCGACCCTGCTGGATACAGCGACCCCGGTGGATACGGCGAACCTGGCGGATACGGCGGGCACGGCGAGACGCGCCGGTACGACCGGGAGCCCACCCCGCCGCCCGGCTACGACCCTCCGCGCCGACCCGGCGGCGACGTCGAACCCGACCACTGGTCGGGCGCACGCGATGACGCCGGGCGTGCTGACGCTGATCCCTGGGTCGGTGCGGGCAACACGACCCGGCGGCTACCGACCCCGCCCCGCACCCCCCCGCCCAGTGTGCCGCCGCCGTCGGAGACAGGGCTGATCCGGCCGGGTTCAGGGCTACCTGGCACCTCGCGGCCGGAACACGGACCGCCCGGCCCACCACCACCGGCCTCCAACCTGCCCGCGACCGAGCAGCCGGACCGCGGCGGACGCCCCCGGCGGCCTCCCGCCGAGCGTCGCCGCCCCTCACTCGGCGAGTCGCGCCCCACCGTGGCGCTGCCGCGCAGCAACGTACGACGCATCCCGCCGAACCACCCGGACCGGGCGGACCGGCGGGGGAGTGACCCACAGTCGACCGGCTGGCGGGAGTCGCGGGACGGCCAGTCACAACCGCGGCGGCCACACCAGGACTCCCGTCCACAGCCCGACCGACGCGACAGGCGCGGCGCCGAGGGTCGCGGCCGACCCGACCGCGAACGGCCCGAACGGCCCGAACGCGGCCGGCCCGAGCGACGCGACAGGCGCGGCGTCGATGACGTCAGCGGTGGTTCCCGCGTCCGCATGCCCACTCCCCGCGACCAGGGCCGTCCCGACGACCGCGCCGACCCACGGGACCGGCCCCGGCGGCGCCCGTCGCGGGAGGCCGACGCGGCGTCGACGGCGCTGCTGGGACGTTCCGGCGCCCCGCCGACCTCGGCGACCGTGCGCGGCCGACGCGGGCGTCCGAACGAGCCGGCAGGACGGTCACCGCGGTCGGCCCGCGAGTCCGCTCCCCCTCAGCCGTCCAGAACGGCCGCGGCCGCGAGCCGGGCCGGCACCGCCCGGGGGACGAGCAAGCAGGGCAAGGCCGGGCCAAGCCTCGGCCAGGCCAGCGGGATCATGGCGATCGGCACGATCGCCTCCAGAGCCTCGGGTTTCCTGCGCACGGTCGCCATCGCCGCCGCGATCGGTACCGGCTCGGTCGGCGACGCCTACAACGTCGCCAACACCACCCCGAACATCCTGTACGACCTGCTCCTGGGTGGGATCCTGACCAGCGTCGTCGTCCCGGTGATGGTGCGCGCGGCGAAGGAGGACCCGGACGGCGGGGACTCGTTCGCGTCCTCGCTGCTCACCCTCATGATCCTCGGGCTTGGGGTCGCGACCCTGATCGGCATGGTGGCGGCGCCCTGGATCACCGACGCCTACCTGGACGCGAACCCGGCCGAGCAGGCGCTGGCCACCGACCTGCTGCGCTGGTTCCTGCCCCAGATCGTGTTCTACGGGATCGGGGCGACCATCGGGGCGATCCTCAACGTCCGGCGTTCGTTCGCCGCGCCCATGTTCGCGCCGATTCTGAACAACGTGCTGGTCATCGCGACCTGCGTGACGTTCATCTACTTCGTGTCCGGTCCGCGCCCACCCGGGGTGAACGGTCCGAAGCAGATCACCGACACCCAGATCACCGTGCTCGCCGGCGGCACCACACTCGGCGTGGTCGCGATGACCCTCGCGCTGCTCCCCGCGCTGCGCAAGGTCGGTTTCCGGTATCGGCCGCGCCTGGACCTGCGGCATCCGGAGCTGCGTTCGGCGGCCCGGCTCGCCGCGTGGACGCTGCTGTTCGTCGTGGTCAGCCAGGCCGGCTACCTGGTGATCGTCAACCTGTCGACGGCGTCGACCGCGTACACGATCTACACCTACGGCTACCAGATCTTCCAGCTCCCCTACGCGATCATCGGCGTTTCGGTGATCACGGCGCTGCTGCCCCGGATGAGCGGGCATGCCGCGCAGGACCGCCGGGATCTGGTCCGCGCCGACATCTCCACCGCGACCCGGGTCGCGGCCACGGCGATCGTCCCGGCGGCGCTGTTCCTGCTGGCCCTGGGACGGCCGATCGCGGTGACGGTGTTCCACCACGGCGCGGTGAGCTACGACGACGCGATCGCCATCGGCGACACGCTGAGCGCGTTCGCCCTGGCCCTGGTGCCGTTCTCGCTGTTCCAGGTGCAGCTGCGGGCCTTCTACGCCTACCAGGACAGCCGGACCCCGGCGCTGGTCAACATGGGCGTGGTCGCGGTGAACGTGCTCGGCGCCCTGATTCTCACGGTGGCGGTGCCCGAGAAGCACCGCGCCCCCGCCCTCGCCCTGGCCTTCGCGGCCGCCTACCTGGTCGGCCTCGCGGCGGCGACGACCCTGCTGCGCAGGCGTCTCGGTGGGATCGACGGCAACCGCACCGCCCGGGTGATCACGCAGGTGGCGGTCGCCGCCGGGCTCGGGGCGGTACTCGCGTCGCTGGTGGCCCGGGGCATCCGCGGTGTCATCGGCGACGGCTGGGCGCCCTCGGGCCTCGCCGTGATCGTCGCCTGCACGCTCGGTGGCGCGCTGTTCCTCGCCGCCGCCGTGCGGATGAACATCCACGAGGTCAACGCCCTGCTGGCGGTCGTCCGTTCACGCCTGCGACCGCGCCGCTCCGGCGGTCGCTCCGGCGGTCAGTCCGCCGGCCAGCCCAGCGGTCAACCCGCAGGTGGCCAGCAGCGGCGACGCGGCGGGAGCACTTCCCGATGACACCGGTGCCGCTCGGTACTGGCACCATCGGGCCGAACGGGCGTGGCCGGGCGGATCGGACCTGATCGGTCCCACCCGTCACACCCGGTACACAAGGGCGAGTTGTCCCAAGACATGCGCGAGATCCTCCGGCCATCCTCGTACACTGGACACGCTGTGCGCGGGCCCCGCCCAACGTCGCCGGTGAACCAGGCGCAGCGTCCCGCCGGTAGCGTCGGTGGCGCCGCGAGGTGTGCCGCGCGGCGAGAAGCTGCGGGCGCTTTGCCCATGGTTGCGGCACTCTGGGCGGAACCCTGCCCGGGTGAGGTAGGGAAGCCCGACACCGGAGTGTCCTCGTCGGGCCCGTGGACGACGGAGGCGCTGTGGTCGACGGAAGCAACCGACCTCAGGTCGGGGACGTCGACGACGGCCTGGCCACCAGCATCTCCGGCCCGCTCGGGGCCAGCACACCGGCGGGCACCGCGGTGCTCGCCGAGACCGTCCTGGACCGCCGCTACCGGCTGATGTCCGCGCTCACCACCCGCGGCCCGGTCACCCTGTGGCGGGGGGACGACAACGTGCTCACCCGGCCGGTCGCGGTGCGCATCGTCGAACACGACCAGCTCGCCCCGGGCGACGCGCCCCCCGGTGCCGATCACGAGCAGGCCGCCCGCCGGTTGCTCGCCGCGGCCATCAACTCCGGTCGGCTGGTGCATCCGGGGGCGGCGTCCACCTACGACGCCACCACGACGACCTCCGGGTCCCGGCGCATCTCCTACGTCGTCTCCGAATGGGTGGACGGGCGGACGCTGCGGCAGCTGACCGCGCAGGGCCCGCTGCGCCCGGAGCAGGCCGGCGCCGTGGTGCTCGCCGCCGCCCGGGTGATCGCCGCCGCCCACGAGCGCGGCATCCACCACGGCGACCTCAACCCCGGCGACGTCATCGTCTCCAGCCACGGCACCGTCAAGATCATCGATCTGGAGATCGGGGGAGTGCTCGCCCAGCTCGAACGGGCCGGGCGGCCCTCGTCCAACGGCGATCACGCGGCGGCCCTCGAGGCTGGCGAGGCATCCGATCCGGAGGCCACCCAGGTGTCGGGCACCCTCGGCCCGGACGGACCCGCCGAGGCCGCGGCGTCCGACCTGCGCGCCCTGGGTGGTCTGCTGTACGCGGGGCTGACCGGCCACTGGCCGCTGGGCAACGACCCGAGTCTGCCGGGGGCGCCGCTGTCCGGCGGCCGGCTGCGCACCCCCCGCCAGCTCACCCACACCGTCCCCCGCGATCTGGACGCCATCACCATGGCGGCGCTGGGGGACGACCGGGCCGGCGAGCCGATCACCACCGCGGCGGAGCTGGTCGAGGAGCTGGAGTCGATCAACCCGGTCGACGCCGTGCTCGACACCGGTCTGATGAGCCTCGGCGACGCCCCGCCCAACACCGAGGCGATGGATGTCGACTCCTACGACTCCACCGGCTACCAGTCGGCGAACTACCCGTCGCAGAACCGCTACTCCGACACCACCGACTACCCGGGGCCCGGCCAGGACGGCCGGGGTGGGCGGTACGACGACCGGGGTGGGCGCTACGACGACCGCGGCGGCCGCTATGACGACCGCGGCGGCTACCAGGACGGCTCCCGCGGCGGGTTCGACACCCGCGGCGGCTACAACGAGCAGGGCTACCCGCCCGGGCGGGGCGGGTACCCACCCAGCGACCGCCAGGGCTCCGGCCCGGGGCGCGACCGTGGGGGTCACTCCACCCGGGGTCCCGGCCGGTCAGGCTCGTCGCTGACCCGGCTGCTCCCCTGGATCGCGCTCGTCGTCATCCTGATCGTGATCGCCGTGGTGGCAGTGGTCGCGCTCAACAGTGACAACGGCAAGGGCGGCCAGGTCTCCCCCACTTCGACCGCGCCAGGCCAGCTCGCCCCGACCGGCGATCTGATCAGGCCGGCGGTCGTCGACTCGTTCGATCCGAACTCCCAGGGACGCGACAAGACCGAGAAGCCGGGCGAGGTGGGGAACGCCACCGACGGCAACAAAGCGACCGTCTGGCACACCGAGAGCTACGTGTCCGCGCAGTTCGGTGGGCTCAAGCCCGGGGTGGGCCTGCGCTTCGACTTCGGCCAGGCGATCACACCGAGCAATGTGACGGTGCAGGTCGGCCCGGAGGGCCCGGTGTCGTTCGAGCTGCGCAGCGCGTCGGCCCAGTCCGACTCGATCGAGGGCTACCAGACCGTCGTGTCGCACTCCGCCTCCGCCTCCGATACCAGTGGCATGGTGCAACTGCCGATGCCCTCCGACCTCAAGCCGGCCCGGTACTGGGTGCTCTGGCTGACCGCCCTTCCCGCCGCCGACGGCGGGTACCGAGGCTCGATCGCGGAGATCGCCTTCCACTCCTAGCCGCCTGCCCCGGCTCCTGTTCCCGGCTCGCTGGTAGTCCTGTTCTCCCGGCCGCCGCCTGGCCGTTTCCCGCCTGCCGCCTGGCCGTTCGCCGCCCGGCGGCTGGCCCTTCGCCGCGCCGTCCCGTGTCCTGTGCGCTGCCCGGATGGGCGGCTTCGAGCCGCGCCGAACATGGGACGACCGGACGGACCGGGGAACCCGGGAGCGTCGTCCACCGTCTGGAAGGAAGGGGCAGCATGGCGCGGAGGGGTCCGCGGCCGGAGGAGGTGATCGTTGGTGGTGACGGATTCACAGGACGACCGGCCCCGGGCCGAGCCGGACCGGACGGCGTTCTCCCTTGGTCGTCCGCTGGCCCGCCGCGGTCGCGGCAACGACCGGCATCCGGATGTGGAGCTGCTCGACGCGTTCGCCGGCGGCGAGCCGGTTGCCCGCTCGGCCCGCGAACACATCGACGCCTGCCCAGCCTGCCGCGAGTCGGTGGCCGCGCTGCGTCGGGTCCGGGCCGAGCTGTCCCAGCTCGCGGGGCTGACGATGCCCGGGGATGTCGCCGAGCGGATTCAGGCCACCCTCGCCCATCGTCTGCACACCTCGGTGCCACCCGTGCCGGAGCCGTCGGCGCCGACCGACGCGCGGTCCTGGCCGCCGGCCTCCCACTCGGCGAGCGAACACCACGCCGCACAGGTCCCGATGCCGGCACCGCTGTTGGACACGCCCGATCCCGTCTCAGGCATCTCTGGGCCGGCTCCCGCCCGCCCCCTGGATCCGGCGGAGCCGTCCACCCCGGCCGGGGCGCCCCACACCGCCCGCCCGGTGCGGACCCGAACCGGGCCGAAATATGCGCCGCACCGGCCGGCCGGCCGGCGAGGCCCTGGCCGCCGGGCGGGCCTGCTGTGCGACCCGGCCTCCGGCCGACGCGACTGGATCTCCATCGCGGCGGTCTGCGTCGCCTTCGTCACCTTCAGCGCGGCCCTGTTTGCCCTGCGTGATATGCGCGGCGGCACCGCCTCGACGCTTCCCGAGGCCCGGGCCGCGCAGGAGCCAGGCGCCGACGCGGCGCCACCACCGATGACGATGGTGGCCAACAGCCGCGTGGCCGTGCTGCCCACCACCATCGTGCCTCACGGCGAAGCTCTGCTCGATGGCGGCATCACCGGTTCGATGGCCCTCGCCATGGGGCTGACCAGGGTGCCGACCATCGGCTCCGCCGCCCAGGCCACGCGCGCCGGGGTCGCCGACCCGTCGCTGGGAGTCCTTCGTTCCAGGCCCACCAGCGGTGCGCCCGGAGTCAACGCCACCGGTGTGCGAGTGCTGGCCACCGCCGCCGGTCGGCTGCGCGCACTGCTGGACACCCCCGATCTACGCACCTGCTACCAGAGCCTGCTGGCCCAGACGGGCGGGTCCATCCTCGGGATCGATCTGGTCCGCTACAACGGCCAGGCCGCCCTGCTGATCGTGCTGTCGGTCCCGAGGCAGCCTTCGCTGGGACGGCTGCTCGTGGTCGATGCCAGCTGCGGAATGACCCGTTCGTCGACAGCGCCGCTTTACAGTGTGATCGCCAAGCGCGAATAGCGTGGTGTCGATTACAGGCCTGCGCGGTGCGTGCGCCACCCGCGGGTGGACGATGGAATCAGATGCCATGCAAGTCCGTTGTCGCTGTGGGATGCGGTCTCCCCGGACCAGGCCACCGACCGGTTCCCGAGAGACGACCGTGGCCGGTCGGCCTCGATGGGAACTGGTGGTCCGCCCCGGGCCTACCGGGATCACGCAGTGTGAGAGGAGCGGGTGTGACAGCCCAGCAGCAGGTCCAGAACGTCGGCAGCCAAGGCGGAGAGGCGTCCGCCGACGACGTACGCGACGTCATCATCGTCGGGTCGGGGCCGGCAGGGTACACGGCCGCGATCTACACGGCCCGAGCCAACCTGCGGCCGCTCGTGTTCGAGGGCGCGATCACCGCTGGCGGTGCGCTGATGAACACCACCGAGGTGGAGAACTTCCCGGGTTTCCCGGAGGGCATCCAGGGCCCCGAGCTGATGGAAAGCCTGCGCAAGCAGGCCGAGCGGTTCGGCGCGGAGCTCGTGCCGGACGACGTCACCGAGGTTGACCTCGCCGCCACCCCGAAGATCGTCAAGGTGGAGGACCAGGTCTTCCGGGCCAGGACGGTCATCGTCGCCACCGGATCGGCCTACCGCAAGCTCGGCGTGCCGGACGAGGACCGCCTGCTCGGCCGCGGCGTGTCGGCCTGCGCGACCTGCGACGGCTTCTTCTTCCGCGACCAGGACATCGCGGTCGTCGGCGGCGGCGACTCGGCGATGGAGGAGGCGACCTTCCTGACCCGCTTCGCCCGCTCGGTGACGGTGATCCACCGGCGGGACAAGCTGCGGGCCAGCGCCATCATGCAGGAGCGCGCGTTCGCCAACGACAAGATCCGCTTCCGGTGGAACTCCGAGGTCACCGAGCTGCTCGGCGCCGACAAGCTCACTGGCGTCCGCCTGCGCGACACCGTCACCGGCGAAACCGACGAGCTTCCCCTGACCGGCCTGTTCGTCGCTATCGGTCACGACCCGCGCACAGAACTCGTGCGTGGGCAGCTTGACCTGGACGGCGACGGCTATGTCCAGGTCGCCCACCCCACCACCCACACCAACGTGGATGGCGTGTTCGCCTGCGGCGACGTCGTCGACCACACCTACCGGCAGGCGATCACCGCGGCCGGGACCGGCTGCTCGGCCGCCCTCGACGCCGAGCGCTTCGTCGCCGCCAGCGAGGGTCCGACCGAAAGCGACGCGACCGCTTCCGCGGTGGCCGAGGTCCCCAGCGCGGCGGCACCCCGCGCCCCGCAGTCACAGCCGGCCTGACAGTCCCGTCCCACTTCCCGCCGCCCCACCCTGACCCGCGTTCTGCTCCACCATCGCACCCGGCACCACGCGAGCCACACCACCACCACCACGTTCACCAGAATCAGCAGGGAGATCAATAATGGCAGGCAGTACCGTTGTCGTCACTGACAACACCTTCGCGAGCGAGGTTCTCAAGAGCGAACTCCCGGTTCTGGTGGACTTCTGGGCTGAGTGGTGCGGTCCGTGCAAGATGGTCGCCCCGGTCCTCGAGGAGATCGCCAAGGAGCACGGCGACAAGCTGCGCATCGTCAAGCTCAACATCGACGAGAACCCGCAGACCGCGCGGAACTACCAGATCATGTCCATCCCGACCATGGCCGTCTTCGTGAAGGGCGAGGTCGACAAGAGCATCGTCGGCGCGAAGCCGAAGGCCGCTCTGCTGCGCGATCTCTCCGAGTACATCTGACCTACCGGCGCGCCGCGGGACCAGCGCCCCCGAGCAGGGGCTCTCCCGCGCGCGTCGCGCTTCATCGACGGCCCGCCGTGCCTCACCGCCGGCGGGCCGTCGGCGTTCACCGACCTGAACGGCACCTTCACCGCCTCTCCGGCACCCCGCCCGCACCGGTCAGTGTCGGAGGTTCCCCTTCCTGGCAGGTCAGGACCACATGGTCATGGCCTAGGCTTGAGATCCAGCAGATCCGGCATTCGTGGGTGGGGAGATCAGTCCAGCGATGCGGTGGTTGCGAGCTGCGGTCTCATCCATATGCACGGTGAGGCGGCCGAGCTGAAGGGTTCATGGACGTGAAGCTGCTGCGGCTGGGAGACCAGGCTCCGATCATCGCCGAGGTTCGAGAGACCTTGACACACCTCGGATTTCTGCCGGCGACACCCCGACAGGCCGGTGGACCGGCAGTGGCCGGTGTTCTCCCCGGCGCTGCCGACCCAGGCTCATCGACCGACACGGGCTCATCGACCGACACGGTCCAGTCGGCTGACGCGGTGCCGTCCGGCTCGGTGGCGCCTGCGGTACCCGTGGACCCGTCCACTGGCCAGCCGACCCCGCCGACGACGACAGCTTCACCCAGCACCCCGCCCGACCAGTTCGATCGGACCCTCGACCGGGCGCTACGCGCCTTCCAGCAGAGCCGTGGTCTGTCCGTCGACGGCATCCTCGGTCCGGACAGCACCCGCGCGCTGGAGGAAGCCCGGCGCAACCTCGGCGACCGGCTGCTCTACCACAGCGCCGCGCACCCGTTTGTCGGTGACGATGTGGCGGCGCTCCAGGAGCGCCTGTCCAACATGGGATTCGATGTCGGGCGCACCGACGGAATCTTTGGCCCACGCACCGAAGGCGCGGTGCGCGACTTCCAGCGCAACCGGGGCCTCCAGCCCGACGGCCGGTGCGGCCCGCAGACCCTGGGCGAGCTGACCCGCCTACGTCGCACGGTGACCGGCGGCCGTCCGGATGTCCTACGGGAGTCCGTGCGCCTGCTCGCCCGCGGCTCGTCCCTGCTCGGTGTCGTCATCGCCCTGGATCCCGGCCACGGCGGCGACGACACCGGCATTGTCAGCAACGGGCTGTACGAGCGTGACCTCATGGCCGACCTGGCCGACCGGCTTTCGATCAGGCTCACCGACTCCGGCCTGGAGTCAGTCCTCATCCACGGTCCGGATGAATCCCTGACCGAACAGGAACGCGCGGTCCGTGCCAATTCCCTCGAGGCCGACCTGCTGATCTCCCTGCACGCCGACGGCAGCGACTCACCGCAGGCTCAGGGCATCTCGGCCTACTACTACGGGACGACCCGCGGATCGTCGGCAGTCGGTGAGCGCTTCGCGCAGCTCGTTCAGCGTGAGATCGTTTCGCGCACCGACATGCTGGACTGCCGAACTCACCCCAAGGCCTGGGATCTACTCCGCCGGACCCGCATGCCTGCCGTCCAGCTGGACCTCGGCTATCTCACCAACGAACATGACGCCCAGGCGCTCGGGAGCGCACAGTTCCGCGCCGCGGTAGCCGAGGCAGTCCTGGCCGCGACGCAGCGCCTGTTCCTTCCGCCCGAGCTCGACGCGCCCACTGGTCAGCTCCACGTCCCCCGCGTCGCCGGCCGGGCCTGAACGACAACCGCGGCCGCGCGCCCACCTCACCCCAGATGTCCACGCCCCACCCGGCGCCGCGCCGCTCAGGCCGCTCCAGTCGGCGACGTTCGGCCGGCCACGTTCGGCCGGCCACGTTCCGGTCCCCCGCGCCATTCGGACTCACAGCGGATCTCGCGCCGCCCTGACTCTCGACGCCGAACTCATATCGCCGTATCTGCGGCTGCTTCAGACCCCCACGTCGGACGGACCGCCGCCAGATGGCCCACATCAGATCGCTTCGGTTGGACGGCCCAGCGACGACTCGCTTCGGCCAGCCGGCCGCACCAGATAGCTCTGGGCAGGCGACCGCGTCGGATGCCCCGGCGCTGATACCCCACGGACCAGAGCCGATCGACGCACGTCGGCGGCGTTCCCGGCGAGCTCGGCCGCGGCGGGGGAGAGTGGTTTCACGTGAAACTCCCCCGGCGGCCGGCCCGGGATCACGGCAGGTCCGCCTAGGCTGAGTCCCGTACGCTGCCGCCCATCGAGATCGGGGCGGTGGTCCCGAGGCCGACCGCTGGAGAGCCTTTTCGATGAGCCGCCGCATCGCGAACATCACCTTGGACAACATCGACGACTTGCCCCTGCCCTGCCGTCGGTGCGTGTTCTGGGAACTCGACCCGGTTGCCCGTAGCCGCGCCGAGGAGGCTGGCACCTCGGAGATCGAGAAGGAGGCATGGGTCTCGTCGGCGCTTCTCGAGTGGGGCAGTGTCGGAAAGATCGCCTATATCGAGGAAGCGCCAGCCGGCTTCGTCATGTTCGCGCCGCCGGCGTACGTTCCCAGATCTGCGGCCTTCCCGACCAGTCCGGTCTCGCCGGATGCCGTACTCCTCATGACCGCGCTCATCCTGGAGGAGTTCCAGGGCCAGGGCCTCGGCCGCATCCTCACGCAGGCAGTCGCGAAGGACATCCAACGCCGAGGGTTCAGGGCCGTGGAGGCCTTCGGTGACGGCCAGAACTCGGGGGCCCGATGCGTGGTTCCGGCCGACTACCTGCTGTCCGTGGGATTCAAGACGGTCCGGCCACACCACCGGTGGCCCCGGCTGCGCCTCGAGATCAAGAATGCCGTCAGCTGGCGTGAGGACGTGGAGGTCGCCTTGGAGCGCCTGCTCGGTTCGATGACTCCCGAGGGCGTGCTACGCAAGGTGGGTCAGGCGGGACATCCAGCCTGACCGACTCCGCATGCCGGCCGCACCATCCACCGCGGATGCTGCGGCCGGCCCGACGCTAGGGACGAGAAAGGTCGTCGGCTCCAGGGGACATCACGGCCACGATGCGCTCGAGGTCCTCGATCGAACCGAACTCGACGGTGATCTTTCCCTTGGACCGGCCCATATCGACCTTCACTCGGGTCTCGAACCGATCAGAAAGCTGATCAGCGAACCGGGCGAGCACGGGCGAGGCCGCCCGAGGCCCACTCGGCGCTCGTTTGCGGGGCGTGTCCTCGCCCAACGCAACGATCTCCTCTACCGACCGGACCGACAGACCTTCCTCCACGATGCGGGTGGCCAGGCGATCCTGGGCCTCGGAATCCCGCAATGACAGCAGTGCCCGCGCATGCCCGGCGGACAACACCCCTGCGGCCACGCGTCGTTGCACCGCGGGGGACAGGCCCAGCAGCCGGATGGTGTTCGTGACATGCGACCGGGAGCGGCCCATCCGGGTCGCGAGCTCCTCGTGGGTCGCCCCAAAGTCCTGGAGCAGCTGCTCGTAGGCGGCTGCCTCCTCCAAAGGGTTGAGCTGCTGCCGGTGCAGGTTCTCCAGGAGGGCATCGCGCAACATCGCATCATCGGTCGTGTCCCGCACGATGGCAGGTATCACGGTGAGTTCGGCAAGCTGAGATGCCCGCAGACGCCGTTCACCCATGACAAGCTCGAAGCGTTCCCCAGACGTCGGCCGCACCACGATCGGCTGCAGCAGGCCTACTTCGCGCAGGCTCGCGGCCAGTTCCTCCAACGCCTGCTCGTCGAAGTTCGTCCGCGGTTGACGTGGGTTCGGGTCGATGGCATCGACGGACAACTCTCGGAAGGTGGCTCCGTGCACCGGCAAGGGGCCAGTGCCGCCGTCGGTTGGCCGGCCCGAATCATCCCGCCCGCCGTAACCGCCGGAGGAGTAGTCGAGATAATCCTCGCTACCCAGCCGTCCCTCCTCCGACTGCGGCGCCACCGGAATCAGCGCGCCGAGTCCGCGGCCGAGACCGCTGCGGCGGGCGCTCACCTCGGCACCTCGGTCGGCTGTACCCCTCGCTCCGCCAGCTCCCGGGCCGCTGCCAGGTAGGACAGCGAACCACGCGACGTCGGATCGTAGGTCAGCGCGGACTGGCCATAGCTCGGGGCCTCAGCCAGCCGGACGTTGCGGGGGATGGTCGTGCTCAGTACCCGGTCACCGAAATGCTCCTTGACCTCCTGGACCACCTGATCGGCCAGCCTGGTGCGTGAGTCGTACATGGTGAGCAGGATCGTCGACAGGCGCAGGTCCTGGTTCAGGTGTGCCTGGACGAGTTCCACGTTGCGCAGCAGCATGCCCAGGCCCTCCAGCGCGTAGTACTCGCACTGAATAGGGATGAGGATCTCCCGGGCCGCAACCAGCGCGTTGACCGTCAGCAGCCCGAGAGACGGCGGGCAGTCAATGAAGACGTAGTCGATCTCCCGTTGTAGTCCCGCGATGGCCCGGCGCAGCCGGTTCTCCCGGGCTACCAGCGACACCAGCTCGATCTCCGCGCCCGCGAGGTCGATCGTCGCCGGGGCGCAGTACAGCTCCGGGGCCTCCGCCGAGGGGACGATGACCTCGTCCAACGGACGGTCGCCCAGTAGCACCTCGTAGATCGAGGGCACCCCGGAATGGTGCTCGATGCCGAGCGCCGTCGACGCGTTGCCCTGCGGGTCGAGGTCGATCACGAGGACCCGTACTCCATGCGACGCGAGCGCCGCAGCGAGATTCACCGTGCTCGTCGTCTTCCCCACGCCACCCTTCTGGTTGGCGACCGAGATGATGCGCCGCCGGGTGGGTCGCGGGAATGGTTGTCGTCGTTCTGCCGCCAAGGCTTCCACTGCTGCTGCCGCCGCCGCTCCGATCGGGGTCGACCGGTCCAGGGGATCCAGCGAGGAGAGCGCAGATTCGTGGCTCCGAGCACTCCCGCCCATCGATCCGTCCCGACCGATCAACGCTGTTTCACGTGGAACGAGACTGCCCACGTGTCGGCCGGTCGCGACCGGCCTCTCGTGATCGCCGCGAATCCCGCGCCGTTCGTCTGACCTGTCTGCCATCGTGTCGCTCACCGTCGCCGCGCCCTTTCTTGCTCTCGGCCCGGGCAAGCTCGGCCGCTCGCACGGCACGGAGGACTCGGCTGGGTTCGTCCACCCGGCCCTCCCCGCACACCACGACATCGACTGGATGCCAACCCTGGGCTCCGAGACTGCCGCGCGCGTCCTGCAACTCTGCCAGGATCCTCGAACCGCGCATCGCCAGCATGACACCATCCGGTTGCAGCATCGGCAGGAGGATTGCACCCAAGCGCTCGAGCGGGGCGACCGCGCGCGCGACGACCACCCCGAATCTACGACCGTCCGGGCCGATTCCGGCATCCGGCGCGCGGCCCCGGCGCACCGAAACCTGACTTTCCAGGTCGAGTGCGGCGATCACCTCCTGCAGAAAAAGGCAGCGTCGTTCCATCGGCTCGAGCAGCTCAACCCGCACGTCGGATCGGGCCAGCGCGAGCGGAATGCCTGGTAGACCGGCCCCGCTGCCTACGTCGACGACGTCGGCATCCGCCGGAACCGCCTCAGCGATCACTGCGCAGTTGAGGACGTGGCGCTGCCAGAGCCGGTCGGTCTCCCGAGGTCCGATCAGTCCACGTTCCACCCCGGCGGTCGCGAGAAGCTCGGTGTAACGGATCGCCTGCGCGAGACGTTCACCGAAGATCTCCCCCGCGACCGGCGGAACGGGCAACTGAGGTGTCTCCGACGGCGGTGGCTGAGGGCTGGATGACCCGGATGTTCGGTCCGCGTCGCTCATCGCACACCTGCCTGGGTACGCCCGACCAGGCCGATGGCCTGCACCAGAGGTCCGTCACCACAGGCCGTGGGCCGGTGGATGAAACCCGGCGGGAGTCCGAACGGACGGTGGCCTGCGGTGGCAACCACGACAGGTACCGAAGACGAAGTCGATGAACCATGCACCCGACCAGCATCCTCGACGGGTCTGGACCTTCGACAACCGCCGTAGTTGAGGATCGGTTCGGTCGCCCAGCGAAGCCGGAGCCGCAAGGCCGTGCACCGTGACCACCGCGGCGATCCGGCCCGGGCGGGAGCCGCCGGCACGGGTAGGGGAGCCGGCCCGACGTGGGAACCAGCGCAGAGTGGGAGAGCCAACGCGGGCGGCGAATCCGTCTCGGGTCAGTGCTGGGAGGGCCGCGCGTCCTGGGCAGTGACCGAAGCGGCGTCCTGGGTGCAGCGGTCGTAGCGGGTCAGGGTGCCGGTGAGGCGGAAGGCCCAGCTCCGGTTGGCGCACCAGCCGGCGCGGGTCAGCGCGGCCAGTTGGCCGGACAGGTCGCGCTGCTCGATGTCGAAGACAAAGACGATCAGGTGCCGTGGCTGGCTCGGCCGGCCGGCGATCTGGGCGGTCAGAGGAGGCGTCGATCCCCCGAAGAAGAGTGTTTCGGCTCGGGAGATCCGGGGCGGTAGCGCCGATGGGTCGCGCGAACCGTCGGCGCTGACCTCCATCGCGTACAGCCAGCCGGGGCGGGCGAGGCGCCCACCGACGGCCACCACATCATCGGGGCCGGCGACCCGGCGGGTGGCGATTGCCGCGTCGACCATGAGATCCAGGCCGCGCATCCGGTCGCGGTGGTCCCACAGCAGCCGGCTGCCGGCAAGAGAGTTCCCGGCGAGGAGCCCGCCGGAGCCGACCAGCCCGACCAAGGCGACGGCGACAAGGGCGACGGCGATCAGCGCGCAACCTCCCGCAGGTGCGCCGGGCCGGGCCGCGGCGCTTGGCCCCGAGGGTCGCGCCGAGCCATCCGGAGCGTGCAAAAACGGCGAAAACTCAGATAGTGATCGTGAGATTACGATTGATCCAGGGGTCAGGGTAGGGTCCGCACCAGACGACCCCTCAGCATCGATCTGAGGGGCCTTACCGGGGCTCTGCTGCCTTAGGAACAGCACGAGCCATCGCAACACCCGCTCGACACCCACCAGAACCACAACGATCAGCATGGGGACGGCGAACGCATTGGTCCGTGTAGGGCCGAAGGGCCAGTAACGGCCGGCACTCGCCGCCAACATCATCAGTTCGGTGCCGGCGAGGGCCGCGAGCAGGAGCCGTCCGTCCGGGCGGGCGGCGAGGGTCCACCCACCGATGGCGCCGGTGCCGGCGATGACCAGGCCAAGCAGTACCGCCACCCACGGGCCGAGGGAGCCCAGGGGCAGCGCGCCGTGGACGAGGCTCGGATCGAAGCGGTCGATGCCTGGCGGGGAGCCGGTCAGAGTGAGGCGGAGCTGGTCGGCGACGAAGCGGATCGCATCGAGTGGTCCGCGGCCGGCCAGGAACTGTCGGTCCCAGTAGACGCCGTTGCGCTGGCTGGACTGGTGGGCGACGAACACGACTGTGTGCAGACCGGCGAGCACCAGCGCGGGCGAGCACTCGAGCAGCCGCCACCGTCGCTGCGGGCCCCGCCACAGATCGACCGCCGCCAGCGGCACGATCAGAAAGATTCCCGGCACGGCGAACAGGGCGAGCACACCTGCCGCCGCCCGCCGCGCAAGCCGACCCTTGTCCGACCCCGCCGACCCCGCCGACCCCGCCGACCCCGCCGACCCCGCCGACCCCGCCGACGGACGATACGTCCGGCTGGCGCGCTCGCCCGCATGATCCGACGGCGAGTCGACCATCCACAGCGCGAGGATGGCAGTGGCTGCCAGCGTCTCCAGGGCGTACGGCTTGAGCTGGGTCGCGAGATCGAGAAAAGTCGAGTTCAGACAGACCCAGCAGGCCGCCGCCACCGCGGCGGTGACACCGGTGAAACGACGGGCCACGATCACGATCACGGCGCCCAACAGTGGGACGGCGACGAAGCCGGGCAGGCGCAGTGCCCAGCTGTGCCAGCCAAAGACGTCCCCGGACAGCCGGGTGAGTCCGAACCAGCCCAGCGCTGACGGGGTGTTCGCGACCGCGAGCTCCGCCCACAGCGACCTGGCCGGCTCGCTGACCACATGGGCCCGCCAGATCTCGTCGTACCAGAACGGCCTGCTCAGGTAGGCCTGTAGCAGGCCGAGCACGCCGACGATGACCGCCGTGACGCCGACCGCGGCCAGCGCCGTCGCCCGCCGGGCGGGGCGCAGCCGCACGGCGGCGTCAGTCAAGCAGGATGACGACCCGCCTGCTCGGTTCCTCACCCTCGGACTCGCTGTGCACACCATCGATCTCGGCGATGACGTCGTGGACGACCTTGCGCTCGAAGGGCGTCATCGGCGCTAGCGTCTCCGGTTTGCCCTGCTCCAGCGCCTGCGCTGCCACCTTGGTGGCGATCTTGCGCAGTTCGATCCGGCGCCTGGCCCGGTGACCGCCGACGTCGAGCATCAGCCGGCTACGGCTACCGGTCCGCTGCAGGACGGCGAGCCGGGTGAGTTCCTGCAACGCCTCGAGTGTCTCCCCGCCCGTCCCGATCAGCTTGTCCAGCCCGTCACCGACCACGGCCACCACTGCCCGGCCGCTCTCGACGTCCAGGTCGAGGTCGCCGTCCATGTCGACGATGTCCAGCAGGCCCTCGATGTAGTCCGCGGCGATCTCGCCTTCCTGCTCGAGGTCCGCGAGGCGTCGCTTCTGCGGGGAGGCTTCCGCCTCGGAGGCGGTTTGCTCGTCGGTGACCTCGGCTCCATCCACAGCCAGGTCGGGTGCCGAACCGGTCATCAGTGCTTCTCCAGGGGAACGGGGGGCGGCGGAGCCGAGATTACGGGATGCCCCCGCCCGGAGACATCATCGGGGTCGCCGGTGGGGGTCTTCCCGGTGGCCGGCCGACCTTTCCCGGTCACGAATCAACCGTGCGGCCGGACGGAGCGACGGTCAACGGCGTCCGCCGGGCCGTTTGCCCTTGCCACGCTGCTTTTTGGCCGGGCGGGATCCACCGACCTGCCGGCGGACACCGGCGGGCACCGACGCGGTGCGGCTGGTGCTGTCCGCTGACGTGCTCGAACCCGCACCTGTACTCGGTTGGCCGGCCGGCTGCGAACCGCCGTCCGCTGCCGTGCCCGTGCCGGCGGAACTGGCCGCGCTGGCAGAGCCCGGCGAACCGGAGGGACCGGCTGTCGCCTCGGTCGGTTTCTTCGCCGCACGGGCCGCGCCGCTGCGTGAACGGGTGCCGGGAGGGGCCGTGGACGACTTCGCCGCCGCGCTGGTCGTCTCCGCGGAACCCTTGGTCAGGCTGGGTGCCGTGGCGGCCGCGGGCCTGGGCCGGTTCTTCGACTTGGCGCCGGCGCGCACGCCGGGTGCGGGCCGGGCCGCAGCGACTGCCGTGCCGTCGGTGGACGGACGAGCCCCGGCCGGACGGCCACTCGCGGACAGCGGCTTGATCGGCGGCATCTTCTTGATAACGAAGAACTGCTGCCCCATGCTCCACAGGTTCGTGGTCAACCAGTAGAGCAGCACGGCGATCGGGAACCGGAAACCGAACACCGCCAGCATGATCGGCGAGCCGTACAGCAGGACCTTCTGGACCAGGGCCTGCTGCGGGTCGACCGGGCCGTTGCGGGCCATGATCTGCCGCTGGGTCATGTAGGTCGTGAGACCCATCAGCACGATCAGGATGACCGCGAGCACCCTGACGTTGGTGGTGTTGATGTGGAGCAGATCCACCAGCTTGGAGTCCGAGTTGAAGGAGCTCGCAAGCGAGATCCCACCGATCTTGGCCGAGGCGATCTGCTCCACCTGGTCCGCGGACAGGCCGACTCGCGGCCGCCACTGCCCGTCGACCGGTGCCAGGTGGGTGAAGACGTGGAACAGCGCGATGAACAGCGGGATCTGCAACACGATCGGCAGACAGCCGAGCAGCGGATTGCCGTGCTCCCGCTGCAGCGCCATGATCTCCTGCTGCATGCGCGGCTTGTCGTGCCCGTACTTCTCCCGGATCTCCTTGATCCGGGGCTGCATCATCTGCATCGTGCGCTGTGACTTCACCTGCTTGACGAACAGCGGGAAGATCAGCAGCCGCACGCAGACGACCAGCAGGACGACCGAGAAGGCCCAGGCGAAGAAGTTGTTCTCGCCGAGGATCGGGCCAAAACCCTTGTGGAAGAAGACAATCGCGTTCGCGGCAAGATGGTAAAGGGGGTCCAGCAACGTTCCTACTCCTCACGCCCACGGTCCGCGACCGGAACTGACGATCTCGGCCCGCGTCCCCGCATTCGGCGGGTGTCCACACCCGCGGGACGGCACGCCCGGTTACCGAGCGCACATACGGGTTCAACCCTCCTGGGGTCGCGAACGAGCCGCGACCTCCCGATGGTTCCCACCGGCCGGTCACCAGGCACTCCGCGCTCGCCGCCGGACTCCTGCGCGGCACCGGGAACCGGGTCGTAACCACCGGCGGACAACGGCTGGCACCGCAGCAGGCGGGCGCAGGCGAGCAGGCCGCCGCGCACTCCACCGTGGCGACGCACGGCCGCGAGCGCATAGGCGCTGCACGACGGCTCGAAGCGACACATCCCGGCGTTACGCGCCGACCAGGCCGCGCGGTAGAACCGGACGAGCCAGCCAAGCGTCCACGCGAGCGGCCCGCGCACCGCACCGGCAGGCGTTCGGGCCAACCGGGGCAGCCTGCGCTCGACCGGAGCACTGGCCAGCAGCAGATCAGCGGCCATCAGCCCGGCGATCACCATGGCGGCGACCGGCCACGCCGTCACCGGGTATCTCCACCGGTGGCGGGCGGCCGGGGACCGGCCATGGAGCGTGCGGCCCGGGCGAGCGCGTCGTCCAGCGCCTGACCGAGACGGTCGGAGCTGGCCGTGGCGGCATCGGGAAGGGCGCGCACGACGATCATGCTGCCAGGCGGCAGCGACCGAAGTCGGGTACGCATCTGTTCGCGCAGCCGGCGACGCACCTGGTTGCGCACGACTGCCTTGCCCACCCGACGACCGACGACGAATCCGGCTCGCGCCGGCTCTCCACTGGCCGTCCACACGCTGTGGACAACCAGTGGACCGGAGCGTGCCCGTCGGCCCGCGGAGCCGACCAGGGCGTGATCGGCCCTGGACCGGACGCGGGAACCCACGGGAAGCATGATCGGTCGCGCTGCGACAGGAACCCGCCGTCAGGCGGAGAGTTCGCTGCGGCCCTTGCGTCGACGCGAGGAGAGGATCGAGCGACCGGCGCGGGTCCGCATCCGCAGACGGAACCCGTGCGTGCGGGCCCGCCGGCGGTTGTTCGGCTGGAAGGTGCGCTTGCTCACGTGAGAACTCCGTCTGCAGGGTGGACGCGGGCGGTGATCTTCGCGGCCGAGGGGCGGACCGCTGCACACGGCCCCCACTCCACACGGCCGCGCTGGCACATCCCACGACAAACGAAGCGGTCTAACACCGCGGTTCGACCTAGCGTACACATGCCCGCGCCCACGCCGGCCCGGTGGCCGCCCCGATCGGCGGGCCATCGCGGCGCTACCCGGGGTCGGGCGGTGCCCGGACCGGCGCACATTCGTCGCCATACCGACGGCCCCGACACGGCGGGTGAGCCCGCGCCTTACGATCCAGAGACGACAGGACACTCGTCGGCGTGCGCCAGACCACACCAGCTCGGTTCGTGCTGGTCGTCTCCGGCGGCGAGCCGGGCATCCTGACCTGTGGAAACGCCTGTGGAGAGGGCGAACGCCAGCACAGCGCGGCGCCGCGGCCGAGGGCCGGCCCGCTAGCGCCGGGACCCACCCGATGCCGGCAGCCGGCGCCACGCCGGGTGCCCCACCGCGGCCATGCACAGGTTGTGGACGACGATGTGGAGAACCATCGGGATGAAGCCGCTCGGCCACCACCGGACCAGGACCACAGCCGCCGGCCCGACCAACCCACCCACACGTGGGACCGTATCGCCCGCAACCGTACCGAACTGCCCGAGGAGCCCCCGTGTCCAACTCCCGCGCCGACTCCGTCGCCGGTCTGCCGTTCGGGGACGAGCCGGCGGGTGACCCGGATCTGGCCGCGGTCTGGCGCCAGGCGGTCTCCGGCGTCGCGGACGGCACGCTGTCCGCCCAGCAGCGGGCCTGGCTGCGCCTCACCCGCCCGCTCGGCCTCGTGCAGGACACGGCTCTGCTGGCCGCTCCGAACGAGTTCACCAAGGAGCTGCTCGACTCCCGGCTGCGCCCGTTCCTGTCCACAGCCCTGTCCACAGCCTATGGACGTGACATCAGGGTCGCGGTCACGGTCGAGCACCTGCCCGATCCGGAACCGATGAGCGGACCGATCCGGATCGTGCGCCCCGGCGGGCCTGGCGCCGCCGACCCGTCGGTGAGTCCCGGCGGGATCGGAGCGAGCGACTCGTTCCCGGCCTCCGGTGGCAACCAGGGCGCTGGCGCTGGTGGCGCGAGAGGCAGCACACCGGTCAACGGCGAGCTGCCCTTCCCCGAGGCGGCCGGCGCCGATCCGCTGCCGGCGGACGCCCGCGGGGCCGACGCCCACAGCACGGGCTATTTCGGCACGGACGCCCGCGGCACCGATTTTCCCGGGGCCGACGCCCGCGGTACGGACTCCCGCGGTACCGATGCGCGGGCCGAGAGCATGCCCGCGATGCGCGTGGGTGCGGGCCTTGGCCGAGAGGCTCCCTCGCCCGCCACGGAGGCCGAGCCGGCTCAGGCCCGACTCAACCCACGCTACATTTTCGAGACGTTCGTCATCGGTGACAGCAATCGTTTTCCCCATGCCGCCGCGGTCGCCGTCGCCGAGGCGCCGGCCAAGGCATACAACCCGCTTTTCATCTATGGCGACTCCGGTCTCGGAAAGACACATCTGCTGCACGCGATCGGCCATTACGCCCTGAAGCTGTACCCGAACACCCGAGTAAAGTACGTGAGCTCGGAGGAGTTCACCAACGACTTCATCAACTCGATTCGGGACGACCGTCAGCAGGCATTCCAGCGCCGCTACCGTGACGTCGACGTTCTCCTCGTCGATGACATCCAGTTCCTGGAGAACAAGGAGCGGACGCAGGAGGAGTTCTTCCACACCTTCAACGTCCTGCACGACGGCGAGAAGCAGATCGTCATCAGCTCCGACCGTTCCCCCAAGCAGCTCTCCGCCCTCGAGGACCGGCTGCGCAGCCGTTTCGAGTGGGGCCTGATGACCGACATCACCCCGCCCGACCTCGAGACCCGCATCGCGATCCTGTCGAAAAAGGCTGCCACCGAACGTCTTCCCGTGCCGCCGGACGTCCTCGAGTACATCGCCACCCACATCGAGCGCAACATCCGCGAGCTCGAGGGCGCGCTGATCCGGGTCGCGGCGTTCGCCAGCCTGAACAAGTCCCAGGTCGACCGCACCCTCGCGGAGATCGTTCTGCGTGACCTGATTCCTGACGCCGGCAACCCCGACATCACCGCCGTCGAAATCATGAACGCGACGGCCGCCTATTTCGGTGTCTCCATGGACGACCTGTGCGGCACCTCCCGCAGCCGTGTCCTGGTCACCGCCCGGCAGATCGCCATGTACCTGTGCCGCGAGCTCACCGACCTCTCCCTACCCAAGATCGGTCAGCATTTCGGTGGCCGTGACCACACCACGGTGATGCACGCCGATCGCAAGATCCGCGGCCTTATGGCCGAGCGGCGGGCCATCTACAACCAGGTCACCGAGCTGACCAACCGTATCCGTCTACAGGCCCGCCAGCCCTGATCCGCTCGCCGGCCGCCATGCGGGTTCCAACCGCCGGCCAGCTCTGATCCCAGCCACCAGTCCGCTCTGATTCCTGCTGCGGGCCTGTTCTGATTCCACCCGCGGGTTCCCGCCCTGATTCCACCCACGGGTCCCCGGGGTGTTCCAGGTCGACGGCGGCAGGGCCTTTGTCGGCTGCCCGCATGTCTGACGGGCTCGCAGCCCTCCGGTGGCTGATGCGGCTTTCAGCTCCATGGCCGGCCCCGAGCCAGGCTCCGCCACACGGGTCTCCGTCGAGGGTCGGTCGGAAACGAACACCTCCACGGTGGCCCGTGTGCGTCCTGCGTTGCCGTGCCCCCGGTAAAAGCGCCGCAGAACGTGGCCATGGTCGTGGGAACGCGCCCGATCGGAGAAACAGGGCAGCGGGTCCCACGACGAGTGGCTGGATCTCCCGCGGGTCGACGCCGGGCTCGATCGCGAGAAGAAGATCGGCTGCCTAGGGGCGGACGGCGTCCTCGCCTGCCACCGGCCCGCGGCCAGGCCCGCTCCAGGGATCACCCGACACCGACGGGGGATGAGGACGGGAGCCGGCTGGCGAGGGGTGGCTGTGGTCCGGCGGTGGGCGCCTCGCGGTGATGGCCTGGCGTGGGCCCGGCGTGGGCCGGCCGGCCCGATGGATGCGGTGGGAACACGGCGTGGTCCACCCACAGCTTGTGGAAAAAGTTGTGGATAGTAAGCGATTAAATCGGTGGAAGCGGCCGTGGACAGACTGTGGATAACTCGGGGATCCAGTGTGGAGGGACAGTGTGGTCCCTGTGGACACGATTCCGGCCTGTGGATATCTCCTGCGCCGATCCACAGCGGCCCCCACAGGTTTTGCACCGGCCTACTGGGCCTCTGACCTGCGAAAACTCGAGTTATCCCCAGTTTCCACACCCCCTACTACGACGGCTCTTAAGATCTCAAATTTAAAAATCAAGAACTGCAAGTACTAGGGGATGTGGAAAACTCGCTTCAAGATCGCGAATCCGAAACGATCATGATCGAATCGCTGGACGATCAAGCTTCTTCTGATCAGGAAGCAAAGGCGCGATCAGGCCGCCGGAGGAAGATCGGCCGTCCGCTGTCGCGGGCTCCTGCCAGCGGCTGGGGCTGGGGCCAGCCGCCCGTCGGTGGCGCCTGGCACTCTGGGATGCTGATCGGTGTTCCCAACGGAACGACTCCGAACGCCGGTGAGAACGAGCCGGTGGGAACGACAGGAGGGGCTAACCATGAAGTTCCGGGTGGAACGGGACGAATTCACCGAGGCGGTCGCCTGGACCGCCCGCACGCTGCCGAGCCGGCCGACCACCCAGCTGCAGGTGCTGTCGGGACTCCTGCTCGACGCCACCGGCCCGCTGCTCAAGGTCGCGGCCTACGACTACGAGGTCGCCGCCCAGAGCACGGTGCACGCCACCGTCGAGGAGGAGGGCCGGGGCCTCGTCAACGGCAAGCTGCTGGCCGAGATCACCCGAGCTCTCCCCGCCGCTCCGGTCGACCTGTCCGTCGATGGCACCAGGCTCGTCCTGATCTGTGGGAACGCCCGGTTCGCGCTGCCGATGCTCCCGGTGGACGACTACCCGACGCTGCCGGCGATGCCCCCGGTCACCGGGCACATCGAGGGCTCCGCCTTCGCCGCTGCCGTCGCGCAGGTGGCGATCGCCGCCGGCCGTGACGACACCCTCCCGGTCCTGACCGGTGTGCGGATCGAGATCGAGGGCGACTCCCTCACCCTGGCCGCGACCGACCGCTACCGCCTCGCCGTGCGCACGCTGAAGTGGCGTCCCGCCGGTGAGGCCAGCGAGTTCGCCGGCGCCCCGGCCACGGTCGCGCTGGTGCCGGCCCGCACCCTGCTGGACACGGCCAAGTCGCTGTCCGGGTCGGGTGTCGAGGTGTCCATCTCGCTGGGCGCCGGGCCGTCCGGGGAGACACTGGCCGGCTTCGCGGGTTCGACCCGGCAGACCACCACCCGGCTGCTCGAAGGTCAGTTCCCGCCGTTTCGCAAGCTGCTGCCGGACAGTTCACCGCTGATCGCCCAGCTGGAGATCGCCTCGTTGCAGGAGGCCGTCCGACGGGTGGCGTTGGTCGCGGCGAAGACGGCACCGGTGCAGCTGTCGTTCTCCCCGGATCACCTGGTGCTCGAGGCCGGCACCGGCGGTGAGGCGCAGGCCACCGAGACACTGCCGGTCAGCTACGACGGTCCGGAGCTCTCCGTCGCGTTCAACCCGTCGTACCTGCTGGACGCGCTGGGTGCCCTGGAGTCCGACGTGGTGCGGATCGGCTTCGCCAGCGCCGACGATCCCACTGTCGCGGCGAGCAAGCCGGCGATCCTCACGGGCAAGCTGGCCGCCGACGACAACGGCGAACTACCCGACTACCGGTACCTGCTGATGCCGATCCGGTTGAACGGATGACGTGCATCTCACCCATCTGTCCCTCGTCGATTTCCGGTCGTACCCGTCGCTGGAGCTGACGCTGGGTCCCGGGGTTGTCACGTTCGTGGGCAGCAACGGCCAGGGCAAGACGAACCTGCTCGAGGCGATCGGCTATGTCGCGACGCTGGCCAGCCATCGGGTGTCCGCCGATGCCGCCCTGGTGCGTGACGGTGCGTCACGGGCGGTGGTGCGGGCACGGATCGTGCGCGGCGACCGGGCGGCGCTGGTCGAGCTGGAGATCGTCCCAGGACGGGCGAACCGGGCAAGGCTGAACCGGGCACCGGTGTCCCGGGCGCGCGACGTGCTGGGCCTGCTGTGCACGGTCCTGTTCGCACCCGAGGATCTCGCGCTGGTCAAGGGTGACCCGGCTGGACGGCGGCAGTTCCTCGACGAACTGCTGGTCGCCCGCACGCCGCGGCTGGCCGCGGTGCTCGCCGACTACGACCGGGTGGTCCGGCAACGTTCGACGCTGCTGCGCACGGCCGGCGCGGCCCGACGTTCCGGCGGTCGGGGTGACCTGCGCACCCTGGACGTCTGGGACGGCTACCTGGCCACGCACGGCGCCGAGGTGCTCGCCGCCCGGCTGGCGCTGGTCGAGGCGCTGCGGCCGGCGGTGGCCACCGCCTACCGGTCGGTCGCCGGCGCCGAGGTCCCGATCGCGTTGGAGTACACCAGTTCCATCGACTACCGCGCCGCCCTCTCACCCGGCGATGACGCGTCCACGGTCGGTTCCGCCGGTGGCGACCGGGCTCGGCTGGCGCAGGCCATCCACGAGGCTCTGGCCGCGGCCCGCTCCCGGGAGATCGAGCGCGGGATGACCCTGGTCGGACCGCACCGCGACGATCTGGCGCTGTCGATCAATGACCGGCCCGCCCGCGGCTACGCGAGCCATGGTGAGTCGTGGTCGCTGGCGTTGGCGCTGCGGCTCGCCTCGTTCGAACTGCTGCGAGCCGATGACCGCGAACCGGTCCTGCTGCTCGACGACGTCTTCGCCGAGTTGGACGCCCGCCGCCGGGCCCGGCTCGCCGAACTGGTCTCCTCCGCCGAACAGGTGCTGGTGACGGCCGCGGTGGCGGAGGACGTGCCCGTCGAACTGGCCGGTACCCGCTACACGGTTCTGGACGCGCAGGTGCGCCATGCCGGCTGACCCACCCGACCCGCCCGAGGTGTCCCCGGCGGCGGCCGCGGCGGCCGCCGCGCGCGGGGCGGATCTCGCCCGGCAGGTGCTCGCCCAGGCGAAGCAGGACGCGCGGGATCGAGCCCGGGGCCGACGTCCGACGCCGGACCCGAACCGGTCCGGAGCCGGTGGTGGCCAGGCGGGCCAGGACCGTGACGCGGGCGGCGGTGACCACCCTGCCGGCGGCGTGGCGGGCGTGGCGGGCGTGGCGGGCGTGGCGTTCCCCGGT
Organism: Frankia umida; assembly: GCF_023242945.1. Classification (NCBI taxonomy): domain Bacteria; kingdom Bacillati; phylum Actinomycetota; class Actinomycetes; order Frankiales; family Frankiaceae; genus Frankia; species Frankia umida. Next base: position 153,983 of record NZ_JALKFT010000003.1, read on the forward strand.
GGCTCGGGAGGCCGGTTCCAAGGCGGCGGCAGCGGCGGTGTCGGTGGGCGGCGTCGAGCGGACGACGACGGCCAGCCGCCCCGGCTGCCGCAGCTGCCGGGGATCGCTCGGCCGGGGCGGCAGTGGCGGGAGCCGTTGGCGTTCGGGTCCGCGATCGGCCGGCTGCTCGCCTCGCGTGGCTGGCGGGAGCAGGCGGCGGACGCGAGTGTGCTCAGCCGCTGGGACGTCATCGTGGGGCCGGACATCGCCGAACGCTGCACCCCGGTGTCCCTGCGTGATGGCCAGTTGGAGCTGGTCGCCGAGTCGACGGCCTGGGCCACCCAGATGCGGATGCTGGCGCCGCAGATCCTCGTGATCCTGCACCGCGAGCTCGGCCCTCGGGTCGTCCAACGGATCACGGTGCGTGGGCCGACGGCGCCGTCCTGGCGTCACGGGTCGATCCGGACCGGCGGGCGTGGTCCCCGGGACACCTACGGTTGATCTCGTCCAGTCGCTCGTCGATCGGGCGTCGGCTGGCCTCGTGACGGCGTGGAAGCCCGAACGACGTCGGTCGGGTAGGGGAGTTCACCATCCCCTTGCTCGGGGCGCTGTGCCGGCGTCAGGGGTCACCCTGCGTCCGCCATAACGGGTCGCGAGGTAGACTGGTGGATACTTCCGCCCAGAACGAGGGGACCCGCAGCGTGGCCTACGACGCTAGTTCGATCAAGGTTCTCGAAGGTCTCGACGCGGTCCGCAAGCGTCCGGGCATGTACATCGGCTCCACCGGGGAGCGCGGCCTGCACCATCTCGTCTACGAGGTGGTCGACAACGCGGTGGACGAGGCGCTCGCCGGTTACTGCGACACGATCTCCGTGACCCTGCTGGCCGACGGCGGCGTCCGCGTGGTCGACAACGGCCGTGGCATCCCGGTCGGCATGCATCCGGTGAAGAAGGTGCCGACGGTCGAACTGGTGCTGACCACCCTGCACGCGGGAGGCAAGTTCGACGGCCAGTCCTACGCGGTCTCCGGTGGTCTGCACGGCGTCGGTGTCAGCGTCGTGAACGCCCTGTCCACCCGGCTCGACGTCGAGATCCAGGTGGACGGGCACGTCTGGTTCCAGCCGTATGTGGCCAGCCGTCCGGCGAAGCCGCTGGTCAAGACCGGTCCGTCGAAGAAGACCGGCACGTCCGTCACGTTCTGGGCGGACCCGGAGATCTTCGAGACCACCGAGTACAAGTACGAGACGCTCTCCCGGCGGCTCCAGGAGATGGCCTTCCTCAACAAGAGCCTGTCGATCACGCTGATCGACCAGCGCGGCGAGGAGGAGCTCCAGTCCACCTACCGCTACGAGAACGGCCTGGTCGACTTCGTCGTCCACCTCAACGCCACCAAGGACGCGATCCACCGCAGCGTGATCTCGCTGGAGTCCAAGGGCACGGGCATCGAGGCCGAGCTCGCGATGCAGTGGAACGCCGGCTACTCCGAGTCGGTCTACACCTTCGCGAACACGATCAACACGCACGAGGGCGGCACCCACGAGGAGGGCTTCCGCGCCGCGCTGACCAGCGCCGTCAACGCCTACGCCAAGGATCAGAACCTGCTCAAGCCGGTCAAGGCCGGGGCCCGTGGCGGCGACGAGCGGCTCTCGGGTGACGACATCCGCGAGGGCCTGACGGCGATCATCTCGGTGAAGCTCGCCCAGCCCCAGTTCGAGGGGCAGACGAAGACCAAGCTCGGCAACACCGAGGCGAAGAAGTTCGTCCAGGAGATGTGCTACTCGGCGCTCAAGGACTGGTTCGAGGTGAACCGGACCGAGGCGCGGGCGATCGTCAGCAAGTCCCTCGACGCGCAGCGGGCCCGGATCGCCGCCCGCCAGGCCCGGGACCTCACCCGGCGCAAGGGTCTGCTCGGTGGCACGGGGCTGCCCGGCAAGCTGTCGGACTGCCAGTACACCGACCCGGAGCGCTGCGAGCTGTACATCGTCGAGGGTGACTCGGCGGGTGGCTCGGCCAAGGGTGGTCGGGACTCCAAGTTCCAGGCGATCCTGCCGCTGCGCGGGAAGATCCTCAACGTGGAGAAGGCCCGCATCGACCGGGTCCTGAAGAACACCGAGGTCCAGGCCCTGATCCAGGCGCTGGGCACCGGCATCCACGACGACTTCGACATCGCCAAGCTGCGCTACCACAAGATCGTGCTGATGGCCGACGCCGATGTCGACGGTCAGCACATCCGCACGCTGCTGCTCACTCTGCTGTTCCGGTTCATGCGTCCGCTGGTCGAGGCCGGTCACGTCTTCCTGGCCCAACCCCCCCTCTACAAGATCAAGTGGGGTCGGGAGGACTGGGAGTACGCCTACTCCGACCGCGAGCGCGACGGTCTGCTCCAGCGCGGGGTGGAAGCCGGGCGCAAACTGCCCAAGGACGCCATCCAGCGGTTCAAGGGTCTCGGCGAGATGAACGCGACCGAGCTGTGGGACACCACCATGGACCCGGACCGGCGCATCCTGCTGCAGGTCACCCTGGACGACGCGGCCGTCGCCGACGAACTGTTCTCCGTGCTCATGGGCGAGGATGTCGACGCTCGTCGCAGCTTCATCCAGCGCAACGCCAAGGACGTGCGTTTCCTGGACATCTGAGCCAGCGCACCCCGGGACGGCTGCCTGTCCCCCTGACGACTGATCCCTCTTGCCCTGGAAGGACCCCGTGGTCGACGTCCTGCCGCCACCCCCCGCTGACCGCATCGAACCCATCGGTATCGAAGTCGAGATGCAGCGGTCGTATCTCGACTACGCCATGTCGGTCATCGTCGGACGCGCGCTGCCCGAGGTACGGGACGGGCTCAAGCCCGTCCACCGTCGGGTGCTGTATGCCATGTACGACGGCGGCTACCGCCCTGACCGCGGGTACTTCAAGTGTTCCCGTGTCGTCGGGGACGTCATGGGTAACTACCACCCCCACGGCGACACGGCGATCTACGACACCCTCGTCCGGCTCGCGCAGAGCTGGTCGCTGCGGTATCCGCTGGTCGACGGCAACGGCAACTTCGGTTCGCCGGGCAACGACCCGCCCGCGGCCATGCGGTACACCGAGGCCCGGATGGCCGCGCTGGCCATGGAGATGCTGCGCGACATCGACCAGGAGACCGTCGACTTCGCGCCGAACTACGACGGCCGTTCGCAGGAGCCCCTGGTCCTGCCCAGCCGGTTCCCGAACCTGCTGGTCAACGGGGCCGGCGGCATCGCGGTCGGGATGGCGACGAACATCCCGCCGCACAACCTGCGTGAGGTCGCCGCCGGTGTGCAGTGGGCGCTCGACCACCCCGACGCGACCGACGAGGAACTGCTCGAGGCGCTGCTCGGCCTGGTCAAGGGCCCGGACTTCCCCACGTCCGGCCTGATCGTCGGGCGCAGCGGCATCGAGGACGCCTACCGGACCGGTCGCGGCAGCATCCGGATGCGGGCGGTCGTCAACGTCGAGGAGAACAAGAGCCGCACCCAGCTCGTCGTCACCGAGCTGCCCTACCAGGTGAACCCGGACAACCTCGCCGAGAAGATCGCCGAACTGGTCCGTGACAACAAGGTCACCGGTATCTCGGACGTCCGCGACGAGACCTCGGCCCGTATCGGTCAGCGCCTGGTCATCGACCTCAAGCGGGACGCCGTCGCCAAGGTCGTGCTGAACAACCTGTACAAGCACACCCAGCTGCAGGACACCTTCGGCGTCAACATGCTGGCGATCGTCGACGGGGTGCCGCGCACGCTACGCCTCGACCAGATGATCCGCTACTACGTCGAGCACCAGGTCGACGTCATCGTCCGACGCACCCGTTACCAGTTGCGCAAGGCCCGCGAGCGGCTGCACGTCCTGGACGGTCTGCTGATCGCGCTCGACCATCTGGACGAGGTGATCAGCCTCATCCGCAACGCCGAGTCGGCGGAAGCCGCCCGCGGCCAGCTGATGCAGCGCTTCACGCTCTCGGAGATCCAGGCGACCGCGATCCTGGACATGCAGCTGCGCCGCCTGGCCGCCCTCGAGCGCCAGCGGATCATCGACGAGGCCGCGGAGCTGCGGGCCCGGATCTCCGAGCTGGAGGCGATCCTCGCCTCACCGTCCCGCCAACGGGAGATCATCGGCGAGGAGCTCGCCGAGGTCGTCGAGAAGTTCGGCGACGAGCGACGCACCCGGCTGGTGCCGTTCGAGGGCGACATGTCCATCGAGGACCTGATCGCCCGCGAGGATGTCGTCGTCACCGTCACCCGCGGCGGCTACGCCAAGCGCACCAAGACCGACCTCTACCGCTCGCAGCGTCGCGGCGGCAAGGGCGTGCAGGGCGCGGCGCTGCGCGAGGACGACATCGTCGAGCACTTCTTCGTCACCACCACCCATCACTGGCTGTTGTTCTTCACGAACAAGGGACGGGTGTACCGGGCGAAGGCGCACGAACTGCCCGAGCAGGCCCGCTCGGCCAAGGGGCAGCACGTCGCGAACATCCTCGCCTTCGGCCAGGACGAGCGGATCGCCGAGGTCATCGCTCTGCAGGACTACGAGGTGTCGCCGTACCTGGTGCTCGCCACCAAGCGTGGCCTGTGCAAGAAGACCTCGCTGCGCGATTTCGACTCCAACCGGGCCGGCGGCCTGGTGGCGATCAACCTGCGCGACGACGACGAGCTGATCGCCGCCCGCCTGGTCGCCCCCGGCGACGACCTGCTCCTGGTCAGCCGCAACGCCCAGTCGATCCGCTTCCACGCCGACGACGACCAGCTTCGCCCGATGGGCCGGGCCACCTCCGGTGTGATCGGCATGCGCTTCGACGCCGAGGACGAACTGCTGTCCATGGACGTCGTCGTCCCCGACAGCACCGCCGACCTGTTGGTCGCGACCTCCGGCGGCTACGCCAAGCGGACGCCGCTGGCGGAGTATCCGGTGCAGGGCCGCGGTGGCAAGGGTGTGCTCACCGCTAAGATCGTCTCGACCCGCGGCGGGCTCGTCGGTGCGCTGGTCGTCGAACCGGACGACCAGCTCTACGCGATCGCGTCCAACGGAGGTGTGTTGCGCACTGTTGCCCAGGACGTCCGCCGAGCGCAGCGCCAGACGATGGGCGTGCGCCTCATCGATCTGGAATCCGGTGTGCAGGTCGTCGGGGTGGCGCGTAATGCTGATGTGGAGGACACCGACGCCAGCGACGGTTCCCCGGCCCAGGACGGCTGAGTCCCGGACCGTGGAGCTCGACGCCGGGCGGCGGCCGTCCGCGTCGCGGTGCCGGCCCCGGCAGCGCGTCCAGGTGGCACCGCGCGATGCGGTCGCGTGGCAGGGGCGGGCGCACGAGCGGCGTGCGTCGCCCGGAAGCGAACCGGGAGTGGTCCGTGAGCGACAGTCAGGATGACCGGCCTGACCGGCCGGGCGCCCAGCGCGGCGCTGCCTCCGCCGGCTCCGATCGTGCTGGTTCCGATCACGCCGATCCGGAACGTGCTGGTTCGGAACGTGCTGGTTCGGATCGTGCGGGTTCGAAGGATGTGGGCCCCGGTCGTGGCGCGTCCGGCGGCCGGTCGTCCGCCGGTGGCGGTGCGTCCGTCAGTAGCGGTGCGTCCGGTGGTGGTGGGACGGCTGACGGGGACGGCGAGACGATGGTGATGCCTGTGACGGGTGACTCGGGACCGTCATCGGGCGGCCTGGCGAGAGGCACCGGCGCCGAGGGCTCCAGCCGAACCGCTCGTTCCGAGGGCCCCGCTCGTTCCGGGGACACGGACACCGGCGGCGCCGGGGGTCCTGGGGGCGAGGGGGGCCACGGGAGCACTGGGGGCGCCGGTAACGGTGACTCCGGTCGAACCGGTGTGTCCCGCGCGGCGGAGTCAGCCAGCGCGAGCCCGTTCTTCCAGCGGTCGGGACGGTCGGCGACGGACGACTCCGACAGCCTGGGAGACCAGGGCGGTTCATGGGCGAGCAACCCGAGCCGGGGCGAGGCGGAGCCGCCGAACGCCAGCGCGGCGGCGACCACCCGCCAGTCACCGCCCGCTCGGGCCTCTGGCGCGAGAGGAGCGGGTGCGGGAACGTCGTCACCAGGCACGTCGTCGCCGGGAAGCTCGTCCGCGGGCACGTCATCCGCGGGCAGGGTGAGTTCGGGGGCGGCCTCGGCCTCGGCAACCCGCAAACTCGAGGCGGGCGCCGTATCGTCGCCCGCGAGGTCCCCCGCGTCGACGCCCGCTGGCGGCATCGACCGGTCCACCGCGGGCCTGCCCAGTGCCCGTACCGAGCCCCCGGCCGAACGGACCAGGGACAACGACACGATGTCCCTGGTCCGCCCGCCATCCACGACGAGGAGCCGTGCCACGAAGCCCGACAGCACCCGCGCCACGCCGCCGCGCGGGGCCGCTCCTGACGGTGTCCGGCCGGCCGCACCGCCGCGTGTGCAGGCCGCGACGCCCGCCGCATCCGCCGCGACGACCGTGCACGGACGACCAGGCACCGGTGCGGGCCCCGCGGCCACCGCTGGCCCCGCACCAGCGAGCACCCCGGCCGCTGGCACCCGCACCGGCACCGCCGGTCCCGGCCGTCCGATGACCGGGACCTCCCCCGACGCGCTGGCCCGCCAGTTCGACACCGCCCCCGGGGACCGACCGGGCAGTGCTGCTCGCGGCGGCGAGGGCACCAGGCCCACCGGAGGCGGTTCCGGTGGCGGCTCCCGCCCACCGGGCGCCGGCCGACGCGCGAAGCTGCGCCTGTCCAAGGTCAACCCGATCACGGTGACCCGGCTGAGCTTCGCCTTCTCGCTGTGTGTCTTCGTCGTCCTGCTCGTCGCCGTCGCGGTGCTCTGGTTCGTCCTGAACTCGATCGGCGTGTTCGACAGCGTCACCGACGCGGCCGACACCCTCACCGACAGCAGCGCGGGTGACGTGCGGGGCTGGCTGTCGTTCGGTCGGGCCATGGAGATCAGCCTGCTCATCGGCGCGATCAACGTGATCCTGATGACCGCCCTGACCACCCTCGGTGCCCTGCTCTACAACCTCTGCGCCGAGATGATCGGCGGCATCGAAGTGACCCTCAGCGACCAGTAGCGCGATCGGGGCGGCGCCGGTACCCACCCCGGCGCCGCCGTCCTGTATGGTTGCAGTCGTTGTCCGGACCTATAGCTCAGTCGGTTAGAGCGCTTCCCTGATAAGGAAGAGGCCGGTGGTTCAAGTCCACCTAGGTCCACACTTTTCGCACCCGCACCGATCACCTGTCTGATCGATCATCGTGAGATCCTCGAACGCACGACGTGCGTTTTTGGTGCGCTCGCAGCATGATTCTCCCCCGGCCCGCCGCGCGATCAGCACGAGAGCGCCGCAGGCGCACCGCTCGCTCTCGACGGGGGCCAGGAACACCGGGCTGCTCCTCTCCCACACCGCCCGCCAGGCCCGTCCGGTCAGGTGGCGCCAGGCCCGCGCTGGGCGGTGCCGAGCCGGCGATCCCAGACGACGGGTAGAGGCCGCCAGGAGCGCGTACGCCAGGGCGCTTCCGCGCGGCCGCGTCCTGGTGCTCCTGGTGTCCATCCGCGCGGCCACGTAGCCGTACGCCCCGCGGGTCCAGCCCGGCCGGCCCTCGCTCCGGTCGCCGCGATGCTGCCGCTTCTGGGCTGTTCCCGGCATCCGCAGGGAATCTGACAGATCGCGAGCCTGTCGCCGGGCGGTCCAGAAGAGTCGGTTCGTGGTCCTCGAGCACGGAAGGTCGCCGGTTCCCACCGGGTTCGCGAGCGAGGAAAGCGGCCCGTCAAGGCGCCGTGGCGAGGCCCGGACATGCCCTGCACCTATCAGACCGGCTCACTTTCGGGACTCAGGTCGACATCGAAGTCGCGGCCGGAGCGCGCCTTTCGAGCCAGGGCGTCCGCTGTCCGAACCAGCACCTTTGAAGACCGGTGCGGACCGGACGCGCTCTCCGAAGGCCACTGCTACCGGATCTTCTCCCACAGGCCCGGTAACATGCTGGACGTGCGGTCGACGCGTCTACAGCCTATGAGTCTCGCGCCGAGCGAGCGCTCGTTCCTGAAATGGGTGGGCGGCAAGACGCGCTACGCCAGTACTCTGGTGGCAATCGCACCCGACTTCTCCGGCGCATATCGGGAACCATTCCTGGGCAGCGCCGCCGTCTATTTCGAGCTCCGACCCACGAGCTCCGCGCTGAGCGACGCAAACGGCGAGCTGGTCGCCTGCTTCCAGCAGGTCAAAGAGAACCCGCTTGACGTTATGGATCTTCTTGACACGATGCCGAACACGCCGGAGTACTTTGATGGCGTCCGGCGGTGGAGTCCTGCCGATCTTTCCGATCTCGAGCGGGCGGCGCGGGTTATCTATCTCAACAAGACCAGCTTTCGCGGCCTGTGGCGGGTGAACAGGAGCGGCGGATTCAACACTCCGTACGGGGCATATGATCGACCCTACTACAACCGGAACACCCTGCTGCGTGCGTCCAGGGCGCTCGCGGACGCCACGATAGTCGAATCCGACTTCGAGGCTGCCATCGATCAGGCGCAGCCGGGCGACTGGGTCTACCTGGATCCACCTTATGTTCCGCTCGGTGGGTGGGCGGATTTCAAGCGCTACACGCCAGGCCAGTTCGGCGAAGATGATCACATGCGGCTCTGTGCGGCCATGCGTCGCGCCGACTCGAGGGGGGTTTTCGTCACCCTCACCAACAGTGACACCGAGTTCGTCCGCGAACTTTTTGGTGCGCACTTCTGCGAGGCGCGGCTCGCGACCCGCCGAGACATAAATCTGGTTTCAAGCAAGCGAAACAGCTGGGATCTTGTGTTCACCAACTACGAGCCCGTTGTTCCTGAGCAGCTGGCCATGGCTCCGTAGGAAACAGGTGCTGTTTCGGTCGCTGCGGTCAGGTGGCCTCCCCCTGGCCGTGGCGGTGCGACATGTCCACGGCTGGCCGATGCCGCTGTTCGGCGATTCTGGCCGCGGTGGAAATCGGGGGGCGGGGTAGCGGGCTGTCGACCAGAATTTCGTAGCGGCGTCTCGGGGCACGATCCGAGAGCGCGGTGTCGGCCGTGGCCGGCGCCCGGTGGAAACGGTCACCGTAGGGGCGGGGCACCGAGGGGTCGACGGGCGTCGAGCGCGGTCGGGCCATCCGCGTGGGAACGTCCGCCGGGGGATGCCCCTGCGGGGGTGCCAGCTCGATCCAGCCCCGCTGGATGAGAAATGCGAGATCGGTCAGGACGGGATAGATTCCGCGGCCCAGCGCGAAGGCGAGGTCGCGACCGGTCCGCCGGCCGTCCATCCATGCGAGCAGGCTGACCTGCGGTGCGGCTGTCGGCATGCGGGCCGCACCGGACGCCGGCCGTGGCCGGGACCGCGCGGTCAGACCGAACTGGGTGCTCCACTGGTCGGCGACGGCCAGCCGCCGGGCGGTCTCACGTACCGCCCACCTGGCGTCGATCCCCGGCCGCGCGGGCAGCAGCGCCGGTACGGCCACGGCGCCGGGCCGCGCCGGCTGGCGGGCCACCGCGGTGGGTGCGGAGCTGGCCAGGGCGAACAGCGCGTCCATCACGGTGATCCGGGCCAGGATCTGTACGCCCGCACGCCCCAGCAGGCCACGTTCGACCAGTAGGGCGGGCACCTGGCCGATCGCTGCCCCCGCGGTGTGCACCGCGCTCCACTGCTGCGCCGTGACCCGTCCGGAGCGCAGGAGCACCGACTCCACCCCCGGCGCCGCGGACGTGCCGGCGTCGATGATCATCCCGTCCTGGAAGGTCACCCGGCCGCTGGCGGCTCCGCGCACGTCCAGGCTGCCGGTGAACGCGTCGTCGGCGCCGCTGACCAGGGCGGTCAGCAACCACTCCGCGCCGCCGATGACGCCCGAACGCTGACCCGATGCCGATGCCGATGCCGATGCCGGACCGGGTTCCGGAGCCGATGCCTGGAGCGGGACGGGTCGGCGGGTCGGCAGGCCGATGACCTCCGTTCGGGGTCGATCGTTCGTCGGGGAAATGTAACCCCGAATGGTGTCCGTCTCATCGTCCATGGTGATATCCCTGGTGTGACAGGCTGATCGGGCAACGGTACGGTCGTTGTGTCCACACGATATGCCGGCGGTCTGTGCCATGTTATCGCCAAAGCTGGCGAAGGAATTACATCCTCCGGTCATCGGGTTGAGGAGAACACGGTTATGGACATTGAGACCGCGCTCAAGGAAGCCATGCAGGTGGACGGCGCGGTCGGTGTTTCACTGGTCGACGCGGAGAGCGGAATGATGCTCGGTTCCGCCGGCGGCGGCCGGGAGTTCGACCTGGAAACGGCGTCGGCCGGGAACACGGAGGTGGTGCGGTCAATGCGTCGCGCTCTGGACGTGCTGGGCGTCCGGGACGGGATCGAGGACATCCTCGTCAGCCTTGACCGGCAGTATCACCTTGTCCGGTTGCTCGAGCGGGCGGACAGTCCGCTGTTCCTCTACCTGGTGCTGGATCGGTCCCGCGCGAATCTCGCGCTCGCCCGGCACAGTCTGCGGCTCATCGCCCGTGCACTCGACCTCTGAGTGACCCGCCCGTCCGTGGCTGTCGCCGACGGACGCCTGGAAGGAGGCCCCGATGATCACCGCAATCACGATCACTGACGCGGTACTGACCGAACTGCACGGCCTGCGCGCGCAGGTCCCCGGTGTGACCGGCACCGTCGTCGCCGCGGCCGACGGTCTGCTGTTCTGCGCGGACGCCGAGGGCACCCGGCCCGAGGTGATCGCCGCGATGGCGGCCGCCGCCCTGGGCCTTGGCAGATCGACCGGCCAGGAGGTCGGGCTCGGTCCGCTGGACGGGGTGGTCATCCGGTGCCAGCAGGGCCATGCGGTCGTCTACGCCGTGGGTGTGGCGCGGCTGCTCGTCGTCCTGGGCGATGAGGGGCTCGATCTGGAGATCCTGCACCTGCGCTCGAGGGGCACCGTGCGCCGGATAGACGCGGCGTTCGCCGCCTGAGCACGGCACGGCTGGCTGTGGACGGGCAGGGTGCTCGTCCACGGTCAACGTCCGAGGGCTGTGGACAACCGATGGCTGTGGATCAGTTGGTGTGCTCGAATACGTCCGTGTCCACGTGCTCGATCTGCGACCATGAGTGGTCGGAGCATCATGGATCGGGTGATCTTTCTCCCTGGGTGACATGCACGTCTCTTTCGGTGCACTGCTACTGTCGGCGCACGGTGGAGGAGGCCCACGCCGAGATGGTGCGCGGCGCCGGGTCGGCACGGGCCAAGCCGATGTGTGCCACCTGCGGTCAGCGTCCCGCGCAGGACACCCAGTGCCCGCCGTGCCGGGATGATCGGCAGCGCCGGGCCGAGCAGGAGTTCGCGGCCTGGTGGGCGCAGCTGCGCCGAGGCCGCGGGCGCGGGCGTGGGGCCGGCACGGAGCCCGGGCCGTCGCACCTGCCCTCCGGTGTTCTGCCAAGCTCATAGGCTCATCTCACTGCACGGCGCAGGATCGATGGCGGCCCGAGACGACCGCCACCCGAGCGTCCGAGCTGGCCCGGCCGCACGGTGCCGACCGCCGGCGCGAACGTCCGGTCGGACGAAGGGAGAAGGTCGCCATGGCCTCGCGTACCCGCCACAACCACGCGGATCAGGATCCGGACCCGCGGGTCCGTGTGCTGGGGGAGCCCGTCGAGAGCTATCCGGTGTTGCCCCCGGAGACGGCGCGTGGCAACCCCCGGCGGATCACCGTTGTCGGCGAGCCGATCCTGCACCGGCCCTGCCAGCCGATCACCGAGTTCGGCACACCGGAACTCGCCGCGCTCATCGACGACATGTTCGCCTCGATGTACGTCGCCGAGGGGGTGGGGCTCGCCGCCAACCAGATCGACGTCGATACCTCCCTGTTCGTCTACGACTGCACTGACGACGACGGCGTCCGCCATGTGGGGCACATCGCCAATCCGGTGCTCGAGGATCCCGACCCGGCCGAGCGGCGCCTCGTCAGGAGCGACGAGGGCTGCCTGTCGGTGCCCGGCGCGTCGCAGGAGGTCGCCCGCCTCGATCGGGCCGTCGTGCGCGGCCAGGACCAGACCGGTGCGCCGCTGCGGCTGGAGGGCACCGGCTACTTCGCCCGCTGCCTGCAGCACGAGACGGACCACCTCAACGGAAGCCTCTACATCGACCGACTCTCCAGCCGTGGGCGGCGCAAGGCCCTCAAGGAGATGGAGGAGGTCCGCGACGAGATCTTTGCCCGTCGGGCCGAGCGGGCGGCGGCCCGCCAGCCGGCCGGCTAGGTTGGAACCGCCGATGCTGGCAGGGGTTCGGTCGATCTGAGGAGTACGCGGTGGACACGGCGTTGCGGGAGCTGGCCGAGGCGGCGACGGGTTTCATGCCCCCCGACGAGGGGGCGGCGTTGCACCGGGCGGCCGCCCAGGTGCCGGCCGGCGGGCTGATCTGCGAGGTCGGCACCTACTGCGGCAAGTCCACGCTCTACCTGGCCGCGGGTGCGCGGGCCGCCGGTGCCACGGTGGTCACCGTCGACCATCATCGTGGGTCGGAGGAGAACCAGCCAGGCTGGGAGTACCACGACAGCTCACTGGTCGACCCCCGCACCGGCCGGATGGACACGCTGCCCCATCTACGCCGAACCCTCGAGAACGCCCAGGTCGAGGACGTGGTCACCGCGGTCGTCGGCCGCTCCGAGCAGGTCGGGCGATGGTGGTCGACGCCGGTCGCCCTGCTGTTCCTCGACGGCGGGCACACCGAGGCGCAGGCCCAGGCCGACTACGAGGCGTGGGTCGGGCATGTCATGCCCGGTGGGGCACTGCTCATCCACGATGTGTTCCCGGACCCGGCCGACGGTGGCCAGGCGCCGTACCACGTCCTGCTGCGCGCCCTGGCCGAGGGCTTCGAGGAGCAGTCGCGGACCGGTTCGCTGCGGACGCTACGCCGCGTCCTGTGACTGGCAGCCGCAGGTGCGCGCGGTCAGGGCGGTCAGTGCGGTCGCCGGCAGGTCATCGCCGCGGAACAGCTGCTCGGTGACCCCGCCGGCCAGCGTGTCCACGGCGAGGATCACCGCCGCGCCCGTCCAGGTGGACTGCTCGACCGGCCAGAACACCTCATCGGCGAACTGCCAGCCGGTCCAGTAGCCGCCGTCGGCGTGGCGCAGGCACTGCATGTCGGTGACCAGCCGCCGCGCCGACTCGGTCTCGCCCACCATGTGCAGGGCGATCGCGAGTTCGCAGGTCTCGGCCCCGGTGACCCACGGCTCGTCGGCGACGCAGCGGGCGCCGAGGCCGGTCACGACGAACGTGTCCCACTGCGACGCCAGCCGGGCCTGGCCGGCGGACCCACGCAGCGCACCCCCGAGGACCGGGTAGTACCAGTCCATCGACCAGCGGTCCTTGGGCAGGAAGTACTCGGGATGGGCGAGCAGCGCGTGGTGCAGGTCGTCGGCGGCCCGCCCCCAGCGTGCCGAGGCCTCGGCGGCCCGCCCCCGACCACTCTCGCCGCTGCGGCCGCCGCCCTTACCGCCGTCGCTGCCGATCTCGTCGATGACGGCGGCCAGGGCCATCCCGCAGCGCAGGCTGTGGAGGGTGCTGGAACAGCCGGTGAGCAGCGCCTCGGGGTAGTGGGCACCGTCTGCGGATCGGGCCCACCAGATCTGCCCGGTGGGGGCCTGCAACGCGGCCACGAAGTCGAGGGCGCGGCGGACCACCGGCCAGATCCCGGTGACGAACTCCTCGTCGCCGAACAGCAGCCACCGATGCAGGGCCGCGGCGGCGACGTAGGCACACTGGTTGCTGTCGACGAAGTCCTCCCGGACCGCGCCCCCGAGGTAGCTCGTCGCCCACGAACCGTCGGCCCGCTGGTTGCGGCACAGCCAGTCCCAGGCCGCGTCGGCGGCGTCGACCTGACCGCACAGGTCGAGCGCCATCGCGCACTCCAGATGGTCCCAGGCGTCGGTGTGCCCACCCGGGTACCAGGGGATCGCACCATCGGCTTCCTGAACGGCGGCGATCGCCTTCGCGGTCGCGGTGAGCGCCTCGGAATCCAGCACCGGAGCAGACTCAACGGACCGCACGAGTGGCCTCCTGGTTTGACTGTTTACGCAGGTAGAGCACGATGCTCTTGCCGAGCACCGGGTTGAGGACCCGCTCGGCGAGCTGCGTGACGCGAGGCCTGCGCATCATGTCCCACACCAGCATCCGATGGTAAAGCCGCGTCGCCGGATGGTCGTCGTCATGGACACCGACAAGACACCGCAGCCACCAGTACGGCGAGTGCAGCGCATGGGCGAAATGCGTGTCGACCGGTTCGAGACCGACCCCCCTCAGTCGTTCCCGCAGCTCGGAGCGCCGGTAGATGCGCACATGCCCGCCGGGCACCGTGTGGTAGGCCGAGGACAGGCTCCAACAGACCTTCTCGGGCAGCCGGTTGGGCACGGTGACCGCGATCCACCCGCCCGGACGCACCACCCGGGCGATCTCGGCCATCGCCGCGGTGTCCGCGGGCAGATGTTCGAGGATCTCCGCGGCGATGACCCGGTCGAACGTGTCGTCCGCGAACGGCAGAGCCAGCGCGTCGCCGCGCACCACGGCGGACCGTCCCGCCGGTGGAGCCTGCCCCTCCAGGGTCATCGCGCCGAGCATCGCCTGGACATCCCGGACATCCGAGAAGGAGTAGTCCAGCGCGATCACCTGCGCGCCGCGACGGAACGCCTCGAAGGTGTGCCGTCCACCGCCGCAGCCCAGGTCGAGCAGTCGGGTGCCCTCGGGCACGGGAAAACGGTCGAAGTCAACGGTGAGCATGGCGGCCGGTCAGTTCGCCGGCGCGGACGGCCCGGTCACCGTCGCCGACGAGGTGGCGCCGGTGGGCACCGTCGGCGAGGTGGGCACTGCCGTTGAAGTGGGCACCGTGGCGGTGATGGGCACTGACCCACTGATGGGCACTGGCCCACTGATGGGCACTGACCCACTGATGGGCACCGCCGAACCTGTGGATGAGACGGTGCCCGTGGCTGGCGTGGGTTGCGGTATCCACGGCCAGGTCGCACCGGGGTAGGGCGAGGTCGGGGTGCCGCCCACGGCGGCGATCCGCTCGGCGTACCAGGCCGCGGTGGCAGCACTCGCCGCGCGCCAGGAGAAACGCTGCTCCACCCGGCGGCGGCCGGCGGCACCCATCCGGGCCCGCAGGTCAGGGTCGTCGAGCAGCCGGCGGATCGCGCCGGCCAACGCCACCGGGTCACCGGGTGGGACGAGCAGCGCCGCCTCACCGTCCGGCCCGGCGACCTCGGGCAGCGCGCCCGCGGTCGTCGCGACCAGCGCGATCCCGCAGGACAGCTCCTCGACAGCCGGCAGGCTGAAGCCCTCGTACAGCGAGGGAACGACCGCGACCTCGGCGGAGCGCAGCAGGTCGACGAGCTCCAGCTCCGGCACGCCGGAACGGAAGGTCACCGCGTCCGCCAGGCCCAGTTCGGCGACCCGGCGCTGGGCCTGGCCACCCTCGCGGACCTTCCCGACGCAGACCAGGTGGGCCAGCGGCCGCTCGCGGCGCAGCGCGGCGAGTGCCTCCAACAGCACCCCGAGCCCCTTGAGCGGCACATCGGCACTGGTCACGACCACGATTCGGCCGGGCACCGGCGACGCCCCGGCGGGCGCCGGGGTGAAGATGTCCGAGTCCACCCCCAGGGGCACCGTGTGCATGCACTCGGTGGGCAGCGCCATGTCCGTGATGATCTCGCGGCGCGAGCTCTCGGACGGGATGACGATCCCGTCCAGTCCGCGGGCCACCCGTGCCTGCATCGGCAGGAACGAGTACCACCGGCGGATACCGGTGCGGGCCTTCCAGCCGGATGTCGCCTCCAGGCTGAGCCGGCGGTCCACCGTGATCGGGTGGTGCACGGTGCTCACCACGGGGATCCGGTGGGGACGCAGCGCCGACCGCAGCGCCAGCAGGCCGTAACCCAGCCCCTGGTTGTCGTGGATGATGTCGAACGGTGGCCGCCCACTGGCAGCGCGTGGCCGCAGCGCCTGGTAGGCGCGCAGGCTGAACGACAGGGGTTCGGAGAACTGACCGGTGCGCATCATCGCGACCTCGACGGCGTCGGGTAGCGAGCGCAGCTCGGCCGCCTTCGGCCAGCGGAACGGGTCCGCCTCGCCGTAGAGATCGAGGCTGGGCAGTTCGGTCAGCTCGACGCCAGGGTCGAGCACCGGGTATGGCGGTCCGCTGACCACCTGCACGTGATGGCCGAGGGCGACCAGTTCGCGGGACAGATGTCGGACGTACACCCCCTGGCCACCGCAGGTGGGCAGGCTCCGGTACGACAACAACGCGATCCGCAAGTGTGCGCCCTCCGTTCGTTTCGGGCCATGGCTGGTCCCTCGACGTTGAGGGGGTGGTGCAGTTCGACACTAGGACATTCGCGGTTGACCTTCACCCGAATCACGTGACGCCCAGTTGCTCCCAGGCTGCGCAAAGACGGAGAGCGTTGGAGTTGACACGGCTTCGTTGTGCTGTGGGCACCGTGCGCGCGGCCGGGACGGTGCCCACGGGGACGGTGCCCCGGGTGGAGCCCCGTCCCCGCACGGGCAAGCGGGCGATCGCCGTGGGCGGTCACCGCGCCAGCTTCACTCCTCGTCGACGAGAACGACCTCGGCCGGCACGTTTCCCCTGGTAGCACGGGAGTACGGGCACATCTCGTGGGCAGCCGCGAGCAGCTCCTGCGCGACGGCGCGGTCGAGTCCGGGGACCTGCGCCTCGATCCGCGTGCTCAGGCCGAGGCCCCCGTCAGCCTGACCGAGTGACACGGTGACCGACACGGCGGAGTCCTTGACGTCGATCTTCCGGCCGCGCGCCACCGCCTTCAGCGCGCTGTGGAAACACGCCGCGTAGCCGGTTGCGAACAGCTGCTCCGGGTTCGTGCCCGGACCGTCGTCCCCACCGAGCCCCTTGGGCATGGACAGCTGCAGGTCAAGCCGGTTGTCGCTGGATGCCACCCGGCCGTCCCGGCCACCCCAGGCGGTCGAGGTGGCCGAGTAGAGCGCGTTCGTCATGCTGCCTCCGTAGGTCGCGCGATAGATTTAAGTAACCACAGCGGTGCCCTAAAAGGAAGTCATCCACACCCCTCCTCGGCTTAGCCTTGCCCACATGGAGGCCACATCGAGCCGGGCCGGCCGGGGAATCCCGGTCCGGACAGGTCGCACGCAGCAGGTATGGCAAACCCGGCAGACACGGCGAGCGTGACGGACATGACGGACATCACGGACAGTCCAAATCCCACTGAAGCGGGCGGAACCGGCGAGGCATCCCGCCCTCGGCGGGGACGACCGCGGGACGCGACCATCGACACCCGGGTGCTGACCGCCGCCGTCGCGGAGCTCGCCGAGAACGGCGTCGCCGGGTTCAGCGTCAACAGCGTCGCCGCCCGCGCCGGAGTCGCGAAGCGCGGCATCTACATGCGCTGGCCCGACCGGGACGACCTCGTTCTGGCCGCCCTCGGCACCCTGGCCGCCGGCCTCGTCCCGCCCCGCACCGGAGCCCTGCGCGGTGACCTCCTGCGACTCGCACCCCTGGTGGACGCGGTCTTCACCGAGCCACGGATGTCGATCCTCGGCCGCTGTATGGCCGAACTGCCCCGATTTCCAGCGATGTACGCGGCGTTTCGCCGTGAGTCGGTCGACCGCTGCGCCGCCGCCATCGAGGACGCCTTCCACGACGCGGTGACCCGCGGTGAGGCCCGTGCCGACCTGGACACCGACCTCGCCTCCGGCGCCTTCCTCGGTTCGCTGCTGGCCCGCCACGCCTTCGGTGCCCCTCAGCCCCTCGACCACGAGACCTTCCACAGCCGCCTGGTCGACTTCTGCCTCGCCGCCGTCCGCCCCGAACACCCCCCTGCCCCCTGACGGTCACCATCCCCGCAGGGTCACCATCCCCGCAGGGTCACCGTCCGCGCAGGGTCACCGTCCGCGCTGAGCCCTCGCCCTGGACGGGCACCGGGCCCGGTCGCTGCTCAAGCCGGACTCGCCACTGTGGATGGCTCACTGCCGCCGAGCGGTCACCGTCCGCCGATGGGCACCGACCTCGCTCGTGCCTGCCCATCCGCGGGTACCGCCGAGCCCAGCGGTGCAGCCAGTCGCTCTCGCCCTCACCTGACGAGCCGCACCGTGGACGAGCACCGTGGCTGACCATGACCACTAGGACGCCCCGTGCCTCGCAGCCACGCCTCACCCCGGCTGTGCACAGCGCACCGGTCCGACCACACCATGCCCATCCACGGGCACTGTGTGCCGCCTGTGGAGGCCCACCGCGGCCGTTGACGTGGCCCTCAACCTCAGCGGTCACCGTCAGCAGCACACTGGCACCACCCACGGCGATGGTCACCGTGGCGGGCCGCACCCTGGTCCAGCACGGGCACCGCATCGACGACCGCACTGACAGTGCCCGGTCACCGTCGCCTTCACGGTGCCCACCTTCCACCGGCCGACCGGTGACATCGCCGCGCGCACAGGGGCACCGCCCCCGCCCTGCAGCCAGAACCCCACCCCTGGACGAGCACCGCGCCCACAGCCGCCATCCCGGTGCCCGCAGCCACCATCCCCGTACACAGGGCCCCGCTCCCGGACGGGCACCATCGCCGAGCACCGACAGGACCGCGTACGGGGACCCCGTCCTCAGGCGGGCACCGTGCCCGCAGCCGCCATCACCCGTGCACAGGGCTCGACTCCCGGACGGGCACCGTGGCCGAGCACCGATGGGACCGCGCACAGTGCGCTCGCTGTCCGTCCGGGGAGAGCGTCGCGAGCGTCCGACTGGTCGCCCTGCGGACGGCACGGCGATGACCACCAGGCGGGGTGCGTCGTCCTGTCGACCGCATTGCCCGATCGCCGTGGACGGACACCGCGTCCGGGCGTCTCGACCGGGATGGTCACCGTCGACGTTGTGGATGAGCACCGTGGTGACGTCAGGGGCAGATGTCGGTGACCGCCAGGGGATGGGGTGCGAAACGGCGGGCGGTCCAACTGGTCAGATC
Source organism: Frankia umida (assembly GCF_023242945.1). NCBI lineage: Bacteria > Bacillati > Actinomycetota > Actinomycetes > Frankiales > Frankiaceae > Frankia > Frankia umida. The sequence continues at coordinate 172,926 of NZ_JALKFT010000003.1, forward strand.
GGTCATGGAGGCACCGAGGACGGTGCCGTGGTTCGCCTGTGGATAGCGCCGGTAGTCCACGGTGGTGCCCGTGGCGCACAGGCGGCGCACGACGCGGTCGGTGTCCTGGCGGCGGATCACCGTGTCGCGGTCACCTTGCAGGATCAGCGTCGGTGCCATGCGGCGGGTGACCTCGTCCCGTTGCCGGGCGAAGGCGGTCGCGAACGGGGCCAGACGCAACGGGTTCTGCCGGAACGCGGCCCCCACGGGGACCCCGTTGCTCGCGGCCAGCAGGTCCGGCGCGCAGCGGGTCCGGGCGATGGCGAGCAGGCGACGACCCTTGGGGGTCAGGTAGCTGTTGAGGTTGATCCGGTGGTCAGCGTCGGCGGCGCCGATCATCGCGAGCAGCAGGTAGGCGACACCATCCGAATGGTGCTCCAGGGCGGTCAGCGATGCGGGCAGATCGGCCAGCGGGGCGGTCGCGATCACCCCACGAACTTGCAGGTCAGGTGCATAAGTGGTGGCCTGTGCCCCGGCGGAGAGCACTGCTTGCCCACCCTGTGAATAACCCCAGAGGACGACGTCGCGCCCAGCCCCGCTGGCCCTGATGGCACGCGCGGCCCGGACGATGTCCAACGCCGCCCGGCCCTCCGGGCCGGCCACGTAGATGGCGTGCTCCCCGGGAGTGCCCAGGCCCGCGTAGTCCGTGAGGGTGACCACATAGCCCGCGCGGACGAGGGAGAACGTCCACGCGGCGGCGGCCAGCGGCGGCTCGGCGACGGACGGCGCGCAGGAGTCGGCGACCCCGGTCGTCCCGTGCGCGAACGACACCACCCGACGCCCACCGGTGGGCACCGCCGTGGCTGTGGACAGCGCCGTGGTCACCGTCGCCGTGGTCACCGTGCTTGCCGCGGTCACCGTCGAACCTGTGGGCACCGTCTTCGCGGTGGGCACCGTGGGCACCGTGGGTGCTGTGGATATCGCCGGGGCGGTCGGGGCGAGGACCAGACCGGACACCAGCGCTGTCGAGGAGGAGAAGGTCCGCGACCGGTAGACGATCCGCCAGGCCCGGATTCCGGGTGGTGCGCCGCGCACCTCGGTCTGCTCGACCAGGTCTCCTGGCCGCCCGGGTCCGCTGGGCGAGGGGGGACCGTCCGGGCTCGCACCGGCGGGCCGTCCACAGGCGGTCAACGGAACCAGGCCGAGGAGCAGAACGATCAGTGGCAGCCGCATCCCGCGGTGGGGGGAACCACCACTTACGGGCAGTCGCGGAAAACGCACACAATAAGCGTATGGTTCACGATCAGTGAGCTGATATCGGGGTTTGGCGTCACCCCTGATCCAGGTAACCCGGATCGCGAACTGCACCGTTTGTGCTGGTCTGAGTGATCTCGCTGGCCGCTGGTCGGTGTGTCTGGTTGGTGTCCGATCGGGGCCGGAACGAGTCAGCCGTGGGCGGTGTGACCGCCGGTACTCGCCAGCATCTCGCCAGCGTCTCGGCGGGCGGATCTTCGCTGCCACCGAAGGTGCGGGCGGTGCTCCTGGGCGGAGCCGAAGCTGTGGACCTTCTGTGGATCTCGGTCAGATGCCCATGGGCGATGGCCGGTCACGGGCAACGGGTGGATACCCTTACGGTGTCCGCAGGCGGGTGCGGTGCGGCGGCCGGTGGTTGCCGCGGTCGGAACAGTTCGTTCATCCCGTCGTCCCGAAACCGGCGGAGGCCCGCTCTCGTGACCACACTGGCGTCGAACACGCTCGCTCTCGGACCAGATGCGCTCAGTGCCGACAGCCTGGTCAAGGCAGGTCTGGTCATTGTCCTACTGATCGTCTTCGCCGAGTCGGGCCTGTTGATCGGCTTCTTCCTGCCCGGTGACTCGCTGCTGTTCACCGTTGGCATGCTGATTTCCCGGGACGAGGTCTCCACGCCGCTGCCGGTGGCGGTGATCCTCATCGGCCTGGCCGCCGTGGCGGGTGACCAGGTGGGCTATCTCATCGGGCGCAGGATAGGACCGTCGTTGTTCAGCCGGCCGAACTCGCGGTTGTTCAAGCGCGAGCATCTGGAGCAGGCGAACGAGTTCTTCGCGAAGAACGGTCCCAAGTCGATCGTGCTGGCGCGGTTTGTTCCGATTGTGCGGACCTTCACCCCGGTCATCGCCGGGGTCGGTGGGATGAACTACCGGGTGTTCGCGATCTACAACGTCATTGGTGGCCTGCTCTGGGGCTGCGGGATCACCCTGCTCGGCTACTTCCTGGGCTCGGTCGACTTCATTCACGACAACATCGAGGCGATGCTCATCCTCGTGGTCGCCTTCTCGGTGCTGCCGATGGGCATCGAGATGCTGCGCGCGCGCCGTCGCCGCGCCAAGGCCGGCCCGCCCGCCACCGGCACGGGCCCGGCCGCCCCGGCGGGCGATGACTGGCGGGACGACGCCGACGCGCCGGGTACCGCGAACGGTGCTGGTGCGAACGGTGCTGGTGCGCAGATGGTGGAACCGCTCGAGCCGCTCGAGCCGGAGCTGCATGGGCAGCCGTTCGACTCGTCCGCCACGATGCGGATGCGGCGTGGCGGTGGCAGCGCAAGCGGTGGGAGCAGCGGCGGCGGTCGGCACTCCGCCGGGTACCGCAACTAGCACGCTGTCCCTGACGGCGGACTGAAAAAGCCTCCGCGACGAGCCGGGGCTCGCGGGAGGCAGCGGACTTCGGGTCCCGGCGGGCTCCACACCGATACGGGGGGAGTCGGCGGGACGCCCGCCGGGACTCGTCAACCGTATCGGCTTGGCGCGGGACTGTCGCCCGACCGGGGCGGGTGCCGCAGATATTCGAACGCAGAGACGCAGGTAGCGCACAGGATTTTCGATAATGTGACGATCGTCTCACCCCGTCGGAGGTGGGTCGACGGTGGGCCTACCCGGTGTCGGGCCTACAGGGCGTCGGTCCCACGCTCGGCGGTGCGTACCCGGGTCAGCGAGTCGACCGGCAGCACCCACATCTTGCCCGCCCCGCTCGACGGCGTCGCCGCCACGCGTTGAATGATGCTGAGCACGTCCTCGACATCGGTATCCGCGACCACACATTCGAGGCGTACCGACAGCACGGACTCGTCGTGGAAGCGCCGGCCGCGGTAGGTCTCGGTGCGCCACAGCTCCGTACCAAAACCAGTGACCTGGCTGATTGTCATACCCTGGATACCGAAGGTGCCGAGTGCGGCGCGGACGTCGTCGACCCGGTGCGGGCGCAGAACTGCGGTGACCAGCTTCACGGTTGCCTCTCGTCCGTTGGTCACACCGCTGGTGTCGACCGCCTCATCCACAGCGTAGAACCGGCAGATAACGAGCCTGTCTCCGGATTGTCATCGAAGCGCGCACCGTGAAGCGCGCAGCGAAAGGAAAGACCATGGCCCTGCTCGACCGCGGCACCGCCCCGGACCCGTACGACGTGCTGCCCGTGCGCCCGACGTTCACCGTCACCAGCTCCGACCTCGTCGACGGTGCCGCCATGCCGACCGCGCAGGTGCATGACAGCGCCGGTGGGCAGAACATCTCCCCGCAGCTGACCTGGTCCGGCGCCCCGGAGCAGACCGAGAGCTTCGTGGTGACCTGCTACGACCCGGACGCGCCGACCGGCAGCGGCTTCTGGCACTGGGTCCTCGTCGACCTGCCGGCCGGCACCGGCGAACTGCCGACCGGCGCGGGCAGCGGTGACCTCTCCGGGCTGCCGGCCGGCGCCTACCACGTCCGTAGCGACCTGGGGACGAAGCACTACGAGGGTGCCGCGCCGCCGCAGGGCGATGTGCCGCACCGCTACGTGTTCACCGTGCATGCCGTCGACGTCCCCAAGCTGGAGATCAACGACGAGGTGACGCCGGCCGTCGTCGGGTTCAATCTGGCCTTCCACACGCTGGCCCGCGCGGTGCTGCGGGTGACCTTCCAGCACTGACGGCCCGCTGCCCGGCACCTGAGTGGTTGCCGGGCCAGGGTCGTTTCGATCGCGTTTCCGGGACGTTCCCGCTGGATGCGGCCCCCGGCCGCGGCTGGACCGGCCGATCGGTGCCCGACGGTGCCTGCCGTCATTGGCATAGGCCCGCCGCCGCGGGGGAGTCTGAAAAGGACTCACGGTCGGGAGGACTGCATGGGCGACGGCAGACAGCGAGACGAGCTCGGCGCGGCGTTCGCGAACGACGCGCGTCGGATCTGGGAGGTGGCCGAACCGATTCACGCGGTCATCTACTTCCATCCGGCGGTGGCCCGGTTCGGCGCGGAGGCCGGCTGTCACGGATTCTGGATGAGCTATGTCGGGATGCGGGCGGCGCCGCTCGGCGCGGCCTCGGCCGCGGCGATCACCGCGACCTTCTACACGTTCGCCCCCCGGCGGATCGCCAGGTCCGTGCCGGATGTCTGGGCCTACTCGTCGCCGGCGCGGCTGCTCGACGCCCGCCTGGCGGCCATGGACGACGTCCTACGCGATCTGTGGGGGCTGGAGGCGACCGGGGCGGCGGTGCGCCGCGCGGCGGAGCTCGCGGGCCGGGCTGCCGCCGCCGCGGTGACCGCGGGCCGGCCGATGGCGGCCGCGAACGCCGCGCTGCCCATCCCCGGTGAGCCGCATCTGGCGTTGTGGCAGGCGCTGACCGTCCTGCGTGAGCATCGTGGGGACGGGCATCTCGCCGCTCTGGTGCGCTCCGAGGTCGGGCCGTGCGAGGCGCTCGTGCTCGCCTCGGCGACGGGACGCAGCCCCGCCGAACAGTCGCGGATGTCGCGTGGTTGGAGCGAAGGGGAATGGGCCGCCGCGGTGCGCGGCCTGGCCGGCCGCGGCTGGCTGCATCCGGATGGCTCGCTGACCTCGCTCGGCGCCCAGGCCAGCGCCGAGATCGAGAACGTGACCGACCTGCTCGCCGCCGGACCGTACCGGGTGCTGACCCGGCCGGAACGCGACGAGTTGTACGAGACCCTCTACGGGCTAGCCGAGCGGGTCGCCGTCGGTGGCGGATTCACCTGGCCCAACCCGATCGGGCTGGACTGGCCGCCGCCGTCGGCGCTGTCGGTCGAACGGCTGCGTCAGCCCGCGGAACTGGGCTCCACCGACGGGTAGCCGTAACCGCCGGGGTACGGCTCGCCGCTGGCGTCCGGCTGGTCATGATCCCCCTGGTCATGGTCCCCGCGGCCCGCGACCGCACCATCGGCGAGCTGGCCGACCCCGGCACCGTCGCTGAACGCGGCGGTGCCGAACGCGCCGGGGCCGGGTGGCAGGGCGGCCCCGAGGTCGGGCGGGTCGAGTTCGGCGGGGTCGAGGTCGTCCGGCGTCAGGTTGGTGTCGTCGACCTCGCCGTGCATCTTCGACCCGTTCAGCACGACCGGGATCTCCAGGTCACCGACGACATGCTCGACGTAGAACGCCCGGGCGCCGATGAGCCACAGCGCGAACCCCGGGTCGAGCCGCGGCAGCAGGTCAGCGGCGACATCGGTGAGGCCCAGCGCCTCCTGGGTGTCGGAGATCTGGTCGGAGGCCTGCTTGTACAGGATGCGGATCGCGGTCTCGGCGAGCAGACCCTTGGCGATCTCCACCGAGTCGGGGGAGGCGGAGAGCAGGTCGGAGATGCGGTGCGCGACGATCGCGTTCGCGCATCCCCACTGGCGGGCGAGCTTCTGCTGGGCGGACAGCCGGCGCACAAGCCCGGCGAAGCGCATCAGCCGCCAGCACTCGTCGTAGACGACGTAACGCTGCACGCCGTCCTGGCGCATCAGCGCCGCTTCCATCCAGGCCTGCGCACAGGTCATGATCAGCGCGAGCATCTCGTCGCTGCCCTGGACCCGCTCCAGGTTGAGCACCGCGATCGGCCGGTCGAAGTCCAACGGGGACGTCGTCGGCCCGTCGAACAGACCGCCGAGCGCGCCATGGGTGAGCCGGCGCAGGGTGAGGGTGGCATCCCGGGAGGCGTCGCGCAGTTCGATGGCGGTCATCGGCAGGTCGACGCAGTCCGCGTCGGTGGGGTCGGTCATCGCCTCGAGGACGTGGGGCAGCAGCGGGGTGGCCCAGCGTTCGGGGTCGGCGCCGGTGATCTGCCGGGTGACGACGTCGAGTGCGAGGTCGACGGCGGTGTGCTCGGCCGGGGTCAGCGGCACGCCCTTCGCCGTCTCGATCAGCGACGACAGCAGCGCGGACCGGGCTCGTTTGACCTCACGGGCCCAGTCGGCGTCGGCGATGCCACGCGGTCGCGGCGGGGCGTCCAACGGGTTGAGTCGGGTCGACATGCCGGGGCCGATGTAGGTGGGTTCGCAGCCGAGCCGGCGGGCGAGCCGGGTGTACTCGCCCTTGGGATCACAGGGCACCGCCGCCTGGTAGCCGAACGCCGCACCCCGCGAGATCAGCGTCTTGAGCAGCGCCGACTTGCGGGAACCGACCGCGCCGAACACGGCGAAGTTCGGGTTCTCGATGACCTGCTGGCGGTAGAGCTCGAACACGTCGAAGTCGAACGAGTTGCCCGACCAGACATGCCGGCCGATGTACATCCCGGGAGCGTCGAGCCCCGAGTCGACGACGAACGGGTAGATGCCGGCGATCTGCGCTGTCGTCTCCATGTGCGCGGGCAACCGCAGCTTGTGGTAGTTACGCCCGGCGAACTGGCCCATGATGCGCGGTGGCTGGGCGCCGCGGCGCAGCGCCGACTGGGCCCGGCGCATCGCCGCCTTCTCCGCGGCGGCCGCGGCCTTCTCCGCCCGACGGCCGCGGCGCGGCGCTGCCTGCTGCCCTCGAGCTGAGCCGCGTGGACGGCGCGGGCCGCCACCCAGGTCGACGAAGCCCTCGGCGTCTCGTCCCGGATCGTGGGAGGCGGCCTCGTAGGCCGCCATCTGGTAGCCGTCGGGGTCGAGGTCGTCGAGGTCGATCACGTCATCCGCGTCGCCGTCCCAGTACTCGTCATCGTCCGCATACTGGTCGCCGGCACCGACACCGGCGCCGGCGCCGTACCCGTCCGGGCCGTCGAGGGGGATGCGGTTGTCGTGCGCTGGGCTCATGCCACTCCTACTGCCAGCGGTAGCGCGCCGACGCTGAAGCCCTGGTCCTGCTCGCCGACGAGGCGCACCATCTCCAGGCGGCTGCGGGAAGCCAGGGTCTCGGCCTCGCCACAGGCGTCGGCGAGACCATCAAGGTCGTCGGCGGAGACCGTGACGAACCCGTGGAAGCGGAACGCGCCGAAACCGGCGATCAGCTCCTGCTCGCGACGTTCGACCTCATCGGCTTCGGCCACATCCCGCTGGGTCGTGACCTTGCCGACCTTGTCTCGCATCTGCTGCTCACCGAGGTGAGCCATCCGTCGACGGTTCACCGACTTCTCCGCCTTACGCCCGGGGAGCGGCTCCACGATCAGTGACACGGTACGCCGACAGGTGGTCTCCATCAGCAGCGGGGCGAGGAACGCCGCCGGCGACGGAACACGCGGCCACCCGTTGATCCAGTACGTGGTGTGGTAACCGGAGTCGGTGCGGTAGTGATCCCAGGCGGTGACCGTGCGGACCGGCCCGGCGACGGCCGGGTCGATGCCGGACGCGAGGCCCTTGAGCCCGCCGGCGAGGTCGGTGCTCGCACCACCCCGGGCGTCGATCATCTCGATCGAGTACGGATCGTAGGTGGTGCGAATGACAGCGGCGAGTGCCCGTGGCGGCAGCCAGCCCACCGTGCTGATGGACGCGCGGGCCAGCGCCGCCTCCATCGTGCGCAGCTCACCGAGCAGGACGGCACAGGCAGCCTGATCCCCGCCGCCGGCCCGCTGAATGGCACGGCGGGCGTCCTTGGCGCGCAACTGGAACGACAGGTAGGTCTCGTGCCGCTGGGCGACCGGCCCGGCCGCGTCGATCACCTGCTGGTAGGCGTTGGCGACCCACGAGTCGTCGTGGTGACCGCGGACCCGCCAGTGCCGCTGCAACTGGTCACCGGAGTCGGGCAGGGTCCGTTCCAGCCACTGGATGCGCGAGAGCCGACCGCCACCGGCGGTGAGCCCGGCGAGCAGCTCACCCCAGGCATCGACCCGGGCCTGCTGATCCCCGGACTCCAACAACGCGAACTGGCTGCCCCGCACCTGCAGCACCGCGGTGTAGGTCTGCCGCTTCGCATCCTTGACGATGGCGACGTAGCGCCCACCGCCCACGGGCACGGACAGCATCACCAGGGAGGACAGCGGCCCGGGAAGGACCGTACGACTGAGCTGGTCGTCCTCGGAACCGAGCCGGAAGAACGCGCCGCGGAACACCGATTCGCCCGTCACCTTCTGCATCGTGAAGCCGAAAAGAATCGGCACCCACTGGTCGAGGTTACGATCCTCCACCCGGACGAACGCGACGAACAGCAGGGCCAGTGAGAGCAGTACCCAGACCGGAACGAAGATGAGCGGTGAGCGTAGCGCGCCGAGAACGCACAGCATCACGACGATCATCAGGCCGAGCTGCGGCCAGCGCATGCCGAGCATGACGCCGCCGCGCTCGAGCGGCCCGAAGCGGTAACTGCGTTCCGAGACCATCGACTACCTCACTTGCTCCTTCGCCGCTCGCCACCGCATTGTTCCGGCCGGCGCTCCGGCCCATGTTCCCGCCTGTGCCCGGACCTGTGCCCGGACCGGTGCTCCGGGCTGTCTACCTGCCCACGTGCGAGCCTGTGTTCGGGGCCTGTTCACTTGCCGCCGGTGCGGGTCGGTGGTGTGGGCGCGCCAACTCTGGGCGCCCGGGACGCGGCGGGGGCCGCCGGACGCGCCGTGGTGGTCGCCGGGCTGGCACCGCGGGTCGCGGCCACCCGGGTGGTCGTCCCCGCGGAACGCGCCGCAGCCCCGGAGCCTCCGCCGGTGCGGGCGGCCACCCCGGCCCCCGCTCGGGCGGGCTGCCGTGTGGTGGCGGCACTGCCCGCGATCGCGGGCCGGCCGCCACCGCCGCCGGTCCTGACCGCCGCCGGGCTGCCGGTCCGCGGCCGTCCGGCGTTGCCTCGCACGCTGGCCGTGGCCGTGCCGGGACGTACCGGCGCACCCAGCGCCGATCCACCGACGCCCCGACCGCTGCGCAGGGCCGCCGGCCGGGCAAGCCCTGGCTGCGTGCCGATGCCACCACCGATGCCACCGGCGAGGCCACCGCCATCGCCGAGCATTCCCCGGTTGCGGGTCTGCAGGCGGGCGCCGATACCGCGGAAGGTCTCCCGCGACGACGAACCAAGCAGCGCCCCCGCACCCTGACCGAAGGACGCCGCACTACGCCGACCGGCCGAGCCGACCGCACGCATGAGGTGCACGTCGGCGAAGCCCATCAGGTGCATGAGGACGAACGGCGCGAACACCGCGGCGATCATCACAACCGTGCCACTGAGGATCGTCAGTGTCTGGTCAACCAGTGATCCGGTGGAGTCGCTCGCCATCCCCGCGCCCAGCGCGAAAATCGCGTAGATGACGGGCTTGGCGAAGATCAGTGCCAGGAGCATCTCGGTGGCCCGCTTGATCCACCCGCTGGTGGACATCGTCGGCTGCCCGGCCAGGTAAAGCGGGATGAACACCGCCATCACAATGATGGCGACCTTGCGGATGTAGAGCACGACGAACAGGGCGAAGGAGAACATCGCCACCAGCAGGGACAACACGAGATCAAGCGCGAAGTTGCCCTGTTCCGGCAGCGCCCGCAGCTGGGTCACCAGGTCGTTGCCCAGCGGTTTTCCGTCGCCGAAGGCTTCCGCCATCCCGTCGGCCGCGGTCAGGATCATCTGAAGCAACGCGAGCGCGATGAAGGACCCGATGAGCGCCGTACCGGTCGATGCCGCCGCTCGGGTGAAAAGATGCGGGTCACCCCGGACCGCACCCATGATGCACGCACACAGGAACAGGCCCGTGACGACCAGCACCGCAATCCCGAACGCAATGTTGTAGTTCTTTACAACATAATCCGCGCTGAGATTGATCGACGTCTTCTGTGCGGCAAAGCTGAACACGGCACTGGAGAGATCTGCCGCCATCCCACAGAACGCCTGCCCCATAGAATCAAAGTAGGCTTCCACACTCCCCGTGATCGCACTCTTAATGGTGCCGAGAGGATGGAACGGGAGGGCTTGAACATGGGTGTCGTCGATCACTGTCCAGCTCCCACCAGGATGAAGTCACGGAAACTCTCGGCTGTCCGCTCAGTGATAGCCGGGGTCCAAGGGCCATCTTTTGCGTCTTTTAGCTTCCAGTCCCCCGAATCCCATACGACTTGACAGTCGTCTGTTCCCCAGCCCTCGCGTGGGGCCAGGTTTGGGTCGGAGCTGTTGTAAATTCCAAACCCGACGATTCCCCACAGTCTGATGTTCGCAGTGTTCTCGTTGTACGAGGTTACGCTGTAGCCTGTAACTCTTCCGACCCAGTTCACGGCGGGAGACTGGAGGGAATTTACTTTGAGATATTCTGCGTTTCTTTTATCGATCTCGAGTACCGTGCTTGCAAGTCTTTCTCCGTCGCTCGGAGTCGAGATCGATCGAAACATGTCGTGGACTCGCGTGGGAGTACGATTGGCTGGAATTCCGTAAGCTCGATCGTAGTTCGCACATGCGCTGACCGCACCCGCTTCCGAGCGCGGATATCCGACAGGAATATCGAACTCGTTAGTGCGAGTGGGAAGTCCCGGAATCTGGCTGGCGCCGTCGGCTGGCTGTTCCGGCTTGCCCGCAGACGGCTGAGGACTCGGAACAAGTGCCGCGGTTGGCGAGGTTACCCCGGGGGCGGTTGATGCCGGCGACGGTTGTACTGAGGCGGTGTCAGGAGACTTGGGGTTGTACGGGAGGCCGTAGCGGCCGATCACGACACCGGCGAGTGCGCTCAACGCGCTTGCGGTTACGACGATGATGATCAGCCGCCTGGCCACGATTTCGGCTACGCCCGGCAACGCCCACTCCCCTTCCACGACGGCAGGACCATCATCGCAATGTCCGCCCGCGGATACCCGGGGATCCGGTCAGAACAGCGTTGACGCTGAGGCATGGACCACGCCGGGGTCAGCGGCAGCGGAGACTTCGACGGCGGGTGGGCGCAGGTCACCGATGTTGGGCTCTGGTGCGGTGGCCGTTGCGCCGGTGACCAGGAAGAAGTTGATGAAGGCGGCGGCGGCGCCGACGAGGAATGCCAGGCCGAAGCCCGCGATGACCCCGCTCTTTCCGACAGACGAGGCGCGCTCGAGGCCCATCCGCTCGCCGAGTGCCCAGGCGATACCGCCTAGCAACACGGCCGCAACAGCGGCGATGACCGCATAGGCGGCCAGGCCGTTGACCAGGTCTTTCAGCGCGTTGATGCCAGGCGCTTTCGAGTCATCCGGCTTCACCTCAACGGCGAGGTAGACGGTCGCCTTGACGTAGGCGGCGTCGTGGATCATCGCGGTTCCTTTCTCGCGGGCAGGTCTCCGCCCGGACGATCCGGTCCGGCGATCCGCGAGGGGGCCGTGGGTGACCGTAGGTCGCCGAATGATACGCCCATCGGTGCCCCGTGATCCTCGGTAGTGGTCGGTACGCCGCTGGTGGGGTCAGTCTGCGCACGCTTCGTGATCAGGTCGACGGTGCCAGGTGAGGGTGTGCCCGGCTTCCGGCCCACTGCTTTCGGTGTTCCTACCTCGGCTTTTGCCAGGATGAAGAGGTTTTCGATGGTGGCCGCCGCAAGGCGCAGGTATGCACGCCGGGTCCGTCGCCGTAGCCGCGGGATTCGGACGGGTGTGTGCCGGCTCGGGTCCAACCGCGGGTCGTAGGGAATCCGCACCAGGGCGTCGACCTGGCGTCCGAGTCGAGCGGCGCCGGCCCGGGTGCGCGGCGACGGGCGTCCTCGGCGAGGTGCGACAACGGCGGCGACGACCAGCGGCCCGACCCCGGCCGGACGGTCACCGGCACTTTCCCGGAACGCGCGCAGCCGCATCACGGTCGCCTCGAGGTCCGCGGCCGTGGCAAGGGTGACGAGCACCACAAGGTCGGCCGCCTGTACGGCGACGTCGGTGAGGGGCGCGTCGGTCGGAGCATCGACGAGGACCAGCGGATACGAGTGCGCGAGCATGCCCAACGTCGAACGCAGACCGCCGGCGGTCACGGTCGGCTCGTCGGAGTCATGCACGACGGGCAGGGCCGCGGACGTCCCGGTGCCCCCCGGCAGTTCCCGGGCGAGATGGCCGGCGTCGCGTCGCATGGGCAGCACGTCGAGGTCCCGGGCGCTGCCCGAACGCTGCCCGCCGATCAGCAGCCGCAGTTCGGCGGGCGACCCGTCCCCGATCTGGTGGCGGATGACATCGGCGACCGTCGTCGTCCCCGCGGAGCCGACGCGGCTGGTCAGCGGATCGCCGCGCGGTTCGTCCTCCTCGGTGGACGCGGCCGCCGCGCTCGCGGTGCCAGCCGGGCCGGGGCCGGGGCCGAGGTCGGGTTCGCCCGGCCACAGGTCGACCGCGAGAACAGGCTGGGCGCGCATGCCGGCGAGGGTCAGGCCTATCACGCCGGCCAGGGTCGTCGTTCCCGAGTACGGAAACAGCGAGGTCACGGCGATCCGCCACGACCCGGGCAGCGGAAGACGGGAGCGATCCCGGATGGACAGCCGTACCGGGACTTCGTCCTGCGGCTCCGGCACCGGACCGGTGGCTTGCGGTCCGGACGGCTCCGAGACCGGCAGATGACGCGAGCCGGGCCGATGCTTCGGCGTCGGCGCGCTCGTCTCACCGTGGTTCGTGGTCTCGGGAATCACGCCGTGTGCGGGCCCGACGGAGCTCGCGGCACCCATCGGGCCAGCGGCCTCGGGCGCCACGGTGCTCGCCGGCTCCACAGCGGTGTCCGCGGTGAGGCCAGCCTCTGCCTCGGTCGGCCCCATGGGCGCGGGTGGTTCGGCGTCGACAGGCCGCGGTCGGACGGGCGGGGCGTAACCAGGCGGCTGCGCGCTGGCGGGCGGTGGACCCACGACGGGGGTGACGGTCGGTGGTGTCACCGTGGGTGGTGGTGCCGGTGGGGCCGGACGGGCCGGCTGTTCGACGGGCAGCGATCCGCTCGTCGGGTGGACAGCCGGCGGCAGATCGGCGTCAACCGGCGGTGGACCGACCAGGGGTGGACCCGCCAGGGGTGGGCCGATCAGCGGCGGATCGAGCAGCGAGGGGACGGCCGGCGGCGGATCGAGCAGCGAGGGGACGGCCGGCGGCGGATCGACCAGCGAGGGGGCGGTCGGCTGGGGACCGGCCGGCGGGATGGGGGCGGAGCGGGGCGGGGCCGACGCGCGCGGTGGACGGCTGCGTCGCGGGGTGCTGCCAGTGCCGGTGCCCGAGGTCGATCTGTCCTGCCCGGAGCGTGCGGACGCATCGGTGCCGGAGGGTCGGGGAGGGCGGTCGGCATCCGGCTGGGCGCGGGGGGCGACCGCGGAGGGGCGCCCGGCCCGCCGCCCCCGGCCACTCCGGGAGCGACCACCCTCCGTTACTCCTGGTGTCGCTGCGCGGTCGGACGTGATGTCCGTTTCGGTTGCGCTGTCCGCACCCGGGTCATCGGCCGATGTCGCATCATCGAGGTGGAATGCCTCGTTTTGCCATGCCTCGTCGGCTGGCTGGGCCGGGTCAGGCTCGGTCCGCCGTCGATGGCGCCGGCGGCCGGTACGTGCGTGGGGAAGCAGATCGGCGTCATCGACACCGACTGTGACATCCATCCCGTATGGGTCATCGGGGTCGGATGCCCGCTGGTTGCGGGAGGCCGCGGACGGGAGGCGGGCTCCGATGAGGGAAACCGGTCGTGCATCGCCTTCCTCGCCGTGCGGTGCCTGTGGCACTTCGCTCACGCGCCGTCGCCCTCCCGGCTCTCTCATGGTTAGCTAGTGCCAGTTACCGTTACTTACTGTTACTTATCTTGGACTGTGGTCGGATCGATGTAACACGAGCTGTTCGAGTATGACAAGCTCAGGTTGAGGCTATCCAGGACATGTGGGTCGGTGTAACTTCCGGAACCGGACAGTCGTAAGCCCAACGGTCCGAACGGCCCGGATGGGCGGCCGGCTCGTCCGTCGACGTTCGGTCACCGAGGTCGGTCCACCTCGGCTTGGCCATCGCGGTCACGCAATGCAGTCAAGTGTGTCGATCATGCCGCAGATGGTGCCGGTGGCGCGCGGGTTTCGGTGAAGAGCGAGCACGGTGAGAAGAGCAGGCACGGTGAAGGGAGCATCGGTGGCGCAGGACGGCTACTCGATGACGGCGCGTCCGTCGTCCAGCCGCGCCGGGCTGCCGGCTGGTACGGCCCCGCCGCTGCGTGGCACGCCTGCCGGGAGTTCGCCGTCGCGCTCGGCGGCAGGTGGCGCGGGCGGTGGCGGCCTGGCGGCCGGTCTTGGCGCCTCAGCGGTGACCACTCCCGCGCCGGCCGCGACGATGTCCGCGTTGCCGACGGCCCCGCCACCGGTGCGGCCGTCGGACGATGACGACGTCCTCACCGTGGACGAGCTGGTCGCCTGGCTGCGGTTGTCCGAAAGCACGGTGCTCAAGCTGTTGTCCGAACGCGCGATCCCGGCCCGCAAGGTCGGCCACCAGTGGCGGGTGCGCCGCGGTCGGGTCCGGGACTGGCTGGACGGACGCGAATAGCCCAGCATGTCGACGATCCCCCGCGGCGCTGACCCTCGCCGCCCAGCACCGCCCGCCGGATCAGCCTGGCCGGGCAACCCCACCGCGCGGGGCGGGTCGGCGCGGCCGCGTGCGGTAGGACTCGCCGGGTCGACACCCGCGGTGCTGCTGGTGCTGGTGGCACTGCTGCTGGGGCTGTGCGGCTGCGGGTCGTTCGGGTCGGGCGGTCTCCCCGCGCCGAAGCCGGCGACGACCACCGGTCCGCCGCCGGGGGCGAGCCAGGCACCTGGCCCACCGCTGGCCACGGCCACCGCGGGCGCCGCCCCCGCCGTCCCGGGCGGCCCGGTCGACCGGGCCGATCCGGCCGCGGTCGCCGCCGACTGTTTCACCCGCTGGCAGTCGTTCGACGCCCGCACCGACAGCGGGCCAGGCGCCGGCGTCGACCGGGCCCACGACTGCCTCACCGCCGACTTCGCGGCCACCCTCGGCGCCGGCGGCACCGGCGGGGCGGACGCCGACGCCGAGGCCTGGCAGGACCTGCGCGCCGCCGGTGTCCATTCGCAGATCAGCGTGCTGGCGACCACGCCGCTGGGCGGGATCGACACCACGGCGACCGGCCGGGTCGTGCTGCAGCTCAACGTCCGCCGGCAGACCGTGACCGGCGACCAGCCGGCGGTCGTCGCTGTCTCCACCCCCGCCGTGACCCTGCTCCGTCAGCAGGACGGCACGTGGCTCGTCGCCGGGGCGGATCTCGCGAGCGTCGCCGGCGACGCACCGGGGCGGTGAGCCGCGGATGGCCCGCAGGTTCCCGCAGACCCGCCCCCGGCTGGCGGTCTGGGCAGGTATCGGTGCGGCGATGGTCGTCGGCGGGATCATCCTGCTGGCCTCGATGCTGATCCTCGCGCTCGCCGGGCCGTTCATCGGCCATCACAACGGCAACACCGCGATCACGAACTCCAAGGGCATCCCCGAGGAGTACCTCCAGATGATCACGGACGCGGCGAACGCGGCGGGGTGTGACGAGGTGACACCGGCCCTGCTGGCCGCGCAGCTACAGCAGGAGTCCGGGTTCGATCCACAGGCCCGCTCGCCGGTCGGTGCGATGGGGATCGCCCAGTTCATGCCCGGCACCTGGGCCAGCCACGGCCAGGGCGACGTCTGGAACCCGGCCGATGCGATCCCCGCCGCCGCCCGCTACGACTGCGCGGTGGCGGCGAGCGTCACGGCGGTGCCCGGTGACGGCCAGGAGAAGATGCTCGCCGCCTACAACGCCGGTGCCGGCGCGGTGCTCGCCTACGCCGGTATCCCGCCGTACACCGAGACCCGCAACTATGTGCGGACGATCCTGGCGCAGGCCCAGGTCTACGGTGATTCGATCGAGGACGGCGTGTCCGTGCCGATCGGCTCGCTCGAACCGGTGCTCGCCTTCATGGCCGCCCAGGTGGGCAAGCCGTACGTGTGGGGTGCGGTCGGGCCGGACACCTGGGACTGCTCCTCGCTCGTCCAGGCCGCCTACCGCACGATCGGTGTCCAGCTGCCGCGGGTGACCACCGACCAGCTGGCCTACGGCCCGCAGGTCGCCGGAGTCGACCCGCAGCCCGGCGACCTGCTGTTCACGCCCGGAACCGACGGGACGGCCGACGCGCCCGGTCACGTCGGTATGTACATCGGCGATGGGCTGGTCATCGCCGCGAAGGGAGCCCGGTGGGGAGTGGTCGAATCCGACATCTCCTCGTGGACGGGAACCGTCGCGGTGACCCGTCCACTCGCCAAGGACCTCGGCTGATATCCGCGCGGTCAGGCGAAGTTGCCCACGAAATCCGACAGGCCGGCGCCGACGCCCCCGAGGAAGGCGACGATGCTGCGGACGAGATCCGCGGCACTGGCGGGGGAAGTGACCAGGAAGAAGAGAACGAAGAGTCCAATTCCCCACTGGAACAGAACTTTGCTCATGCGGGACCTCGCAGCACAGCTAGCCGGTACGGCCGGACACCGACGTCGGCCTATCACCGACAGCATTTATCTACTCACCTTGAGTAGTTGCTGCAAGCGGAACCGCCGTGCACTCAGCGCCACGCTCGTTGCCTCTGTGTCCTTCACCCCGGTCGGGTGACCGAATCGGGGCGATATGAACATCCGGCCGTGATCCCGACGCGAAATCGGCGACAGGAAAGGGACGGGAAGCGGGCGATGGGAGGCCAGTAGGCGGACAGCCGCCGGCTGGCGTGTAATGAGGGAACCGCCCCGGGTCGGCGACGTCGACTCCCGGCCCGGTGCGGCCTGTACGTCCGTCACCGTCAGGCCGGGGTGATCCCCTGGGCGAAACGGAAGAGGTTGTCCGGGTCATAGACGCGTTTCGCCTGACGCAACCGGCCGAGATTGTCCCCGTAGTAGGCCCGCGCCCAGTCGGAGAGTTCCGGGTCGATGTAGTTCTGGTAGGCCGAGGACGACACGTGCGGTGCCATCGCGGCGACCGTCGCCCGCAGCCAGGCCTCGTTGGCCGCCTTCGCCGCCGGTGGATCCCTGATGTCGTAGCCGGCGACGTACTGGGCGCTGGCGATCGTCGACCGGTGCACGAAGGCGGTGTCCGCCGGCGCGACCCGGTTGATCTCCCCACCCCAGGAGTCCAGGATGATCGCACCCGAGCGGGCCCCGGCGGTGCGCTGGCGCCGTTCGATCGCGGCCAGCATGGTGGCGACGCCGCCGGTCGACAGCGGCTCCCGCAGAAAGGCCGACGCGGCCCGCTGCGCCACCCGGGGCAGGGTGCCGCCGGGCGCACGGTCGCGCGGATGGCAGGCGGCCACCTCCAGGCCCGCGCAGCCCGCCTCGATCAGCATCGCCCGGCGGTGCTCCCGGGGGACGACCGAGACGCTGATCGGCTGCTGGCCGGCGGCGTCGGCCAGCGCGTCGAGCTGGGCGCGCACCGCGGCCACGCCGGCCTCGTCCGCCGGGCCGCAGGACACCCCGCTCAGCCGCAGCGCCGGCGTCCCACCGACACCGCCGCTGGGCACCGATGACACGACACAGGTCGACCAGAAGGTGTCCGGAGCGCCGCCGGGGTCGGAGATCCAACGCTGCCAGGCGGCCAGCACCTCGGCGCTCGCAGCCCACGGCCAGCGGCAGCTGACCAGCACCAGCGGTGTCGCCGCATGGGTGGCGAAGTCGAACGAGGTGACGATGCCGACGTTCCCGCCACCACCACCCCGCAGCGCCCACAACAGCTCCGGATCATGACTGGCGTCGGTGCGCACGACCTCCCCGGACGCGAGGACCACCTCGGCGGACAGCATCCGGTCGCAGGTCAGGCCATGCCGGCGCCCCAGCACGCCGATGCCGCCGCCCAGGGCGAGCCCGGCGATACCCACCGTCGGGCAGGAACCCGCAGGCAACGCCCGTCCGGCCTGGCCGAGCTGGTCGTAGACGTCGACGAGGAGCGCGCCCGCGCCGATCCGGGCGGTCCCGTCCGCGTTGGGGGTCACCGTGGCCATCGCCGTCACGTCGACGACCAGGCCCGTGGTGGACGAATATCCGCCGTAGCTGTGGCCGCCCGCCCGGGCCGTGATCGCCAGGTCCTGCTGCCGGGCGAACTCGACACAGGCCCGCACGTCCGCGGCTGACCGAGCGCGGGCGACGGCCGCCGGGCGAACGTCGTCGAACGCCGGGTCGAACAGCCGGCTCGCCGCCGGGTAGTCCGGGTCGCCCGGGCGCAGCAGCCGGCCGTCGAGCCGCGCGTCGAGGGCGGCCCAGGCCGCCGGCTCGGGTGACCCGGTGGGCGCCGCCGGTGTCGTGCCGTCCTGGCAGCCGGCCAGCGCCCCGCCGCCCGCGACAAGCCCGGCCAGCCCCAGCCCACCCATGCCCGCGGCCCGCAGCACCGACCGTCGATCCGGAGCGCGCACCTGACCTCCCCACCGACCACCCGTCGATCAACCCCCGGACCCGCCCGCCGCACCCGCCCGCCCGCCCGCCGTCCCGTGGGCCGCACCCGTTCGCTGCGGCGGCGGGCCGATGCGGGATCTGCGGCGAAGGTATGCCGTCAGGAGTCCGGTGGCCCACGCAGGACGGTCGTCAGGAACATGTCGGTGCTGACCCGTCGGATGCTCCCGTCACCGCAGGCCACGTAGAGCGCACCGGACGGATCCACCACCACGCCCGCGGGCCCGCTGAGGCTGACCTGGGTGGCGAGTGCGCCCTCCTGGTCATCGCTGGAATAGGACGCGGAGCCGGCCACCGTCGAGATGATGCCGTGCGGGTCGATCCGGCGGACCACGTCGTTGCCCGAGTCGGCGATGTACAGCGAGCCGTCGGCGCCGAGCGCCAGGCCCTTCGGGCTGTTCAGCAGGGCGCTGCTGGCGGCCCGGCCGTCACCGGTCCGGCCCGATTTCCCCGGGCTGCCCGCCACCAGGCTGACCGTGCCGGAGCGATCGACCCGGCGCACGGTGTCGTTGCCCCGGTCGGCGATGTAGAGCACGCCGTTCGGGGCGATCGCCAGGCCGCTGGGCTGGTAGAAGGTGGCGTTGATGGCCGGTCCACCGTCACCGGCCGAACCCGACTCGGTCCCGCTGCCGGCGACCGTGCTGATCTGGCCACCCTCGATCCGCCGAACCCGATAACCATCGGTGACGTAGATGACGCCTTTGGCGTCCACGGTGAGGCCGGTCGGGTCGTCGAGGTAGGCACGCAGCGCGGCACCGGTACTGGCGACCGAACCGTCCGAGGAGCTGCGGCTGGTGCCGGCGACGGTGGTGATGGTGGCATCCCGGGCGATCCGGCGGACCCGGCCGTTGTCGGACTCCGCCAGGTAGACGGCGCCGTCCGGGCCGATGGCGAGCCCGGCCGGTTCGCGTAGTTCGGCGCGTAGCGACTGCCCGCCGTCCCCCAGCACCGGTGTCGGCGACGGCGACGGGACGTTCCCGGTCGGTGTCGGCCGCGGCCCGCTACCGCCGATCAGGCCCGCCTGGCCCGCGGCGGAGAGCCGCACGATCTGACCCTGGCCGACCTCGTCACCGGGATCCGACACATAGAGCGCGCCGTCGGGACCCAGCGCGATGCCAGCGGCGTCCGCCAGACCCTGGAACTGGACGGTCCTGCCGGCGTAGGCCGCCTGGCGGTTGTCCTGGTCGTCGCCGCCGAGCACCACCGTCTTCAGCACCAGAGCGACGGCGAGGCCCGCGACCACCAGCGACGCCCCCACCGTCAGCGCGACGCGCCGCCCCCCAGCCGGCTGCCCACCGCCGGCCGGCCGCCGCCGCCGTCCAGCTCGGACGGTCGGGGCCGGCGGGCCAGCCACACCGGCAGGACGTCCACCGCCGTGGACGGCACCGGGGCCGGAACTGATGCCGGGCTGGTGGCCGGCCGCGGAGAGCACCTCGTCCGGCAGGCGGACGGGCACACCGCTGGCCGAGAGCCAGCCCGGACCGTAGGCCGCGGTCGTCGCCGCCGCGAGCCGGACCGCGAAGTCGAGCCCGGACGCCGGACGCCACCCCGCCTCCTTGGCCAGCGCCGCGATGATGATCTCGGCGATCGGCCCGGGAGCCTCCGGCATCGGCAGCGGCCGCACCGACAGGTGGTGATGCAGCAACGCGGCGACCGGCAGTTCCGGCGGGAACGGTGAGCGCCCGGCGAACAGTTCGTAGAGCACCACGCCGAGGGCGTACAGGTCGGTGGCGGGGCTCAGCGGCGAGCCGGTGATCTGCTCCGGCGCCATGTACCGCGGGGTGCCGACAAGACCGGTCGTGGTGGCCGCGGTCGCCTCGACGATCTTCGCGATGCCGAAGTCGGTGACCTTCGGTGTGCCGTCCGCGGTGAACAGCAGGTTGTCCGGCTTGATG
Organism: Frankia umida; assembly: GCF_023242945.1. Classification (NCBI taxonomy): domain Bacteria; kingdom Bacillati; phylum Actinomycetota; class Actinomycetes; order Frankiales; family Frankiaceae; genus Frankia; species Frankia umida. The sequence continues at coordinate 193,270 of NZ_JALKFT010000003.1, forward strand.
TCGCGGTGCAGCACCCCGCGACCGTGCGCGGCGTCCAGCGCGACCGCGGCCGCGACGCCGATCGCGCTGGCCGCCCCCGGACCGGCCAGCGCCCGGCCGCGCAGGCTGCCACCGGTGAGCTGCTCCATCACCAGCAGGCACAGGCCGTCGGTCTCGACATAGTCGTAGATCCGCACCACGTGGGGATGGTCCAGTCCGGCCAGCACCCGCGCCTCGTCGAGGAACCGGGCCCGCAGGTCACGTCCGCCACTGCCGTGACCGCCGCTGCCGCCGGCGGGGTCGAGGTCGGCGGTGGTCAGCACCTTCACCGCCACCGGACGGTCGATCAACCGGTGGCGGGCGGCGACGACGACACCGAAACCGCCCCGGCCGAGTTCGTCACCGAGTTCGTAACCGGGCAGCCCCGCCGCGATCCGGTCCAGGTCGAGCTGATGTCTGGCCATGGTCGCGGGATCAGCCGGTCTGGGCGATCGTCGTGATCGTGCCGTTCGGGTCGATCCGGCGGACCCGGTCGTTGCCGTTGTCGGAGACGAAGATCCCGCCCTCGCCGTCCACCACGACCGAGCTCGGGTTCTCGAACTGGGCGGCGGTGGCCGGCCCGCCGTCCCCGGAAAGGCCCTTGGTACCGGTGCCGGCGATGGTGGTGATGATCCCGTTCGGGTCGATCCGACGGACCCGGTTGTTGTTGTAGTCGGCCAGGTAGAACGTCTTCCCGTCGGTTCCGAGCGACACCGACGGCACGTTCAGCTTGGCGGCGGTGGCCGGCCCGCCGTCACCCGAGTAGCCCTTCTCGCCGGTGCCCGCGATCGTGGTGATGATCCCGTTCGGGGTGACCCGCTGGATGGTGCTGCTGCCGAGGTCGGCGAAGTACAGCGTGCCGTCGGACGCCACGACGAGGTCGTTGGGGCCGTCGATGCGCGCCGCGGTGGCCGGTCCACCGGCGCCGGTGTACCCGGCGGTGCCGGTGCCGACGTAGGTCGTGATGATGCCGGCCGGGTCCACCTTGCGGATGCGGTGGTTCTCGTAGTCGGAGAGGTAGAGGCTGCCGTCGGGGCCGATGGCGACCTTCTCGGCGCTGTTGAGCTGGGCGGCGGTGGCTGGGCCGCCGTCCCCGCTGTAGCCGGCGGTACCGGTCCCGGCGACAGTGGTGATCACGCCGGACGGGTCGATCCGGCGGATGCGGTTGTTCTTCGCGTCCCCGATGTAGAGGTTGCCGGCCTTGTCGCGGATGGTCGAACCCGGGCCGTCCAACTGGGCGGACGTCGCGGGGCCACCATCGCCGCTGTAGCCACCGGAACCGGTGCCGGCGATGTCGCTGCTCGCGCCGGCCGGTGTGATCCGCTGGATGCGGTCGGTCGCGAGGCTGGAAACCAGCAGCGAGCCGTCCTGGTCGAGGTACAGGCTGTACGGGCTCAGGCCCTGCACGTTCAGCGCCGTACCCCGGTAGGCCGAGGCGGTACGAACGGTCGGGGACACGGGGTCGTCCTTGCCCCCGGAGTTCGCCACCGCCAGCACGACGCCGATGATGGCGGCGACCACCAGGACGGACGCTCCCGCCGCGAGGATCCACGGCGTCTTCGAACGCTGCCCGCCGGTTCTGGACCCCGGCCGGTGCGACCCGTGCGCACCCCCGGGAGCGTGCCCCCCGGGAGCGTGCCCACCGGGGCCCTGCCCACCGGGGCCCTGCCCACCGGGACCCTGCCCACCGGGACCAGGCCCGACGGGGGCCCGTCCACCGAGACCCGGACCGGGACCCTGCGGCCGGTAAGGCGCGTTGGGCCCCGGGCCAGGGCCGCCGCCGAGTGGCTGGGGCGGTGGTGTCCGCGAGGGTGGGGTGTGCGGCGGTGGGGTGTTCCCGGGCGGGAAGCCACCCCAGCCGCTGGCCTGGCCGGGCCCGCCCGCGCGGGTCGTCGGTGCCTGGGTGAACCGGCCGTCCTCGGCACCGGGCGGTCCCGCGGGATGTCCGCCGAAGCCCGCTGGTGGATAGCCGCCGGGGCGTCCCACTCCCGGTCCGGCCGGGCCCGGACCGCCCATCCCGCCTGGTCCGGACGCCGCCGGGGTGTACGGGTTCTGCGGCGGCCGGCCGGATGACGGCCCGCCCGGACCCACCGACCCGCCACCGGGCCCACCCGGGCCGCCGGGGTATCCCGGCGTCGGGCCGGCACCGGGATACCCCGGACCCACCGGTCCCGGACCCGGCCGTGGCCTGGGTCCCGGACCGGGAGCGGCCGGTCGTGGCGTCGTCGATCCGCCGAGCGCCGCCTCGCGGATCTCGTCGTCCACCCGGACCTTGATCTCGGAGCGCGACAGCCAGTTCGGGCCGAAGGCACGCGCGCCGGCCCGTCCGAGTTCGAGGGCGAACTCGGACGCGTCCCCGAAGCGGACGTTCGGGTCCTTCGCCAGCGCCCGCATGATCACCGCCGAGATCGGCGGTGGCACGCTGGTCAGCGGCTCGGGCATGACGGTCAGATGATGATGGGTGAGCGGCTGCACGGCCATCTGCCGGCCGAACAGCGGCCGGCCGGCGATCATCTCGTAGAGCACCCCGGCGAGCGCGTACAGGTCCGTCGACGGGAACAGTCGGGCGCCCACGATCTGCTCGGGCGCCATGTAGCGAGGTGTGCCCAGGATGGCGCTCGCCGTTGTCTCCGCACCATCGAAGATCTTGGCGATCCCGAAGTCGGTGACCTTGAGCAGCCCGTCCCCGGCGAACATGATGTTGTCTGGTTTGACGTCCCGGTGCAGGACACCGTGGCCGTGCGCGTTGGCCAGCGCCGCCGCGGCGGCGATGCCGATCGAGCAGGTCGTCTCCGGGGACAGCGGGCCGGCGGCGATCCGCTGCTTGAGCGTGCCGCCCGAGAGCAGCTCCATGACGAGTAAGCAGGTGCCGTCATGCTCGACGTAGTCGTGGATGCGCACGATGTGCGGATGGTCGAGTTCGGCCAGTACCCGGGCCTCGGACAGGAAGCGGGCGCGCAGGTCGGGGTCGTCCGAGGTGTCCAGCAGGATCTTGATGGCGACCTTGCGCCCGATGAGCCGGTGCTGCCCGGCGAGTACCAGGCCATAGCCCCCTCGGCCGAGGTCACCCTCTACCGAGTAACCCGGAAGCGCCGCCTCCACCAGTGATCTGTCAATCAGCAAGGTTCAGATCCATCCGCTAACGAGGTCGGGCACGCCACCGCACCGCCGTCCCTGACCCGGCCGCACCTCGTCGCTCTCGCGGCCCTGGCCTGCAATGACACGTTCGCCGGTTTCACGGCGATCCTACGACCTCGACCTTCCCATTTCGGCGGGTGCCCTGGGACGCCCCGCCGCGTCGGATCGGCGACATGGGCATGCTGACGGTGGCCGGCGAGTGTCGGCACCGCCACGCACCGCGCGGCTCGCCACAGTCGAGATGGCCTGCTGTGGTGGGTATGGCGGCACGTGATGAACCTGTGAGGAAGGGTGTTCCACGTCATGGCGACAAGTGAGCCCACCGGCCAGGGTGGCCAGCCGGACATCACGGCGAGTACGGAATGGGCGGCCCTCGCGAAGCATCACGACGAGGTGTCGGATGCGACGCTGCGGGCGCTGTTCGACGCGAACCCGGGACGTGGAGAGGCGTTCACGGCGGAGGTGGACGGGCTCTATCTCGACTACTCCAAGAACCTGCTGACCGAACGCACACTCGAGCTGCTGATCGCACTGGCGCACCGCGCGGGCCTGCCCGAGCGGATCAGCGCCATGTTCACCGGCGAGCGCATCAACATCACCGAGAACCGGCCGGTGCTGCACGTCGCGCTGCGTGCCCCACGGGACGCCCACATCGAGGTGGACGGCGTGAACGTGGTGCCCCAGGTGCACCACGTGCTCGACCGGATGGGGGAGTTCGCCGACCGGGTCCGTGGCGGGCAGTGGCGTGGCGCGACCGGCGAGCGGATCACGACCGTGGTCAACATCGGGATCGGCGGTTCGGATCTCGGCCCCGCGATGGCCTTCGGGGCGCTGCGCGACCACTCCGACCGTTCGATCCAGTGCCGTTTCGTCAGCAATGTCGATCCGACCGACATCTGGGAGGCGACCGCCGATCTCGACCCGGCGACGACGCTGTTCATCGTCGCCTCCAAGACGTTCACCACCCTGGAAACGATCGCGAACGCCCGCGCCGCCCGCGCCTGGCTGGTCGAAAAGCTCGGCGACGACGCGGTTTCCCGGCATTTCGTTGCGGTGTCAACCAACACCGAGAAGGTCGCCGAGTTCGGCATCGACACGGCGAACATGTTCGAGTTCTGGGACTGGGTGGGTGGACGCTACTCGGTCGGTTCGGCGATCGGCCTGTCCCTGATGCTCTCGATCGGTCCCGCCGGTTTCCGGTCGTTCCTTGACGGGTTCGCCGCGATGGACGCCCATTTCCGCACCGCGCCGTTCGAGCGGAACCTGCCGGTGCTGCTCGGTCTGATCGGCCTGTGGTACCGCGATTTCCTCGGCTACGACACGCACGCCGTACTGCCCTACAGCCAGTACCTGGACCGGTTCGCCGCCTACCTGCAGCAACTCGACATGGAGAGCAACGGCAAGCAGGTCACCCTCGCCGGACGACCGGTGCGCGCCCGGACCGGACCGATCGTCTGGGGCACCCCGGGAACGAACGGTCAGCATGCGTACTACCAGCTGCTGCACCAGGGCACGTCCGTCGTCCCGGCCGACTTCATCGGTTTCGTCACCCCGGCCCATCCCGGTGTCGGCGCCGCCGACGGCGCGGACCAGCACGCCCTGCTCATGGCCAACTTCCTCGCTCAGACCGAGGCCCTCGCCTTCGGCAAGTCCGCCGAGGCGGTCGCCGCAGAGGGCGTCGCGGACTGGCTGGTGCCGCACCGCACCTTCCCCGGCAACCGCCCGACCAACACCCTGCTCGCCGACGAGCTGACCCCGTTCACCCTGGGACAGCTGATCGCCCTCTACGAGCACAAGGTCTTCACCCAGGGCACCATCTGGGGTATCAACAGCTTCGACCAGTGGGGCGTCGAACTCGGCAAGGTTCTCGCCGGACGCATCGTGCCCGAGCTGACCTCCCCCACCGAACCCCCCCTGTCCCACGACAGCTCCACCAACACCCTCATCCGACGCCTGCGCAAGCACTGACCGCCACGCCCCTCGACCGCTGACCCCTGACTCCCTGCCCCCCGGGCCTGGTCGGGCCGGCGATCCACCCACGCCGGCCCGCCAGTCCCGACAGGGCGCCACCGCACCCCCAGCCCTTGTTATGTTACTCTCCGTAAACGGCCGGGGGTGTTCGGCTACGCATGGTGATGGTTACGGGGGGCGCCAGGATGCGGGTCGATGCCGGGGCTCTGAGCATGTCCGTGCAACGGTTCGGCGAGGACGTCCGCATCGAACTCGCCGGTCAGCTGGACACCGCCGGCCGCCTGCGGTTCCGCGAGCAGATCGGTGAGCTGCTCGGCCGCGGCGGCGGGACGGTGACCGTCGACGTCGCGGGCCTGAACGCCATCGACATCCCTGGCCTTGCCGCCCTGCTGCGCGCCGACCTGCTGCTGCGCCGCGTCCATTCGGAGCTGCGCATCAGCTCCGCGACCCCGGCGATGCGCGCCCTGCTCCACGACACCGGCCTGGACGGACGGCTACGCGTCGGCGAACCCGGCCGCCACTAGCCGGTTTCGCGCGGATCCGGGGGCCAGCGCCGGTCGCCGGGGCCCGTGGAGGCCGGGTCAGCGGGGAAGCGCGGGTGATCCCATGGGGGTAGGCCCGGTCATCGCGGCGCTGGCGGCCGTCACGGTCGGTCCGGTCATCGCGGCGCCGGCCATGCTGGGGAGGGCCAGTGCCGGGGCGGCCATGGCCGGTCGCGGGCGACGCAGGGGAGTCGTCGGTGCGGCGTCGAGGTGAAAGGGCCCCGCGAGCGCCGGCCGGGCGGATCGATCCGGACTTTCGTCGCCGACCGCCGGCGTGTCCCCGGTGGACGTCGACCCGTCCGCGGACCGCGACGATCCCACGGCCGCCGATGCCTCGCCGGGTCGGGCAGCGGCGGGCCGGGGGTTGACCAGCCGGCGCTCGATTCCGCTCATCGTCAACATGGCTGCCATCACCACCAGCGGAAATGCGAGGGCGAGCAGCAGAACGGGTGGAGTGAGACTCACGGTGCAACCCCCAGGCCGACGTACGGATGCGGGACGGCGCGGCCAGCGCCGAGGTATGCCTTCCCCGTCGGGGCAGTGACTCACCTCCGTCACGGTTTCTCACCCGGGCCGGGTTGTCGCCGTCAGTGTCAGTCTCGGGGGACGTGGTGCACCGAGGGTGGCGATCACCGGTCGTGGCCGGATTCACGAGGCTATCCGGGTCAGGCAGGGCCACCACCCGGCCGAGCAAAGCGTCACCTTTATGGACATCCCCGCCGCTGTTCCCGGCGACGGTTCGCTCGTACGCTTCGGAGACCATGTCTGTGCGGCCTGTACCGTTGCCCGCTTACCGCGGCCATCCGCACGTAGCCAATGCGGATCTGCTCGCGCGTATCCGACTGCTCACCGAACAGGTGGACTACGCCCTGGCCGAGATCGCGCTGCGGCGTGCGGCCTACTGGCGCGCCTGTGAGGATGAGGCCGACTGGCAGTGGGCCCCCGGTGGGGTCGAGGGCCTGCGCCGTCCCCAGGTCGCCGAGTCGCTCGCGCTGCTGCTGGGCGCCGTCGGCCGGCTACGCCTGTGGGCCCAGGAGCTGCACTGGCTGCATGAGCAGGCCCGCCTGCGCGGCGCGCCGGACCATCACGTCCGCTGAATGCGATGGCCCGATTACCAGCGTGTCATCTTTGACGCTGCGTGACGTATTCGTCGATCCCAGGATCGGCGCATTTCCCAATCTGGTTCTTCGACGTGCGGCGCCGCCTTCGCGATGGCTCCCTCTGCCGGGACGAAGCGAACGAAAATTCGCCAGCGACCCAGGAGAAGGAGCACGAAGATCGACGTCCCCGACATTGAGTCGGGGTGTATCGGGCACAACGCCGCCATCGCGCTGTGTGACAACGATGGACGGCGGACGGTCGTGCGGGAAGGGGAAGCCGGCCGCGGGTCAGGCGGTGCTGGGGGCGTCGGGGGGCGGGGGGACGACCGGGGGCTGGTCAAGGGTGTCGAACAGGCGGCGACCGAGGTTGGCGGCGGCCACGTTGCCGCGGGTCAGATAGCGGTTGATGCCCTGTTCCAGGCTTTCGGCGGCGTCATCCTTGCGTCCGGCCCGGTAGAGCACCTCGGCCCGGGACAGCAGCGCGTGCGCCTGGCCGTCGAGGTCATCGGTGCGGGCGGCGAGGTCGACGGCGGTGTCGGCGAAGCGCAGCGCCTCGGCATGCCGGGCGCGCAGCGACAGCAGGCGGGCGTGCACACCGCACCAGCCGGCCTGGGCGGGCAGCTGGTCGGCGGCGGCGGCGTCCCGGCAACGCGTGACGTACTTGCCGGCCTCGTCCACCCGGCCGAGGCGGACGAGTACATCGGCGAGCGCGGCGGCCCGGTTGGCGAACATGGCGCGTTCACCGAGCTGCGACAGGGCGCGGCAGCTGCGGCGCAGTTCGCGTTCGGCGACGGTCAGGTCGTCGGAGAGCAGGGCGACCCGGGCGGCGACGAAACCGCCGTGATGCGGGTCGACCCGGGGACCACGCAGGTCGTGGACGATCTCCTCGGCCGCCTTGAGGTGGATGCGGGCGTCCTCGAGTTCACCGGCCATCGCGGCGAGCACGGCGAGCTGGGCGAGCAGGGCCCGGCGCAGGGCACGGTCGTCGCCGGCGGCGTCGAGGGCGAGGGTCGCGTGGGCCCGGCTGGCGGCGACCGGACGCGGGCCGAGGCTGGCCAGCAGGGCGAGTTCGCGGCGCAGCGACTGCGCGGCCCGCGGCACCCCGGACTCCTCGGCGTGCCGGACCGCGTTCTCCATCGCCTGCTCGGCGGCGGCGAACTGACCGGCGGCGAAGTAGGCGCTGGCCTGACCGCGGCAGGCCAGCGCCGCGCCGACGTCGTCACCGGAACGGACGAACATCGCCAGCGACGAGGCCGCCTCCGACAGGGTGGTGGCGACCAGGCCCTCGGGGTCGGTGGCGAACAGCACCCGCAGGTGGGCGAGCCGGGCGTGGGCGCGTAGCCCGTCCTCACCGGCCCGGCGGGCCCGCTCGCTGACCTGCCGCAGGATGCGTTCGGCATCGGAGTGGCGGCTGAAGGAGAACAGCGCCCAGCCGATGTCGATCTCGGCGCGCAACCGCAGCGGATCGATCTCGGGCAGCAGGGTGATCGCCCGCTTGAGCAGCTGGGCGGCGCTGGTCTCATCGCCCTGGCGGACCCGGTCGGCGGCCTCGATCAGGCAGGTCGCGGCCGAACGGCCGAGCTCGGTGGTCTCCGGCCCGCGCAGGCCGATCTCCACCCGGAACCGGTAGGCCTGCTCCAGGTGGTAGCCGACCAGTTCGTCATGCTCGCCGGGCCCGCCGACGAGCCGGGCCTGCAACCACTGCGCGAACTGCTGGTGCAGCTCGGCCCGCCGACGCTTGGACGTCGACTCGTAGGCGCAGTCGCGCAGCAGCACATGCAGGAACCGGTACGCCTCCACCCCGGGCAGGTCGGAACGATCGGGGTGGACGAGTTCCTTGCGGACCAGGCTCAGGCAGTGCGTGGCGACCATCGGACGTTCACCGGGGTCGGACAGGTCGATGACGGCGTCCAGGTAGAACCGTTCACCGGCGACCGCGGCCCGCTCCAGCACCCGGCGTTCGGCGGGGTCGAGCCGGTCGAGGCGGGCGGCGAGCAGAGAGGAGATCGTCGGCGGCACGGTGACGTTACGCAGACTGCCGGTGGCGATCCAACGGCTGCCCTCACGGCGCAGCAGCCCGTCGTCGACGAGGGCGGCGACCATCTGTTCGACGAACAGCGGGTTGCCCGCCGCCGACATGGTGATCCGGTTGACCAGCGCCGGGTCGAGGTCGTCCGAACCCATGAGGCTGCGGATCAGCCGCTGGCAGCGGGCCTCGGTCAGCGGCGCGAGCAGCATCGACGTGGTGTTGAACTTGCCGCCGCCCCAGCCGTGGCGATCCTCGAGCAGCTCCTGGCGGGTCAGGCAGAGCAGCATGATCGGGGCGTCCCGGGACCAGTCGGCGATGTTCTCGATCAGATCGAGCAGGGCCGGCTCGGCCCAGTGCACGTCGTCGAACCACAACACCAGTGGACGGCGGGCCGCCAGCGCCTGGAAGAACGACCGGGCCGCCCAGAAGCTCTCCTGCGGGCCGAGCTCGGCGCCACCGAGGCCGACCAGCGGGGCGAGCGCCTCGACGATCTCGGCGGCCTGGCCGACGCCGTCGAGCAGCTCACGTAGCCGGCGCCGGCCGTCCGGTGGGCTTTCGTCCGCGGACAGGCCGGTGGCCTGGCGCACCATCTCCATCAGCGGCCAGTAGGCGATGCCCTCGCCGTAGGACAGGCAACGCCCGGTGAGCACAGTGGCCCGCGGCGCCAGCGACGCGCAGAACTCGCCGACCATCCGCGACTTGCCGATGCCGGCCGAGCCGAAAACGGTGAACAGATGGCAGGTGCGTTCCTCCACCACCGCCTCGAAGGCGTCCTGCAGTCGGCGACGTTCCCGGTTGCGGCCGATGACGGGGGCGGTGAAGCCGAGCAGCGGGGCGCGGCTGCCGGGGCCGGCGGTCGGGTCGACCAGGCCGGTCAGCCGGTGGACCTGCAACGGCTCCCGTTTGCCCTGGACGACCAGCGGGTCGAGGGCGGTGACGGTCACGCTGTGCCGGATGAACCGGTAGGTCGAGTTGCCGATGAGGATCTCGTCGGGCGGGGAGGCGCTTTCGAGCCTGGACGCGACGTTGACCGCGTCGCCGGTGACGCCCCCGCCGGCGACGGTCACCTCCCCGGTGTTGATCCCGATCCGCACCCGCAGCCGCAGTCCCCAGCGCTGCTGCAGGTCGGCGTTGAGCGTCTCCATGGCCGAGCGGATGTCCAGCGCCGAACGCACGGCGCGCAGCGCGTCGTCCTCGTGCAGGACGGGGATGCCGAACACGGCGAACACCGCGTCCCCGATGAACTTCTCCACCGAGCCGCCGTGGTTGTAGATGACCTCCCGGACGGTGGTGAAGAACTGCCACATCACCTGCTGCAGCGGCTCCGAGTCGATCTTCTCGCCCATGTCGGTGGATCGGGCGATGTCGACGAACATGATGGTGACGGTTTTGCGCGTGCCGCTGCCGGCGCTGGGTAGGGGGTTGCCACACTCGGAGCAGAAGCGCGCCCGCTCCGGGTTCTCCTCCGCACAGGTCGGGCACGGGACCATGTGCGGGATGGTAGGCCGATCCAGCTCCGACGCGGTGGCTGATGCGTCGGCTCGACGCGTCAGAGGTGATCCGTCCCACATCGCACCGGGGGCTCTGCTGGGGCGCGTGCCGCCGATCATGTCGCGAGGTCCCGTCGCACCGCCAGCAGCGCACCGCCCAGGGCCAGCCCGCCCCAGCCGACCGCGGCGACCAGCGAGGTGCCCTCCAGCTCGGATGTCGGCCAGGCCAGCACCCCGAGTACCGCGGTCGCCGGACCGTGGAAACGCGCGCCGTCGAACGCCAGCTCGAACGCCCCCGCGCCGATCAGGGTGAGCAGGGCGACACTCGACCCGCGCAGGATCGTGCCGAGCCCCACCCCGAGCGCGGCCGCCGCGGCCACGGTCAGCGCCACCACCGCGTAGGCGACGAGCAGCCGACCCGGCTGGTCGAGACGCATCCCGGCCGCCCCGTGGCGCAGCACGCCCACGGCGAGCCACCCGGCGAACAGCACCGCGCTCAGCGCCACGCCGACGGCGCCGACGACCAGCGCCTGCGCGACGACGACCCGGTGGCGGTGCGGGACGACCAGGAACGTGAGGTCCGCGGTGCGATACCGATAGCCCTGGGTGGCGACGATGATGCCCAGCGCCATCGTCACGTAGGCGGTGGACAGCCCCGAGCGGGCGCGCAGCCCGTTGTAGGCGATCACCGCGTCCTGGCTCGCCCACAGCATCGGCGGTATCTGCACGACGACGGCGGCCAGCAGGGCGATCGGCTGCCAGCGGCCGCTGGCGATCCGGAACGCCTCGGTCCGCGCCTGCACCCCGATCCCCGCACCGCCCGTCGACCCGGCCCCGGCCGTTCCCGCTGCCCCTCCCGCCGTCCTGGCTGTGGCTGTGGAGCTTTCCTCGAGGTGTGCCCGCGTGTCGTCGACCCTGTCCATGGCGCTCATCCCGGACCGGTCAGGGAGAAGTAGACATCGGCCAGGTCGGGGGCGCGGGTGTGCAGTTCGACCAGGGCGATCCCGTGCCGGGCGGCGAGCCGGCCGACGAGTTCGGCGGTGCCGGTGGGCAGGACGAGGGTGTGCCCGTCGGGGCCGGACCAGCGCGGCGAGAGACCCTCGGCGGCGAGCAGGTCGGCGAGCCGGCCGGCCTCGGCCGCCCGGACCTCGACCCGTCCGGTGTCGGCGGCCGGGGCATCGGCCACGAGCGCCTGGTCGAGCTCCGCGGTGGGCACGTCCAGCACGACCCGACCCGCGTTGATGATGACGACGTGGTCGGCCGTGCGGGCGACGTCGGCCAGCGCGTGGCTGGACAGCAGCGCCGTGCGCCCCCGCGCCGCCCAGCCGCGCAGGAAGTCGTGCAGCCAGCGGATGCCGTCGGGGTCGAGGCCACCGTGCGGTTCGTCCAGCACGAGCAGGGCCGGGTCGCCGAGCAGGGCGCAGGCCAGCGCCAGTCGCCCACGCATGCCCAGCGAGTACCCGCCGGTGCGTCGGTCGGCGGCCGCGGTGAGCCCCACGGTGGCGAGCACCTCGTCCACCCGATGACGGCCGACGCGCAGCGGCATGGCCAGCGCGGTCAACTGGTCACGGGCGGTGCGCCGCGGGTGGGACGTCGGGCCCAGCGCCGTACCGACCAACCGGGCCGGGTCGGGATGCTCCCGATAGGACCGGCCGAACACCTCCGCCCGCCCGGAGCTCGGTGTCACCAGGCCCACCAGTGCGCGCAGCGTCGTCGTCTTACCGGAGCCGTTCGGACCCAGAAAGCCCGTGACGGTTCCCTCGCGCACGGTAAAACTGATCTCGCGGACCGCATGGTGAGACCCGTATCGCTTGGCCAGGCGTTCGATCCGGACGACGGGGGTGACGGGAACCTCCCGGCGGATGGTCCGAACGGGACATCACCTACGGTAGCCCGTCATTCGCCGCTCCCGGCATGCGGGCCGGCGCGGCGCTGCTGACGAGCGAGGTCAGCAACTCCGCGAGCTGGGCACGTTGCGCCGCGTCCAGATGGCGGGTGATTCCCGTCACAGTCTCGCTGCGGTGTCGCCGACCCTCGTCGAGGGTCAGCCGGCCGGCGGACGTAAGAGCCACCAGCACCGCGCGCCGGTCGTGCGGATGGGCTCGGCGCTCGATCAGACCGGCCGATTCGAGCTCGTCCACCGTGGCGGTCATCGTGCGCGGGGCGACCCGCACGGCGTCGGCGAGATCGCGCAGTCGGCAGGGCCCCGTCTCCGCGAGCAGGGTGAGGATCTTGAATCGGCGCAGGGTGAGGCCGACGCCGGCCCGTAGCGCCTCGTCGACGGCGGTGCGGACACGATGGCCGGCGGCCAGTACGAGATCCACGACCTCGTCGCCGGTGTCCGGTGGCGGCATCCGCGCGGCCTCCTCAGTTATGGTGACGGTAAGGATATCTTAGGGTATCCATCCTCATCATGAGGTAGCCTCACTAAAATCGGGGCGACAGGGGCCGCCCGCATCCGAGCCCGCCCACCAGCCCCGAAGCCCGCCCATCAGCACCAAAGCCTGTCAGCACCAAAGCCCTCGGAGAAGGAGTTCACGTGGACGCACTCGACTGCCTGTTGACGCGTCGGACCGCGACCCGGCTCGTCGAACCCGGGCCGAGCACCGACCAGCTCACCGCCATCCTGCGCGCGGCCACCACCGCCCCCGACCACAAGATGCTGCGGCCGTGGCGGTTCGTCGTCGTGCGCGGCGAGGCTCGCACAGCGCTGGCCGCCGCGATCACCACCGCCGCCGAGGCCGTCGGTGACCTGCCAGAACCGATCGTGCGCAAGGCCGCAGGCAAGGCCACCCGCTCGCCGGCGCTGATCGCCGTCATCGCCGCCCGGGTCGAGGCCCGGGTGCCCGTCGCCGAGCAGGACGCCTCGGCCGCCGCGGCCGCCCAGAACATCTGCCTGGCCGCCCACGCGGTCGGGGTCGCCTCCGCCTGGAAGTCGGTTCCGCTGCTGGACAGCGCACCGGTGCGGGCGGCCTTCGGCCTGCGCGCCGGCGAGGAACTCCTCGGCTGGGTCGAGCTCGGCACCCAGGCGCCGAACGTGCCGGTCGCGCCGCGGGCCGCCGTCCCGCTCGAGGAGGTCGCCCTGGAGATGGCCGCCGATGGCGCCCTCAAGCCCGTCGCCGAATCGGCCGCCTGACGGTCTCACCGGAGACGCCCGGACGGCCATCCGGGCGGCGTGGTGACGAGCCGGGCGCGACGGCGCGACGGCGCGACGGCGCGACGGCGGCGGGTGAGCGCGATGGCCCGGTTCGGCCGAAGCTGCCCGAGATGACCGCGACGGTACCTAAGCTGGATCGCAGGACCGGGTCAGCCCGTCCCGATCCGGGGTAGGACTTCACTCCCGACCTGCGACGGGAGGTTCGCCGTGTGCGCTGTGCAGGCACGCGCCCGCCTGGCCGTCACGGTCGTGACGACCGGGTTGCTCTTCGTCGCGCTGGTCGGATGTTCGGACGGGGCGTCCTCGGTGGACGAGGCGGCGGCCGGCTCCCGAGCGGCCGCGGGTGCGGGCGTCTCGCCGGGGCCGGCAGGGTCCACGCCCGATCCCACCGGCCCGGGAACATCGGCCGCCGATGGCTCCGGCCAGGCGGGCGGAACCATCAGTACCGCCCCGGACGGCGCCAGCGGCACCCAGGGTGCCGGGGCCGGGGCCGGTGGAACCAGAACCAGCGGAGTTGATGGTTCGCCGGGTCCGGCCACGCCCCAGGCCAGCGCCGCCCCGGATGCGCCGGCAGGTGGCGGGGCGTCACCGTCCGCTGCCGGTGGCTTGCCGGCCGCGGGTGGCGGGGGGTCGTCCGGCGCGGTCGAGCCGGGCGCGGCGACGTCGAGCGGGCCGGCCGCACCCGTTCCGCTGCCCTCGGCGGTGTTCCTCGGGGAGGCCTGCAACCCGCGGCGCAACACCGGGCCTGCCGCGGCGATCAACGGTCTGGCGCTCTACTGCGCACCGGATGAGTCCTCCGGCGCCGGCGGGCGGTGGTCCACCGAGGCGCCGAGCTCCACCCCGACCCGGCCACGCCAGGGCAACATCTGCGAGCAGGCCGATGTCGGTCGGATCGTGCCCGATGCGTCCGGCCGTCCGCTGACCTGCCTACAGGACCCGACCGGATCGCTCAGCTGGTCGGACGTCTCCTGAGCTGACGCTGGCGCCGCGCCCGGTGCCGAGCGCGGCGCGCGAGCACCGCCTCGCCGAGCGACCAGCCGCCCGGCGCCACCAGGGCGAGGAACACCAGCGCCCAGGCCCACGGATGGTCGGCGAGGTAGGGCACGGCGTCGTCGCCCAACCAGTCGAACAGCCGGTCATGCAGGACGGGGATCGCCCCCGCCGCGGCGACGAGCACCAACGTCCCCGCCGCGGCCACCGCCAGACCCCCCGGTAGCCGCCGCCAGCCGGGAACGCCGACGATCACCAGCCCCACCAGCGCCGCCACGACACCGAGCCCTCCCACCAGCCCGGAGCCGACCAGCGCGGCCACGACGCCGACCACCACCAGCAGCAGCCCGAAGGCGATCACCACCCGTCGACGCCGGTGCGTGATGTCGCGGACCAGTTCGTAGCCGATCCGGGCCGCGGTGCGCAGCAGAAACGCCACCGGCCACATCGGCCGCGGCAGGAACCGGGCCGCCGCCAGCCACGACGTCATCACCGCGACGATCCGCGCCAGGTCGGTGGCCAGGATCGATCCCTGCGCCGAGTCGGTGATGCGCTCGTCGGACACCGCGCAGGCCCGCAGCACCCCCTCCACCGCCTGACCCGGCAGCACCTGGTCCGCCGGCGCGGCGGCTGCCGTCGGCGGGCCGGCGCTGACCAGGGCGGCGTCGACACTGGCGAGGAACTCCGTGGTCGGCCGGGCGTGCACCCCACCCGCGATGTCGTGGCGGACCGCCTCGGCCAGACCGACGAGTTCCCGGGCCGCGATGTCGCGCTGGAAACCGCCGGCGACCCACAGCGAGGTCGCCGCGAGGCCGGCCGGAACCGGTGCGGTCAGGTCCGCGAGCACGGAGAGCTCGGCCCGGACCTCCGCGGGTGCCGGCGACCCGGCCACGTCGGCGAGCGCGTCGATCAGCTCGGCCAGCCACCTGGTCGCAGCCCCGACCGGCGACACCGTCCCGTCCGGTTCGGTTCCGTCGCCTGGAGCGCCGTCGGGTGGGGGGCCATCCGAGGTGGTAGCGGTGGGTGGGGGGCCATCCGAGGTGGTGCCTGGGGGTGGGGTGCGCAGGGCGAGGTCGCGCAGCAGGATGAGGCGGCGCGGGTCGAGCAGGACGCGGACCAGCCAGCCGGCGCCGTCGAGCCGGCCCCACATCCAGTCGTTCGCCCGCCAGGACGACTTGGCGAACGCGGCGAAGTTGCCCAGGCGCAGGCCGGTGAGCTTGTCCTCGGCCCAGCGGCGGCTCGGATCGAGCGCGGTGGGCAGGTCGGCGCTGATCTGGACGAGCTCGACCGGCTGGTCGAGGACGGCACCGCTGGTCTCCTGCTCGACCAGGTGCAGGTCAAGCAGCGCGATCACGGCTTCGGGTCGGGTGGTGGGCAGATAGGCGACGAAATCCGCGAGGGTGCGGGCGGCCAGGGCTCGGCGCTGACCGACGGTCAGGCCCGCCGGACGGATCTCGATGCCGGTCGGCGGCTGGTCGGTCGGGGTCCAGCGGGGCACGAGGTCGGCGAACTCGTCCCGGACCGCCTCGATCACCTCGGCCAGCGCCAGCCAGGCCGCGGCCGGTCGCCCTGTCCCGGCCACCCCGACCGGATCGATGGCCAGCCACCGCCGGGTCGCCTCGGCGACGACCGCGCCCGACGTCGCCGAGGGCATCGCCGCCAGGGTGGTGCGAACCGTCGTGAACACCCCGGGTCGAGGCGAGGACGTGTAGAGCCGCCCCGGACCACCGGCCTCGCCGTCCGGTGCCGTGTGGGGAAGGGTGGCGGTGTGGATCGCGGTGGCGAGCCGGGCGAGCCGGATGCGCTCGGGCCGGGACGGGCACAGGACATAACCCTCGTTGATCATTGACAGCAGGATGCCCTTGACGCCGTCCAACGCTGGTTGGCCGAGTCTGCCCAGCTCACCGAGGGTGTCCGGGCCGGGGAGGCGCTCCGGCAGGGTCGTGAACACCGCGGCGCGGGCCGCGTTGGCGAGCCCGGTGCGGGCGGCGGTGTCGGTGCGGACGGCGTCCGCGTCGGCCGGCCGTGGCTGGTCCGCCTGGTCGGCGAGCACCCGCAGCAACGCCTCGACCACGGGTGTGCCGATCCGCTCGGCCACCCCGCGCCGGTAGGCGTCGTAGAGATCGTCGTCGGCGAGCCGCCGGCCGCCCGCCGACGCGAGTCGTAGCAGTCGCCGACGGGTGGCCCGGGTACCGCGGACCGCGTCGTTGTGCGCGCGCAGTTCGGCCAGGTCCGTGCCGATCGACTGGTTGAGGGCCGCGTCCAACGCCCCCAGCAGGG
The DNA here is from genome assembly GCF_023242945.1 of Frankia umida. NCBI lineage: Bacteria > Bacillati > Actinomycetota > Actinomycetes > Frankiales > Frankiaceae > Frankia > Frankia umida. The sequence goes on from NZ_JALKFT010000003.1 coordinate 209,985, forward strand.
TGACGCTGACCGGCGGGGTGGCCCGCGGGTCGTCCCAGACCGGGATGGTGCGGGTCCCGTCCGGCGCCACGTCGGTGGGGCGCGGGGACGGCACGATGTAGGTCACCACCCGGCGGACCTGCCGGTGCGCGGGACGATCGAAGATCGCCGCCAGGGCCGGCCCGATCGGCCGGTTGACGAGAATCCCCCCGTCGGACGCGTGGAACCCACGAGCGCTGTTGACATAACGCCCCATATCAGGACGATCATCATCGGGGTCAGCGCCGTGCGAATCCTGCGGGTGGTCCGGGTGGTCAGGAGTGCGTCCGACCGGGACGTAGACGGGCTCGAAGGCTCCGGGGAAGGCGGAACTGGCCCGGGCGGCGAGCGCCAGCCGGGGGATCGCGCCGGGGTCGGTGAGGTCCGGCGTGCCGAAGACGAACAGGCCGCGGTAGTCGACGTCGAAGATCGTGCCACCGAGGGAGTCGGTGTGTTCGGCGAGCTCACCACGCATGATCGTCGTGGTGATGAACAGTGCCGTCGCCCGCCCCAGCGCGTCCGCACGGGTCGAGGCCGCTGCGTGGCCGGTCGCGGCGACGGCCCGCAGGCCGGTACGCAGGGCGGGCAGGACGACCTCGTCGCCGCGCAGCAGGGACGGGAACTCGCGCTCCCGCGGTGTGCGCATGAGCGTGTCCAGCGAGCCGAGGGACAGCCACAGTTCACGCAGCGGCGCCAGCCGGGCGCCATGGGCGCGCGCGAAGCCCAGCATCGCCGCGTTGATGCCGCCCGCGGACGCCCCGGCCAGCACGTCGACGTCCAACGTCACGTCAAGGATCGCCTTCAGCCGGGCATATCGCGCGGCCAGTGCCGCGTCCACCGGATCGACGCCACCGCTGCCGTCCCGGTCCGCGTCCCGGTGCCGGCCAGGGTCGCCGGTGGCCAGGTTGATCTCGGCGGCGACACCGCCCATCCACACGGCGAGGCTCGCACCGCCGGTCATCACGACGGCGAGGCGCACGTCCTGGGCCGTCCCGGCACCCGCGCCGGCCACCGTCCCGCCCGCTGCCGGGGGACGGGGCTGGGCGGCGGGGTCACTCATGGTGGCAAGGGTAGCCGTGCTGGGACATGTCGCCCGGCGAGACCGGTGCCGGCCGCGCACGGTCACCGCCGCAGGGGCGAACTAGCGGCGTTCGGGTTGTCCGACCCCACTTGTCAGCGGGTTACTCGCGGGTAGCATGGGAATACCGTACTCACGAGTAGCAAAGCCCGGGCCTAGGCCTCTGTGTGCCGCCCGGCGCTCCCGAAAGGAGCCGTCCATGGGCCACTACCGGAGCAACCTGCGCGATCTGGAGTTCAATCTGTTCGAGCTGTTCGGCGTCGATCGGGTGCTCGGCTCCGCTCCCTTCGAGGAGATGGATGTCGACACCGCCCGCGCGGCCCTCACCGAACTCGACGCGTTGGCCCGGGGGCCGGTGGCGGACTCGTTCGCCGACGCCGACCGGCATCCGCCCACGCTCGACCCCGAGACCGGCACGGTCACCCTGCCCGAGTCGTTCAAGCGCTCCTACCAGGCAGTGCTCGACGGCGAGTGGTGGCGACTGTTCGTCCCGAACCAGCTCGGCGGGCTCGGAGTGTCACCGACGGTCGCCTGGGCGGGGTCCGAGCTGCTGCTCGGAGCCAACCCGGCGGTGTTCATGTACATGGCCGGGCCGACGTTCGCGGCGATCCTGCACGGGATGGGCACCGAGTGGCAGCGCACGATCGCGAACTTCATGATCGAGCGGCACTGGGGCGCGACGATGGTGCTCACCGAGCCCGACGCCGGCTCCGATGTCGGCGCCGGGCGGACCAGGGCGCTCGCCCAGCCGGATGGCACCTGGCACATCGAGGGCGTCAAGCGCTTCATCACCAGCGGTGACTGGGACATCCCGGAGAACATCGTCCATCTCGTGCTCGCCCGTCCGGAGGGCCACGGCCCCGGGACGAAGGGCCTGTCGATGTTCGTCGTGCCGAAGTTCATGCCGGACCCGACGACCGGCGACCCCGGCGAGCGCAACGGCGTCTACGTCACCAACCTCGAGAAGAAGATGGGCCTGAAGGTCTCCACGACCACCGAACTGCGCTTCGGCGAGCGCACACCGGCGGTGGGCTGGCTCGTCGGCGACGTCCACGAGGGCATCGCGCAGATGTTCCAGATCATCGAGTACGCCCGGATGATGGTGGGCACCAAGGCGATCGCGACCCTGTCCACCGGCTACCTCAACGCCCTGGACTACGCCCGCACCCGGGTGCAGGGCGCCGACCTGCCGCGGGCCACCGACAAGTCCGCGCCGCGCGTCACGATCATCCACCACCCGGACGTGCGTCGGATGCTCATGGCGCAGAAGGCCTATGCCGAGGGGATGCGGTCGCTGGTCCTCTACACCGCCACCTTCCAGGACCGGATCGCGGCGGCGCAGGCCCGCGGGGAGAGCGACGAGCTCGCCGTGCGGATCAACGACCTGCTGCTGCCGATCATCAAGGGGGTCGGCTCGGAGCGGTCCTACGAGCTGCTGGCGTCGTCCCTGCAGGTGTTCGGCGGCTCCGGCTACCTGCAGGACTATCCGCTCGAGCAGTACCTGCGCGACGCCAAGATCGACACCCTGTACGAGGGGACGACCTCCATCCAGGGCCAGGACCTGTTCTTCCGCAAGATCGTGCGCGACCGCGGCCAGGCACTGACCGCGGTGCTCGGCGAGATCCAGACCTTCGTCAAGGGGGAGGCGGGCAACGGCGAGCTGCGCCACGAGCGGGAGGCGCTCGGTGCCGCGCTGGAGGACACCGAGGGCATCATCGGCGCCATGGTCGGCCAGCTCACCAGCGCCGCCGACGACCCGCGGCAGGTCTACAAGGTCGGCCTGAACACCACCCGTCTGCTGCTGGGTGTCGGTGACCTGCTGATCGCCTGGCTGCTGCTGCGCGGCGCGGACGTGGCGCTGCGGGCGCTCGCGGGCGGTGCCGACGAAGGCCGGGACGCCGAGTTCTACCGGGGCAAGATCGCCGCCGCTCGCTGGTTCGCGGCGACCGTGCTGCCGGAGCTGAAGACGGCCCGCGCCCTCGCCGAGAACACCGGACTCGAGCTCATGGACCTGGCCGAGGACGCCTTCTGAGCTGAGCCGGCCCGCGAGCTGGACCAACCCCGGCGACCAGCCGGGAGCACCGCCTCGACACCCGAAGACCACGGGCCCCGGGCACGTTTCCGGGGTCTGTGGTCTTTGTGGCGTGCGGGGGTTGTATTGGGCCGATTGCCGGGTACAGCGGGCGGCATGGGAATCCCGCTGAGCCTCGCGTTCTTCACCCTTGGTGCCGTACTCACCTTCGCCGTCCGTAGCGATCCATCCGGTCTCGATCTGGACTCGGTCGGGATCATCCTGATGCTGGTGAGCCTGGTCGGCCTCGGCATCACCCTCTACCAGAACCAGTGGCGCCGCCGGATCGTCGAGGAGTCCGTCGAGGCCGGCACGCCGTCGCCGGTGTCGGTGGACGACACCATCCTGGTCGACCCGAGCTCGCCCTACGAGGCGCCGCGGCGCCGGGAGCCCGGGCTCACCGCGGAAGAGGACGACAAGCTCAACGCGCGACGCCACCCGGAGCTGGAGCCGCAGGAGGTCGTGCACGTGGGCTCCACGGAGCCGGACTCCACCCGGCCGCGTTCCTGACCCTGCCGGACACGCCTCACCGCTGTGGCCTTGCCGGACGACTCCCACCCGCCGCCCGAACGCCGTTCGACCGCTGTCCGACCAGCGCCCCTGCGCCGCCCCCGATCAGGAGGTGCGCAGGGGCGGAAAAGCCTGGTCGAGTTCGTTGCGCATGTCCCGCTTCAGCAGATCGTCGGACTCCGAGGAGGACTGCCCCTCAAGCAGGAACCGGGCCACTCGGAGAGTGAGATCGACCCGCTCAGCCAGGTTCAGCGTGCCCGTGAAGCGGCCGCTGGAGTTGGCGGAGGTCAGCACCTTGGCGACGAACTCGTCCGCGGCCTGAAGTGCCTCCACTCGCGTCATGGTTCCACCTCTTTGTGCCGGAATCCGGTCAGGGGCGCAACCGTACCAGGGAACCCCGAGTGCACAGTTGTGTGCCCCTCTCGCGTGCTTTGTGGTGACCTGGTGGCTCCGATGAGAGGATCACGACCAGGCGAGTGCGACCGTGGGGTCGGTGAGCATGGCACCGATGTCCGCGAGTACCGCGGCACCGAGGCGTCCGTCCACGATCCGATGGTCGAAGGACAGCGCGAGCTGCACCACCGTACGCGCGGTGACCTGGCCCTCGTGCACCCAGGGAGTCGGGCGGATCGAGCCGAGCGCCAGAATCGCGGCCTCGGGCGGGTTGAGAATCGGTGTGCCGATGTCGACACCAAGCGCCCCCACGTTGGTGATGGTGATGGTCGCGCCGCGCAGCCGGGCCGGCTCCAGCCGATCGGCGCGGGCGTCCGCGGTCAGGGTGGCCAGCGCCTGGGCGAGACCGGCCAGGTCAAGCCGATCGGCCGCCGGAATGTGCGGCACCACGAGACCCCGCGGCCCGGCCACGGCGATACCCAGGTTCACCTGTTCGGCCACCCGGATCTCCGCCCGTCCGTCACCGGCGTCCGCCACCCAGCGGGAATTGATCATCGGATGCCGCCGGACGGCGATCAGCAGGGCACGGGCGACGAACAGCAACGGCGTGATCCGGACCCCGGTGAACTCCGGCAGCGCCGCGATCCGCTCCCGTGCCGCCATCGTCTCGGTGGCATCCGCGCTCAGGAACTCGGTGACGTGCGGCGCCGCCGCGACACTGGCGACCATCGCCTGCGCCATCGCGCGGCGCACCCCGACCACCGGCACCCGCCAGCCACCGAGGCCCTCCGCACCGCCGTCAGCGCCCAGATAGGTCGCGTCCGCCGGGATCGCCCCCGCCACGGCGCCCGGCGCCGCCCACCCCGGCACCAGTCCTGACCCCGGCGCTGACCCTGGCAGCGGTGTCGCGGACAGCGGCGTTTCCGGCCCCGGGATGCCCACCGCCGCCGGGCCGGTCGTCGGCCAGACGGGCGGGTTCGCGACCGGGAGCGCGCGGGCCGCGACGCGCATCGCGGCCTCGATGTCGCTGCGCCGGATCGTCCCGTTGGGCCCGGTGCCGACCAGCGTGGTGAGGTCGACGCCGAGGTCCCGGGCCAGCTTGCGCACGGGCGGCTTGGCCAGCACCGCGCCGACCGTCCGACCGTCCGCGGCCGCCCGCGTGAGCGCCGGTGACCGTGCTGGCTCGGAGGACTGTGCTGGCTCGGAGGACTGTGCCGGCTCGGAGGGCTGTGCTGGCTCGGAGGGCTGTGTCGGTGGTTGTACCGCCGCGGGCGTGGGGGTGGGCTCGCCCGCCGGGACGGGCCGCCGCCGAGGGCTTCGTCGGCGTTGTTGATGCGTCCGCGGCCCATAGCCGACCAGGACCGGGGTGCGTTCGTCCTCGGCCGGGCCCGCGTCGGCACCGGTCTCCCCCTCGTCCGCGCCGGCCGTCCCGGCGGCGCCATTGCGGTCAGGGGTGCCATCCGGGTCAGGGGTGCCGTCCGGGCCGTCGCCATCTGCGGTGCGGACGGTCAGCAGCGGGGCGCCGACGGCGAGGGTGACACCCTCCTCGACGTGCCGCTCGACGAGGACGCCGGCGAAGGGGCTGGGGATCTCGACGACCGCCTTCGCGGTCTCCACCTCCACGAGCGGCTGGTTCACCGTGACGGCGTCACCAGCCTGCACGAGCCAGCGGACGATGTCCGCGTCGGTGAGTCCCTCACCGAGATCGGGAAGCCGGAACTGTCGCTGTGCCACGAAGATCCCCAGTTCAGAACGCGAAGGAGCGGTCGACGGCGTCGAGGATGCGGTCGACGTCCGGCAGGTAGTGGTCCTCGATGCGGGCTGGCGGATACGGGGTGTCGAAACCGGTCACCCGCAGCACCGGGGCCTCCAGCGAGTAGAACGCCGCCTCGGTGACCCGGGCCGCGACCTCCGCGGAGACCGACACGTTCGACGGCGCCTCGTGCACGACCACCAGCCGTCCGGTGCGGCGCACCGACTCGAGCACCGGGCCCAGGTCCAGCGGCGACAGCGAACGCAGGTCGATGACCTCCAGTGACCGGTCGTCGTCCGCGGCGCTCACCTCGGCCGCGTCCAGGCAGGTGCGCACGGTCGGGCCGTAGCCGACGAGCGTGGCATCGGTGCCGGCGCGCACGACGACACTGCGATGCAGTCCCACCGCCGCGCCCGCCGCGTCGACCGCGTCCACCGAACCCGTCACCAGGTCGGGGAGGGGACGCGGGTCGACCACCGCCTTCTCCCAGTAGCGCCGCTTGGGCTCCAGGAAGATCACCGGATCGTCGGAGCGGATCGCCTGCTGGATCATGTGGTGCGCGTCGTGCGGGTTCGAGCAGGCGACCACCTTCAGTCCGGCGGTGTGGCAGAAGTACGCCTCCGGTGACTCACTGTGATGTTCGACTGCGCCGATGCCGCCGCCGAACGGGATGCGGATCGTCACCGGCAGCCGGATGCGCCCCGCGGACCGGTAGTGCAGCTTCGCCAGCTGGCTGACGATCTGGTCGAACGCCGGGTAGACGAAACCGTCGAACTGGATCTCGCAGACCGGCCGGTAGCCGCGCATGGCCAGTCCGATCGCGGTCCCGACGATCGCCGACTCGGCCAGCGGGGTGTCGATGACCCGGGCCTCGCCGAACTCCCGTTGCAGACCGTCGGTCACCCGGAAGACCCCGCCGAGTGTTCCGACGTCCTCACCCATCACGATGACCTTGGGGTCCGCCGCCATCGCCGCGTGCAGGCCGAGATTGAGCGCCTTGGCCAGCGTGATCGGAGCCGGTTGCGCGCTACCGCTCGCCGGTCCGGTCCGCGTCTCGCTGGTCCGCGTCTCACTGGTCCGCGTCTCGCTGGTCCGTGCCACTTCCTGGGTCGCCAGGCCGTTCGTCGCCGCGCCGTTCGTCGCCAACCCTCCTGTCACCACGTTGCCCCGCTCCCACGCCGCTCGCCCGCCACGACCGTCCCCTCCCTCGCCCTGACACCACTGCCATCCGCGCCATCTCTGCCACCTGCGATGTCTCTGCCGTCCGCGCTGCCCCTGCCATCCGCGCTGCTACTGCCGTCCGCGCTGCCCCTGCCATCCGCGCTGCTACTGCCGTCCGCGATCTCGCTGTCGTCCCCGGCGACACCGTCGTCCGCCGCGGCGGCGCGGGCCGCGACGAAGGCCGCGCGCTGCGCTGTCACCAGAGCATTGTCGGTGACCTGCACATGGTCGAACAGCATCGCCGGATCCGGGTCGGGTAACGCGCGACAACGTACGCGCAGGTCATGCGCCAACGCGTCGGCCTCCAACGCGAGGCGCTGCTCCCGCTGTTCGTCGAGGTGGCCGGCGGCGACGAGGTGGGTGCGCAGCCGGTCCAGCGGGTCGAGTCGGCGCCATCGTTCGAGCTGCTCGCTGGCCTGGTAGCGGGTCGGATCGTCGGCGGTGGTGTGCGCGCCCATCCGGTAGGTGAGCGCCTCGACCAGCACCGGTCCGTGGCCGGCCCGCGCCGTCGCCAGGGCCCATCGGGTGACGGCGAGGCAGGCCAGCACGTCGTTGCCGTCCACTCGGACGCTGGGGAAACCGAAACCGGACGCCCGATGGAAGATCTCGGTGCGGCTCTGCCGCCGGGCCGGCTCGGAGATCGCCCACTGGTTGTTCTGGCAGAAGAACACCAGCGGCGCGCCGAACACGCCCGCCCAGCCGAACGCCTCGTTGACGTCGCCCTCACTGGACGCCCCGTCGCCGAAGTAGACGATCGCCGCACCGGTGCTGTGATCGCGGGACATCCCCATCGCGTAGCCGGCGGCGTGCAACGTCTGCGCGCCGACGACGATCGAGTACAGGGCGAACCCGTGCTCGTCGGGATCCCAGCCACCCAGGCTCGTCCCCCGGAAGATCCCCAGGATCGCGGCCGGGTCCACCCCGCGACACCAGGCCACGCCATGCTCGCGGTAGGACGGGAAGGCCATGTCGTGGGTGCCCAGCGCCCGCCCGGAGCCGACCTGGGCCGCCTCCTGCCCGCGCAGGCTCGCCCACAGGCCCAGCTCACCCTGACGCTGGAGGCTGGTCGCCTCCTCGTCGAACCGGCGGACCAGCACCATGTCCCGGTAGAAGCCGACCAGATCGGCCGGGGTGAGGTCGGCGACCAGCGCCGGCAGGTCCAGATCGACGGCGCTCGGCTCACCGATCTCGGGACGTGGATCGGACGCCGCGACGTCGACCGGTGGGTCATCCGCCGCGGGCGACATCGCCTCGGATGCCACAGTGATCCGTCGACCACCCGGGGTGAGTAGCTGCATGAGCTCCGTCACACTGGGCAACGATAGACCCTGCTGGCCGGCTGGCAACCCGATCTGCCCGTCCGCTCGGATCCGCGTGTCCGCAACGGGCTCGAGCCCCGGAGGACCTGCCACGGGACGGGGGGCTCGGTACGGTGGCGCGGTGACGACTGCGCAGGACGCGACCCGCCCGCCGGCCCGCCGTGATCTCGGAAAGGTCGGGATCTGGAGCGGCCAGTTCGACTTCTCGCCGGCCGGTGTGGTCCGCGAGGCGATCACGGAGCTCGACGAACTCGGCTACCCCACCCTGTGGACGGGTGAGGTCAAGGGCCGCGAGGTGCTGGTCACCGCGAGCCTGGCGCTGGCCGCCACCAGCCAGATCACGATCGCCACCGGCATCGCCCAGATCCTGGCGCGCAACCCGCTGACGATGACCGCGGCCCAGCTGGCCCTCACCGAGGCCTTCCCCGACCGCTTCCTGCTGGGCCTGGGTGTCTCGCACGCGGAGCTGATGCACATCCGCGGTGCCGCCTACACCCGGCCGCTGTCCCAGATGGCCGCCTACCTCGACGAGATGGACCGGATGGCGGCCGAGCAGTACCGCGCCGTCCCCCCGGCGGCCGCCCCGCCGCGGGTGCTCGCCGCGCTCGGCCCGAAGATGCTCGGCCTCGCCCGCGACCGCGCCGACGGCGCCCACACCTACTTCGTCCCACCCGAGCACACCGCCGCGGCCCGCGCGATCCTCGGCCCCGACAAGCTGCTCATCCCCGAGCAGGCGTTCGTGCTGCACACCGATCCGGCGCAGGCACGCGAACTCGCCCGCCGGCACACCGGCTCCTACCTGCGGCTGCCGAACTACACCACGAACCTGCGTCGCTTCGGCTTCGACGACGACGACCTCGCCGGTACCGGCTCCGACCGGCTGGTCGACACGATCGTCGCCTGGGGCGACGCGGACGTCCTGCTCGGACGGATCAAGGAGCACCTCGACGCCGGCGCCGACCAGGTGGCCGTCCAGGTCCTCGACTTCGACCGCCGTGGGCTGCCCCGCCGCCAGTGGCGCGAGCTCGCCCCCGCCCTGCTCACCCCGTGATCCCGACCCGGGCCGCGCTGGCTCGGGCGGCGCTGGCTCGGGCCGCACCGGTTCGGGCGGCCGTGGCCGGGGCGGTCGGGCTGGTCATCATGCTGACGGCCTGCTCGCTGCCGTACGGCGACACCGACGATCCGGTGACGCCGACCCCGACCCCCGGCGCCTCGGCCGGTGCCGCGGGCCAGGCGACGTCCACCCCCACGATCGAAGGCACCGCCCCGGTCGGCAACGGCCCACGCCGGCCGACCGGGACACCGGTCACGATCGCCTTCGGCGGGGACATCCACTTCGCCGGCTCGTCCGGCCAGCGTCTGGCCGCCGATCCGGCGACCGCGGTCGGCCCGATGTCGGCCACCCTGTCCGCCGCCGACCTCGCGATCGCGAACCTGGAGACCGCCGTCACCGACCGCGGCACCGCGGCGCCGAAGGAGTTCACCTTCCGCGCCCCCGCCACCGCCTTCGACGCCGTGCGCGCCGCCGGTATCGACGTCGTGAACATGGCCAACAACCACGGTATGGACTACGGCGAGGTCGGCCTGCGCGACTCGCTGGCGGCCGCCTCCGCCGCCCACTACCCGGTGATCGGCATCGGCCTGGACGACACCAGCGCCTTCACTCCGTACCGGACGACGATCAAGGGCCAGCGGATCACGGTCATCGGCGCCACCCAGGTCCTCGACGACCAGCTGGCCGCCGCCTGGACCGCCGGCCCCGGCAAACCCGGCCTCGCCTCGGCGAAACAGGTCGACAAGCTGGTCGCCGCCGTCCGCGCCGCCCGGGCGTCGACCGACACGCTGATCGTGTTCCTGCACTGGGGTGTCGAGCAGCAGCAGTGCCCCGGTGACGCCCAACGCGCCCTCGAGCCGCTGCTGACCGCCGCCGGCGCCGACATCGTCGTCGGCAGCCACGCCCATGTGCTCCTCGGCGGCGGCTGGGCCAGCGACGGCGCCTACGTCGACTACGGCCTGGGGAACTTCGTCTTCTACGCCTCCGGTGGCGGCCGCAACACCGAATCCGGGGTGCTCCGGCTGACCGCGGCCGGCCGCGCCGTCACCGACGCCACCTGGGTACCCGCCCGCATCTCCGGCGGCGCCCCCCGTCCCCTCACCGGCACCGCCGCCACCCAGGCCCTCGCCAGCTGGAACGCCCTACGCCCCTGCACCGGCCTGTCCGCCAGCCCACCGTGACACCCAGCCCACCGTGACACCCAGCCCACCGTCCGTTCCGGGCTGCGCTTCGCCGCCCGCCCCATCGCGGGGGCGGAGTCAGGCGGAGGATTCGGCCGTCAGCGCGCAGCTGGAGCAGGTGCCGTAGATCTCCACGGTGTGGGCGACGTCGACGAATCCCTCGGCCGCCGCGACCGCCTCCGTCCACTGTTCGATCTCAGGCCCGGCGATCTCCACCGTCCGACCGCAGGACCGGCAGACCAGGTGGTGATGGTGCGCCTCGGTGGCGCAGCGCCGGTAGACGGTCTCGCCGTCGTCGCGGCGCAGCATGTCGACCTCACCCCGGTCGACCAGCACCTGCAGATGGCGGTAGACGGTGGTCAGCCCCACCGCCGTCCCCTGCGCGCGCAGCCGGGCATGCAGATCCTGGGCGCTGGTGAAGGCATCGGTCTCGGCGAGCGCGGCGCAGACGGCGTCACCCTGACGGGTCGCCCGCACAGTGGTGCCTCGTCCGGGCGCCCCACGGCGACGGGACGGCCCGCTGCTGCCCTCTTCGGCGATGTGCACCGGCGCTCCCTCAGCCATTTTCCCCTATCTTCGCGCGTGGATTGGCCAACTGTCGCGTTCCACCGGCCGATGTGGGGCATCGGCCCGCGCCGTGGCCGGGCAGCGACGTAGACCGTACAGAGTTCCGGTGAGTTCGAAGGCCTGGCTGGACGTCGTGCACCAGCCGTCCCGGCGCAGCTGGGCGAGCGCCGCCGGGACGCCCCGGCGGTCGTAGGCAAGCACGAACACCAGCACCCCACCACCGGACGGAGGCCGCCGACCCCGCACCGCGGCGGCCACATCCCCCGAGCCAAGGACCCCCGCCCGACTGGCCGTGCCGCCCGTGCCGGTACCGCCGCCGATCGTGGTCAGAAAGATCGTCGCGGACCGCGGGACGCGCTGGGCGCGCGTCCCGCGGGTGTCATCGCTGAGTTCCATGCCGTACAGCCACCCGGCCCGTGCGAGCCGGCCACCGACGATCACCGTGTCGCCGGGCCGGTACTGCGCCCGAGCCGCGACGGTCACCGCCACCATCGCGTCGATCGGACGGACGGCCCCACGCTCACGCCACAACCGACCGAGTCCCCCCGCGGCGCTCACCGGCGTCGCCACCACCCCGGCCAGGCACACGACGATCGCCGCGACCATGGCCGCGCGCACGGGCAGAGCCCGAGGGCCGATCCGGGCCGCGCCGCCGTGCTGCCGGTCCAGGCCGTCGTGTCGGTCCAGGCCGTCGTGTCGGTCGGTGACGATCCGGCGGGCCGTGGCCAGCAGCTCGTCCGCACCGGCCGCGGCGACGATCACCAGCAGGGGGACGAGGAAGAGGTTTGTCCGGCAGGCACCGAACGGCCAGTACCGGGCGCCGCTGGCCGCCAGCACGAGCAACTCCGCACCGCCGAGCGCACCCAGCAGCGTCGCGCCGCCCGGACGCCGCCACAGCACCCGCACCCCGACCAGGACGGCCGCCGTGGTCGCGGCGCCCAGCACCGTCGTCGCCACGCGATGCCCCTCGAACAGGGAGTGCACCAGGTTGGGGTCGTACCGGTCGATGCCGGGCGGGGTGCCACCGAGCGTCGCGAGCACCTGATCGGCGACGAAGCGCAGACCACCGACCACGCCACGTCCGGCCAGGAACTGGTCGTCCCAGAAGTGGCTCACCCGCTGCCCGGACTGGTGCCCGACAAAGAGTTTCACGTGGATCGCGGCGATGACCAGCGCGGGAGATGACCGCCAGGCGCCGCCGCGCTCCCGGCGGACGTCCCGGACAACCAGTGGCAGCAGCACGAACACCGCCGGCAGCGAGAGCAGCGTCAGCGCGCCGGCAAGCGTCCGGTTGCGCAGCCGGTGCCCGGACGCCGTCCACAGCGCCAGGACGGCGAGGGTGACGACCGCGTCCAGCACGTACGGCTTGAGCTGGGTGCCCGAGTCGACCACCGTGACACTGCCCGCGACCGCCACGGCGGCGCCGAGGGCCGCGACCATCCCGGTGAACCGGCGACTGGTCAGGTAGGTGCCCGCGGCCAGTACCGGCAGCCAGAGCGTCGCCCCGACCAGCCGCAGTGACCAGGAGTGCCAGCCCAGGACCTCCCCGGCGAGCCGGGTCAGCGCGATCGCGCCGAGCGAGGACGGTGCGTTCGCCACCTGGAGCTCGGACCAGAACGTGCCGGACGGCTCCCCCGCGAAGTGCGGCCGCCAGAGCTCGTCGTACCACAATGGTCGGCCAATTCTGGTGTGCAGTGCGACGTCCACCCCGACCATGACGCCCGCCAGCATGCCCGCCAGCACGACGTCCCGTCGATGACGTTCAGCCACGCGCACCGGCCGGCCGCGCCACGAGCCGTCGCTCCTGTCGGCCCTGGCGCGTCCCTCGGCCGCCTCGGGCCCCGTTCCACGCGATTCGTCCACAGGTTTTCCACAGAACGCTCGATTCCTGTGGATGAAGCTGTGGATAACTCGGATGGCCCGTGGGCGGTGCGTCGCCGCCGAACCGCCTTCGAGGAGTGCTGCGCCCGGTGCCTCAGGTGGCCGATCCGCGCCGGGAGATGACCGCGGCGGGTCCTGGCGCGGCGGGATCGTGGAGGCAGAAGCCGAGGTCGGGGGTGCGGCGGACAGCGAGGGCTTCGGCACAGGGGAGCCGCCTTCGTTCACTCCCGGTTCACCTCCTGCTCGCTCCGCGACGGCCGTCGCACAGCGCGACGCGCAACGATCCGGGTGTTTCCGCCGGTCGTCGTGAATCCTGCCGGATCGCTCCCACGACACAGCGCTGCCCCCGACCCACGGTCACATCGCGTGACGGCATCCCGGGGTCCGACGGGCGTGCAGGGTGCACAGGGGCTGCCCCACGCCGACGGATCCTCGTCCGCGGCTGGTCGCGGGGCGTGGCGACGGCCGGGGATGGTCAGCGCTGTTTGTAGTAGGCGAGGAAGCGGTCGATCCGGCCGACGGCGTCGGTGAGGTCGGCGACCGAGGGAAGGGTCACGATCCGGACGTGGTCGGGGCGCGGCCAGTTGAAGCCGGAGCCCTGCACCAGCAGGATGTTCTCCGCGGCCAGCAGGTCGAAGACGAACTGTTCGTCGTCATCGATGGGGTAGACGTCCGGATCGAGGCGGGGGAAGGCGTAGAGGGCGCCGCGCGGTGGCACGCAGGTCACCCCGGGGATGGCGCTCAGCAGCCGGATGACGGTGTCGCGCTGTTCACGCAGCCGCCCGCCGGGCAGCACGAGGTCGCCGGCTCCGCCGTCCTCCGTCAGCGCCGCGACCACGGCGTACTGGCCGGGGACGTTCGCGCACAGACGCATGTTCGCGAGGATGTTGAGGCCCTCGATGTACGAGGTGGCCCGCTCGCGTGGGCCGGACAGGACCATCCAGCCGGCGCGGAAGCCGGCGAGCCGGTAGGCCTTCGACAGGCCGTTGAAGGTCATGCACACGAGGTCGGGCGCCAGCGACGCGGTGGAGAGGTGCTCGACGTCGTCGTAGAGGATGCGGTCGTAGATCTCGTCGGAGAGCAGCATCAGCTCATGGCGGCGGGCGATCTCGATGATGCCCTCGAGCGTGGCCCGGTCGTAGACGGCACCGGTCGGGTTGTTCGGGTTGATCACCACGATGGCCCGGGTGCGCGGGGTGACCTTGCGGGCGATGTCGGCGAGGTCGGGCGCCCAGTCGGCGGACTCGTCGCACAGGTAGTGCACCGGCCGCCCACCACAGAGGCTGGCCACCGCCGTCCACAGGGGGTAGTCGGGCGCGGGCACGAGGACCTCGTCGCCGTTGTTGAGCAGCGCCTGCAACGACATCATGATCATCTCGGAGACGCCGTTGCCGAGGTACACGCTGTCCGGGTTGATCCCGCCGATGCCCTTGCGCAGGTGGTAGCGCACGACGGCCTCGCGTGCGGCGATCAGACCCTTGGAGTCGCTGTAGCCCTGGGCGTCCGCCAGGTGTGCCATGACGGCCTGGAGTACCTCCGGCGGTGCGGAGAAGCCGAACGGCGCGGGGTTGCCGATGTTCAGCTTGAGGATGCGCGCACCGGCCGCTTCCAACCGGGTCGCCTCGTCGAGGACCGGCCCGCGGACGTCATAGCAGACGTCGGCGAGCTTGTCGGACTGGGAGAACTCCATCTACTAAGAGTAGGTGGGGCGTCCAACAGATTTCTCCTGGGCCGCCGGTCGCATCGCCGACTCACCCCTGGGGAGGGACCGCGCCACCAGGGAAACCGTGAAGAACGCCGCCACCGTCAGCACGATCGCCCCGCCCGCGGCCACGTTCCACTGCTCACTGACGGCAAGGCCGACCACCCCGGAGAGCACGCCGATCACCATCGCCACCGCGGTCATCGTCCCGGCGCCGGAGCACCACAACCGGGCGGTGGCGGCCGGCCCGACGATCAGCGCCACCGCCATGATCGTGCCGACCGCCGGCAGCGACGTCACCACGGTCGCCTCGATCATCAGCAGCAGGACGAGATCCAGCGCCCGGACGGGGTAACCGGCGGCCGCGAGCGCACCCGGGTCGAACGCACCCAGCAGCAGCTCCTTGCGCAGCCCGGCGAGCAGCCCCAGGACGCACACCGTGGTCACCGCCGTGGCGACGATGTCGCTCGGGGAGACCGTGAGCACCGAGCCGACCAGAAACGCGGTCAGGTCACGGCTGAACCCGTTGCGGGTGGACATCAACGCGAGCCCCAGCGCGAAACCGCCGGCGAGCACGACCGCGGTGACGCTGCTCGTCTCCCGGCCGCGACCGGCCCCACGCGTCCCCGTCAGCACCGCGACGACCGCGACGACCAGCACACCGAACAGCCCCGCGCCGAGCACCAGCCCGATACCGAGCAGCGAGGCCAGCACCACCCCGGGGAAGGTCGCGTGGGTCAGGGCCGTGGTGAGGAACGCCAGCCGCCGCAGCACCACCTGGACGCCCACCGCACCACACAGCACACCGAGCAGCACGACCTCGAGCAACGCCCGCCGCACATAGCCGTCACCGAGCGAACCGAACAGCGTCATCGGGTCGCCGTCGCCGGCCGGGCCAGCGCGCGGTGGGCGACCCGGCCGAGCAGGGCCAGGGCGTAGCCGGCGACCAGCACCAGCACGATCGTCGCGCCGGCGGACAGCCGCACCCCGTGGTCGATCGAGGCCGAGTAGCTGGCGGCCAGCCCCCACCAGGCGCCGAGCAGGCCAAGCCCCATCGCGACCGCGACGATGACGGGCAGCCGATCGGAGACCAGCCGGGCCGTCGCCGCGGGTACCACCAGCATGGCGATGACGAGCACCGTGCCGACCGCCTGCACGGCGGCGACCACCACCAGCGCGATCAGCATGTTCCCGACCAGGTCAAGCAGGGTGATCCGGTAGCCGGCGGCCCGGGCCCACTCGCGGTCGAACGCGCCGGCGAGCAGAGGACGTCCGAGTGCGAGCAGAACCAGTACGGCGAGCACCGCCACCGCGGCGGTGACCAGGATGTCGGACCGGTCGATCGTCAGGATGTGGCCGAACAGGAACGCGGTGAGGTCGGCGGTGTAGGAGCGCTGCCGGGAGACCAGCACGACACCGAGGGCGAAGAACGAGGTCAGCAGCACGGCGAGGGTCGCGTCGTCGCTGACCCGGTCGGTCGAGGTGACCAGGGTGAACAGCCCGGCGGCGAGCACCGCGCAGACCAGCGCCCCGGGCACGATCCCGGACTGCCCGGACACCAGGAAGCCGATCACCACACCGGGGAAGACCGTGTGGGTGATCGCGTCGGCCAGGAAGGCGAGGCGCCGCACCAGCACGTACACACCGACCGCGCCGCACAGCGCACCGAGGATCAACCCCTCCACCAGCGCCCGAGCCATGTAGGGCGCGCCGAACGGCTCGATCAGCAGGTCGGTCATCACCGGGCCAGGATCAGGCCGTGATCGGCGAGTTCGAGGGCGGCGCCACCGTAGGCCTGGCGCAGCAGCGGCGGGGTGAGCACGTCGGCCGGCGGGCCGAAGGCGAACTGGCGCCGGTTGAGCAGGCAGACCCGATCGCAGGCCGACTGCGCGAGGGTCAGGTCATGTGTGGAGATGATCACTGCGGCGCCGCGGGCGGTCAGCTCCCGCACCGCGCCCAGCAGGGCCTCCTGGGAGACGACATCCACTCCGTTGAAGGGTTCGTCGAGCACCAGCACCGCCGGTTCGGACGCGATCGCCCGGGCCAGCAGCACCCGCTGGCGTTGCCCGCCCGAGAGCAGGCCGAACCGGTCGCGCGCGCGGTGCTCGAGGCCGACGGCGGCCAGCGCCGCCGCGGCGGCCGCCCGGTCGGCCCGGCCCGGCGGGCGCAGCCAGCCGATCCGCCGGTAGCGGCCCATCAGGACGACCTGGGCGACCGAGATCGGGAAGTTCGGGTCGAGCGTGTCCGCCTGGGGGACGTAGGCGACCTGGCGGCGGGCCTGCGCGGGCGGGCGGCCCAGCACGACGATCGAACCCGCCACGACCGGGACCAGGCCGAGCACGGCCTTGATCAGGCTGGACTTGCCGGCGCCGTTCGGCCCGACCAGCGCGACGATCTCACCGGGGCGCACCGTGCCGTTGACCTGCTCGACCGCCGGAAACCGGTCGTAGGCGACGCTCGCGTGCGTGAAGACGATCGCGGCATCGTGGACCGGCGGCGGCATGCCGCTAATTGAAAACGGTTGTCGATGCCGGTGTCAAACGCGGCATACGCCAACACCACGGGTGTCGGACCTCGCGGCCCGCACCACCGGTGTCGAAGGATGGTCAGCCGGTCGCGTTCACCCGGCGTCGCGTCCGGCGCGTTCGAGCAGGCGGCGCAGCTCCCGGCCGAGCGAGCGTGGCTCACCGAGCGGCTCGTCGAACACGATCCGCACCGGATGCGCGCCGGTGGTGTCGACGCGCCACAGGTCCATGCCGTAACGGTCGAGGCCGCTGACGTACGCGCCGGCGATGTCCCCGCCGGGGGTGCGGCCGCCGCCGGCGAGCTGACACATCTGCTCGGCGTGGCGGGTGTTGAGATGATCGATCAGTTCGGGAGCGTACGCGTCGATGAGGTCCGGCTCGGCGAAGGCGTACGTCGCCAGGTCGATACGGCGACCCACCGCCCCGGTCGACCACCGTCGCACCCGCCCGGCCTGGTCGGCCGGCGGCAGGCACAGGACCACCTCGTCCACCGAGACGGCGAGCATCGCGAGCCCGTCGGCGACGGCGTCGATCGGGTCGACGGAGCGGCCCAGGTCGGCGAGGCGACTCAGGATCTGGGCGGTGGTGCCGGGCACCACCCGCAACGTGCCGGTGAGGATCAGTCGCTCGCCGAAGTGCCCGGGCACATCCACCCAGCCGCGGCGCCCGCTCTGGGCCGCCTCGGCGATCCGCCCGTCGGCCCGGGCCATCAGCAGTGGCTCGCCGCCGTCGTCGATCATGCCCACCCAGCCACGGGCCCGCTCGCAGGGCAGCGTGAGCAGTGCGGTGCGCCCGCTGGCGAGGACCGTGCGCGCCCGCCCGGCCAGTACGGTCATAGCGTCGTCGCTGTTCACTGCGGTGACGGGGCCTGTCACGCCGACCGGGCTGTCCATGCTCACCAGACCGTCGACGTCGACGCCGACGCCCTCGCCCACCGGGTCTTTCCCGCCCACTAGCGCCTCCATCACAACCCCCCGACCATCAGGTTAGGCTTACTTAAGTCCTTGTTCGGCTGGGGGTCAAGTACCGCCGCGCCCCGTAGTGCCAGTGGTCGCGCGGGTGTGGTCCCGCTGTCCGCGGTTCCCGGTCTGGGCCGACCGGAGTCTTCTCGGTGTCGCGCGGCTTCTAGGCTGTCCTGACGATGGATGTCTCGCCCTCGAGGAGGAGGTGCCGGTGATCTTCAGATTGGTCGGAGATGGTCGCCCGTACCCCGAGCACGGCCTTGGTCAGCGGGACTGGGCGGCCATACCCCCACGCCAGGTCCGGCTCGACCAGCTCGTCACGACGAAACGGGTGCTCGCGCTGGATGTCCTGCTGGACGAGGACTCGACCTTCTACGGCGACCTGTTCCCCCATGTGATCGAGTGGGGTGGGGCCCTCTACCTGGAGGATGGTCTGCACCGGGCCGTGCGGGCGGCGTTGCAGCAGCGCACGTCGATCCACGCCCGGGTGTATGTGCACGCGGGTCCCCGGCTCGGCGACACGGCCCGGTCCTCGGTCGCCCGGTAGCCGCGAACGGCCGATCCGCGGCGCCTCACACCCCTCGCGGTGGTGTGAGGCCGCTCACGTCACTGCGCCCGGTAGGAGACGTAGGCGTTGTCGCCGACCTTGGCGAACACGTAACGCGGGCAGCCGGACGACGGCTTGTAGGCCATGATCGGCCGCCACACGGGGGAGCGCATGACCATCTTCAGTCGTCCACCGGCCGTGGAGATCGCCGTGCTGGCGGTCACCTCGGGTCGATCCAGCCGCTCGTACCACCCACCGCAGTACCGGATCTCACCCGGCCGGGACGTCCAGGCCGGCGTGTGGAAAAACCACAGGAGGTAAGCCGTTCGCATCAGCAGGACGAGTACGGTAAGGATCAACAGCGACCGAATGGTGTTTCCCACTCGTCCGGGCGCGAGAATGGGGCTCACAGAAACGGCAGCCTACGGGTACCCCCGGGTTGTGTGACCATCCACCCTCACTGCGTCGCCGGTCAGCGGTCATCCGTGGTCGGAGCGTCAGTCTGGCCGCCACCCGGCGTCCGGGCAGTCCGGACGGTCAGCCGCGCAGATAGGCGAGGACGGCCAGGACTCGCCTATGGTCCGCGTTGCTCGGCTCCAGACCGAGTTTCGCGAAGACGTTGGAGATGTGTTTCTCCACCGCGCCGCCGCTGACCACCAGATGCGTGGCGATGGCGGTGTTCGAACGCCCCTCGGCCATCAGCGTCAGCACCTCGCGTTCGCGCGGGGTAAGGGTGCGCAACGGGTCGTCGCGGCGGTTGCGCACGAGCAGCTGGGCGACGACCTCCGGATCCATGACGGTGCCACCGGCGGCCACCCGGCGCACCGCGTCGACGAACTCCCGCACGTCCGCGACCCGGTCCTTGAGCAGATAGCCGATGGCGCCGGCACCGTCGGCGAGCAGTTCGGCCGCGTACTGCCTCTCGACGTACTGGCTGAGCACCAGCACCGGCGAACCAGGCACCTCGCAGCGCGCGGTGATCGCCGCCCGCAGCCCCTCGTCCCGGTGGGACGGCGGCATCCGCACATCCACGACCGAGACGTCGGGTCGATGCTCCACCACCGCGGCGACCAGCCCGGGACCGTCGCCGACGGTCGCTACCACCTCGCATCCCGCGTCCGTGAGCAGCCGACGTAGACCTTCACGGAGCAGGACCGAATCCTCGGCGATGACAACTCGCACAGTCGGTGAGCGTACTGGGACGTCTGGCCGACACCGCGGGGTATGGCGGTCTGTCGGACCAGCATGGCAAGCTTGCTCCTTGTGGGGACGGGCTGGTCGGTGAACGGGGGCACGGCGCGCCTCGGTCGTGCCGCCGCGTTCGCCACCTCGTCGGTCAGCCTCGCCTGGGTCGCCCACGCGGTGGGCGGCGCCGGTCGTCCGGGCCTGGTCGTCACGGTCCTCGCCGTCGGGATACTCACCCGGCTCGCCTTCGGTCTCGCCGGTCGTGAGCGTGGGCTGCCGGCGTTGTCGTGCGGTGTCGCCGGTGCTCAGGTGGCACTGCACCTCGCGTTCGGGCTCGTGGCGCCGCACACCCACGCGGTCCAGCCCGCGCTGGGCGATCCGGCCACCGCGGCCGGGGCGGCGGCGGGTGGCCTCGGCATGGCCGGGATGGACATGCCGGCGGCGGCGCACGCGGCCGGGCTGCCGGCGGCGCGGGCGGCCTGCCTCGGCCTGTTGACCAGCCGGATGCTGCTCGCGCACGTGCTGGCGGCGCTGCTGGTCGCGGTCCTGCTGCGCCGCGCCGAGCGGGTGCTGTGGTGCGTCGGGAGCCTCGCGTCGGCGTCGCTGGCCCGCGGTCCGTTCGAGCGGATCGCCGGATGGTCGGTGGTGCTGCTGGCCGGGGGAGTCCCGGCCCGCCCACCGGTCCTGCGCGCCGTCAGCCCCTGTCGGGCGCCCCGGGCGCACACCCGGCCGCTGGGGCGCGCCGCCCGCCGCCGTGGCCCGCCCCTGCCAGCCCTGCCGTAGGGGGCGAGAGCTACCGGCGCCGGCCCGCCATGGCCGGCGCCGCACCCTGACCGCACCTGGCCGCGTCCAGTGGGTTCTGGATGGTGCCGGGCGGTTCTGGACTGTTCGGCCGGCGTGTCATACCGGCATGTCCATCGGGTGGATGACGGCTGCGCGGGTGCGCTGTCCGGTCTTTCCCCTCCCTTCGGCGACGTCTCGGTCGCACCTTTTCCGGACTTCCGATCCCCGGGCGCCGTCGTGTGCCGCGGGGACATTCGAGGGGTTTTCCATGCCTGCAGGTATTTTCCGGCCACGACGTTTCTCCCGGCTGGGTGTGCTGGCCGCGGTCGGCGCGGCCACGCTGGCCGTGGCGGTCACACCGGCCTCGGCGCACGTCTCCGTCGCGCCGGCGACGGCGGCTCCCGGCGCCTACACGACGCTGACGTTCAAGGTGCCCAACGAGCAGGACGGCGCCTCCACGACCAGCCTCGACGTCCAGTTCCCCAGCGAGGCTCCGATCGCCTCGGTCTCGGTGCAGCCGAAGGCCGGATGGGACTACCGGATCACGAAGTCGAAGCCGGCGCGGCCGCTGCGCTCCGATGACGGCGCGGTCGACGAGGTGGTCAGCCGGATCACCTGGACCGTGGCGCAGGGCAGCCCCGGCATCCGGCCGGGGGAGTTCGACACGTTCAACGTGTCCGCCGGACCGCTGCCGACCACCGCCGGCCCGGTGGCGTTCAAGGCGCTGCAGACCTACTCCAGCGGCGAGGTGGTGCGCTGGGTCCAGATCGCCGCGCCGGGCCAGCCCGAACCGGACCTCCCCGCCCCGACGATCACCATCACCGCCGCCTCGGCGCAGGGCACGGGCACGGCGGCGCCCGCCGACACCTCGAGCACCGGTGGTGGCGCACAGACCAGCACGGCGGTGGCCAGCGGTGGCGACAGTGACGACGGGACGGCCCGGGCGCTCGGCATCGCCGGTGTCGTGCTCGGGCTGATCGCCGTGGCACTGGCCGCGGTCTTCGCCGTCCGCACGTCACGGCGGCAGGCGTAGTCGTCCATGCGCAGGATCGCGGTGGTGGTCATGGCGCTGGTCGCCCTGGCCACCACATCCATCGGCCTGGGTGTCGGAGTCGCCCCGGCGTCCGCCCATGCCCTGCTCACCGGCACCGATCCGCAGGGCGGCGCGGCGCTGTCCGCACCGCCCGCCCGGGTGACGCTCTCCTTCAGCGAGTCGGTGCGGGTGGCGGGCGACTCGATCCGGGTCCTTGACCGGGCCGGTAACCGGGTTGATCTCGGCCATGCCCAGGGCGGCGCGAAGGCGTCCCAGGCGATGGTGGCGCTGCGCTCCGGGCTGCCCTCGGGTACCTACGTGGCGAGCTGGCGGGTGGTCTCCGCCGACAGCCATCCGGTGTCGGGCGCGTTCGCCTTCGGTGTCGGCGGCCCGCCGGACGCCGGCGCCGCGCGCGCCGAGGGCAGCACATCGGGCTCGGCCGCGGTCGGGTTCCTGTTCGGCGTGGCCCGGTTCGCCGGGTACATCGGCGTCGGTGTGCTGCTGGGCGGCTGCCTGTTCCTGCTGCTGCTGTGGCCGGCAGGGCTTCGGGCCGCCGCCAGCGGGCGGTTGCTGGCCACGGCCTGGGGGCTGGCGGTCGCGGCGTCCGTCGTCCAGTTGCTGTTGCAGGGGCCGTACACGTCCGGTCGGGGGCTGGGTGCCCTCGCCGACTGGTCGCGGCTGTCTGCGACGCTGGACGAGCGTTTCGGCCATCTGCTGCTCATCCGGCTGCTCGCCCTGCTGCTGGCCGCGCCGCTGCTGCGTCAGGCGGCCCGGATGGGTCGGCCCGACCTGTGGCGACGCGGTGAACTGGCGGCGCTCGGCCTCGCGGTCGCGGTGAGTCTCGCCGCGATCGGGCACGGCGGTGCCGGCGACCTGGTGGGTCTGTCGGTGGCGAGCCTCACGGTGCACGTCCTGGCGATGTCGGTCTGGCTCGGCGGGCTGGCCGTCATCGTGATCCTGCTGCGGACGGCCTCGGCGGCCGAGATCGGGGCGGTGCTGCCCCGGTGGTCCCGGCTCGCGATCGGTGCGGTCGTCGCGATCGTGCTCAGCGGACTCGTGCAGAGCTGGCGGGAGATCGGGTCGTTCGCGGCCATCGTCGACACCAGCTACGGCCGGCTGGTGCTCTACAAGGTCTGGTTCGTTCTGGGCATGCTGGGCGTCGCCGCCCTGGCCCGGCAGTGGGTGCGCCGCAACTACGGCTCCGCCCGGGCTCACCTCGCCGCGGCCGCCGACGCCGACGCCGGTCTCGGTACTGGCCAGGGTGACGGTGCGGCCGTGCGGGCCGACGGGCTGCCGGGGGCCGCGGCGCTGGCCGGGCTACGGCGGGGGGTCGTGGCCGAACTGGCGCTGGCCGCGGTGGTCCTCGGGCTCACGGCCAGCCTGGTCAACATGGTGCCGGCCCGGTCCAGCTACGCGCCGCCGTTCCACGGCAGCGCGTTCGCCGGGCCGATGACGGTGAAGGTGCGGATCGCCCCGACCCGGATCGGTCCGGAGTCCATCGACGTGTACGCCATCGCCGCGACCGGGAAACCGCAACGTCTGGCCGCCGCGCAGGCCCAGCTCTCGCTGCCGGCGAAGAACCTCGGGCCGTTCACGGTGCCGTTGGACCTCGCCGAGACCGGGCACGCGCGCAGCGATGATCTTCAGGCCCCGCTGTCCGGTTCCTGGCAGCTGCGGCTGAGCCTGCGGCTCAACGACTTCGACGAGTACACGACCACCCTGGTCTACCGGGTGCGCTGACCTGGAACCTGATGCCGATCGCGGTGGGTCACACCGCGATCGGCGGCTGGACCCGGGCGGGGGAGGTCGGCGCCGCGGGAGTCGCCCCGGTGCCGGCGCCACCCGTGCCCGACCCCGATCCGCCTGCGCCGCCGGACGACGGCGGTGCGGTGGTGGCCGCCGCGGCACCGCCGGAGCCGGTGCTGCCCGAACCGGTGCTGCCCGAACCGGTGCTGCCGGTGCCGGCGGGCGGGGTCGTCCCGACACCGGGTGTGCTCCTGGTGGTCGGGGTGCCCGGGGTCGGTGCGCCGGTGGTCGACCCGGCGCCGATGTCCGGGGTCGGGGTCTGGGTGCCGGTGCCGGTGGGGGTCGAGGTGCCGGGTGAGGGGGGCGAGCCGACGTTGCCGGGCGTCGTGGGGGTGGCTGGCGTCGGCCCGGTGGTGCCCGTCGGGGTGCCGCCCGTGGGGATTCCGACCGAGGTGGACGTCTTCGGTGTGGTCGTCGGGGTGGTCGTGCCGGGGTTCGTGGTGGTGGGGGGACGAACCCCGTTCGACGTCGGCCTGGTCGGTGACGCCGGTGATGCCGGAGCCGAGCCGCCGGTATCACCGTTGCCCTGCGCGGAGACCGCGGGTGTGCGGCGGACGTCCCGCGCGACCGGCTCGATGACGTGCGGCACCCGATGGCGTGCCGGGCCGGCACCACTGGTGTAGGCGCCGACGACCGTGGCCGCGGCGGTCGGACTGTCACTGTCGGTGCGCCCGCCGGGTGCGGCGGGCGCGGCTGACGGCCGGGTGAAGGCCGGCGGCGTGGGTGGGGTCACCACGGCGATCCGGCTCTCCGAGATGAGCTGCGGTTCGCTGGCGGGCCAGTTCATCGCCGCGGTGAGGCCGACGGCAGCGGCTGCCAGCACGGCGGCGGCCGCCATCGCGGGGCGGGTCCGCCATGGTGCGAGGGGTACGACAGTCGACGGGCCGGCGAACTCGGCGCCGTCCTCGTCCACCCGCATCAGCGGCAGGTCACGCTCCGCGGGTGACCGTGCCGCCTCGAGCGACGCCGGTTCGTACCGTGGGTGCGACCCAGTCACCACAGTGTCGCCGTTGGTCATGGCGGGGATCTCGGCCGGTTCGTGACCGGCAGCCGGGGCGCTGTCCGCGGCCGGTGCGTGATCGTGGGCCGGTGTCACCATGGATCTACCGGCAGCCAGGAAGGCCGAGGCCTCGGCGGCCCGGCGGCTGGCCGCGGCCTCCGCGACGGTGGCCGCCCGGTCGAAGGTGCGGGCCAGGCCCACCCGCAGGCTCGCGGGGGCCGGCACGACCGCGCCGAGCAGCAACTCCTCCGGCGCGACCCCGTGCGGCACCGGGACACTGCGGGCCTGCGGGGAACCCGACCAGGCCAGGGCACTGCCGCGGGCCAGTTCGAGCAGCCAGGAGCGCAGCCGGGCCGGATCGCTCAGGGGGTTGAGTCGGGTGCGTGCGACCAGGGCGAAGGCTGTCCCGGCCGCGGCGCGGGCCACGGTCGGATCCCCCAGGACCAGCAGGCACATGGAGAAGACATCGTCCGCGTAGAGATCGTAAAGGTCATCGAAGGCCAGTCGATCACCACTGCGGACACGGGCCACGAGGTCCGCGTCGTCGTCCATATTCTCGCGTCTCCCGGTGGACTAGCGGCGGGCCCGATCAGGGTGGACGACGCTCATGCTAGGAGGCAGCCCGCGGGAACAGGTGAACGTTGTGAGGATTTTGTTGTCATCGATTCGACACCTGGTATCGCTTGACCACAAAAGGTGTAAGCATTTTGGGATCTACGTGGCTTTTGTGCAACATGTGCGGCCTGGGTGTGGCGGGTGCGGCGACCAGCTATCCCGGGGCGCTGGTCACAAGTGTGACAAAAAAGTAGCCCATTGAGGAGATCGGTGATTTTACCTGACCGATCTGGCGCAGGTTGCTGTTCCGAACGGCATCGGCCATTCGTCACCCTGCGCCGAATCGCCCCACGATTAACCCGTCGTCGGTATGTCGGACGGCGAAGCGGGACGGACCGGGACGATCAGGACGTCGGTGGCTGCAGTGCCAGCTTCGCCGTGGTGGTCGCGGACTTGCCGTCCCGGGTGTACGTGACCTCGACGTCGTCCCCGATGCCATGCGAGCGCACGGCGGCGATCAGGGAATCGACATCGGGGATCGCCCGGTCACCCAGTTTGGTGATCACATCGCCGACGCGCAGGCCAGCGCTTTCCGCCGGACCGCCCGAGACCATTGTCCGAATCTGCGCACCGGTACCGCTGGCCGCCGTCGACCGGGTGTTCTCGTCCGCGGTGGACGCGGCGACGCCGAGGTAGGGATGCTGCGCCCGACCCGCGGTGATGAGCTGGGTGGCGACCGATTCGGCGTAGTTACCGGGAATGGCGAAGCCGACGCCGATGTTGCCGGACTGCTGAGTACCCCCGAACGGGCTGCTCCCGCCGCCGACCGTCGCGATCGCGCTGTTCACCCCAATGATCTCGCCGCGGCTGTTCACCAGCGGACCGCCGGAGTTACCCGGGTTGATCGGGGCGTCGGTCTGGATCGCGTCCAGAACGGTGTTCTGCTGGTCGCGCACGGTCGAGTCGCCGGTGCGTACGGGACGGTGCACGGCGCTGACAATGCCGGAGGTCACCGTTCCGTTGAGACCGAGCGGGCTGCCGACCGCGACAACGAGTTCGCCGATGTTGAGCGAGTCGGAGTTACCGAAGGTAGCCGCGGTCAGCCCGGAGGCGTTGATCTTGATGATGGCGAGGTCGGAACTCGGGTCGGTGCCCACCACCTGGGCCGAGAAGGTGCGGCCGTCCTGGAGGGTGACCGTCAGGGTGCCACCGCCGGCCGCGCCCGACACGACATGGTTGTTCGTCAGGATGTGACCGTCCGCGCGGATGATCGTGCCGGAACCGGTACCGGACTCGCTGTTGGACTCCTCGGAGATCGTCACCACGCTCGGCAGGATCTTCTTCGCCGCCGCCGAGACGGTGTCCGACGCCGCGGGGGACGTGCCACCCTCGGTGGACGAACTGCGCTCCAGACCGGCGGTGGTCACCACGGTGCTCCCACCGTCGTCGCCGGCCACCAGCGCCCCGACCGCCCCACCGACACCCGCCGACACCAGCGCGAGGGCGAGCCCCGCCGCCACCAGCCGGCGCCGGCGCAACGCCACCGTGCCACCACCCGAGCCGCCCGGTGCCGAACCGGAGGCGAGACCAGGCGGGCCCCCCCGACCCTGCGGCCCCGACGGATCACCCATCGGGAGCTGCCCGGTCGGGGGATAGCCGCCACCCACCGGCGCCGCCCCCCACTGACTGGTCCACGGCGCCCCGCCACCCGAACCGCCCGCCGGCGGCCCGTACAGCCCGCCGCCCGGCGTCCCACCGGGAAGCGGAGCCGGCGGGCGAGAGCCGCCGGTCCCGGGGCTGGCGGGGCCGGCCGGTGATCCCCAGCCCCCCGTCGGCGGACCCGATGGGGGCGGGTAAGGAGCGCCGGGAGGTGTGGAGCTCTCCGCTGGGTGGTAGGGACCGGCCGGGTGCGGCTGTGCTGCCGGCGACCCGTACCCGTCAGCGGCGGGCGGGGCCCAGGGAGACGGCGAGTCGTGCCCGGCGCCGGACCCCTCCCGGCCGCCACCCGGCTGGGCTTCATCGGCGTTGTCGCTGAAGGGGGGACGCGGTGTCATGGTTGGCACTTTCCCTTGCGAGCCTGAGCGATACCTGAATGCCGACCAACGTTCGGGTTAGCGACCGTTCGCGGCGGGGCCGGCGTGCCGTCTCCGGACTGGTCGCGGAGTCAGGCGCCGCTGCGGCGTTCCGCCAGTAGATCACGGATTTCGGTCAGCAGCCGAGCCTCGTCCGTCAGTACGAGGTCCTCCTCCGGGACCGCCTGGCCACGAGCCCGACGCTCGGCGAGTGTCCTCAGTGGCAGGACGACGACGAAGTAGATCACGGCCGCCACCGACAGGAACGCGATGACGCTGTTGATGAACGCGCCGTAACGAAAGATGCTTCCGTTGATCTTGAAGGTCAGATCGGAGAAGTCCGGCTTGCCGAAGATCGCGGCTATCAGTGGCGTGAAGATGTTCGCCACCAGGGACGTGACCACCGCGGTGAACGCGGTGCCGACGACCACGGCGACGGCCAGGTCGACCACGTTCCCGCGCATCAGGAACTGTTTGAAGCCCTTCACTGTGCTCTCCCCCAGGAGGTTGCTGCATTGTCCCTGCTTGCAGGGATGTCATGGGAGGATATCGACGCACGTTGGGGGGTATCCGGCGAGGCCCGTATGTCCCTGATGGGTCGTTGTCAACTAGGCGCGCGCAACGTCCTGGCAAATCCGTGGTACACCGGTGGGACGAACATATGCGTGCAGCGGCTCGGGATCGGAGGTCGTCTGGTGACGGACGGTGCGCGACGGGCCGGCTGGGAGGAGGATCAGCGCCCGCCTCCCCACCATCGCTCCAGTGGCGACGGCGCGCAGGGACGATCCCGTTCCCAGGGGCGGCCCGGCCAGTACGGCCCGACGGACACGGGTTACGGCCCGACCGACGCGGGCTACGGTCCTTCCCGGCCCGGCTATCCGGCTGATTCCGGTCAACCATCCCAGCCCGGCTATCCGCCGCGACCCGGTTATCCGGAGTCCGCCCGTGGCGCCGGCCCGGCTGGCGACGACGGCTACGGCCCGCCCGGCGCCCTGTACGGCCGCGGCCGCGGGCCCGATGGCCCCGGGCCGGCCGCGCCCACCGCCTATCTGCCCGGCCCGGCCGCCGCGCCCGGATCCGCCGCTCCGGGGTCGCCCCCGCCCGGGTACGCGCCGACGGGGCCACCCGCCTCGGTACCGTCCGCCCCGCCTGGCGCCCCGCCGGCGCCCGGCACGACGTCGATGCGTCGAGCCCTGGTTCCGCCCGTGGGTGGGCGGCACAGCGGAGCCACCGGCGGCCGCGCGGCCCGCGCCGCGGCGCGCGGCGGCGATCCCACGCGCGCGGACGCGGAAGCGCTGCCCGCCGCCGGGGAGCCCGGCCCTCTCGAGCGGCGCTTCGGGAGTTCCCCGGACGCGGCCGCCACCGGTCTGCTGCCCCGGTCCACCGACGGGCAGCGCCGCCGTGGCAACCCCGACCCACGCGCCGGTACGGACCCGCCTGCCCGGCCCGACCCCCGGGACCGATCGGACCCACGTGGCCGGCCCGACCCTCGGGACCGCTCGGATCCCCGTGTTCGGGTGGACCCTCGGGACCGCTCGGACCCGCGCGTTCGGGTGGACCCTCGGGACCGCTCGGATCCCCGTGTTCGGGTGGACCCTCGGGACCGCTCGGATTCCCGTGTTCGGGTGGACCCTCGGGACCGCTCGGACCCGCGTGTTCGGCTGGACCCTCGGGACCGCTCGGATATCCGGGGTGGCGTGGACCCTCGGGACCGCTCGGATATCCGGGGTGGCGTGGACCCTCGGGACCGCTCTGATCCGCGGGGCGGCGTGGATCCGCGGGATCGTTCGGACCCGCGGGGCCGACCGGCCCCTCGGGACGGCTCCGACCCGCGTGGTCGGGCCCCGCGGCCGGCCGCGACCGGTCCGCACCTGCCCGGTGCCGGCAGTGTCGACCCGACCGGGGACCCGGCGGCGACGTCCATGGGTGGACGGGGCCAGACCCGCTTCGGCGGCCCGGTGCCCCGCCGCCCCGGCGGGCCGCTCACCGCTGCGATGGAGCGTGAACTCGTCCGTGCCGGCGGCGACCGTGACCGGCGGGAGCCGCGCCACGACGACCCTGATGCCGCCCACGACGGCACACCCGGTCGGGACGGCTCCCCCCACGACCGCCGCTCTCCCTACGCCCGGGAATCCGCCTATGGCGCCGGTCCTGGCGCCGACGTCGACGCACCGTACGAGGATGACGTCGACGACGACAACGCCGACGTCATCCTCGGCGCCCGGCGCGGCGCGGCGCGGTCGGCTCCGGACGGGGAGGCGATGTCGTTTCTGCGCCGGGTCGGAGTCGCCCTGGCCGTGCTGTCCGTGGCACTCGGCGTCGGCGTCGGCGCGGGAGTGGTGTGGGAGAAGGTACGTCCCAGCGGCCACACGGCCACCGCAGGCTCGAACGACCCGACCCCGGTGCCGACCGCCACCGCTGCGGCGGGCGGCACCGGCGCGGCGGCGGCCACCGCCCCGGCGGGCGGCGGTGCGGCCGCGGCGGGCACCGGGCAGGTGGCGGTGCCGGCGGACTGGGTGGCCTTCACCGACACGGTGCAGAAGGTGACCTTCTCCCATCCACCGGTGTGGAAGCAGCGTCGGGACAACACCGGTATCTTCTACGGCGAACCGAGCACCACCGCCGAGTTCGGACCAGCGATGATCGGGGCCGCCCGGATCGAGGGCACCGACCAGGCGGCGGCGCTGGCCCGGGTGCAGGCCGGCGAGTTCGCCGGGGTGTCCGGGCTGACCCGGGAACGATCCGGCCCGGCCACCGACTCCAACGGCCAGCCGACCCAGGAGATCGCAGGCTCCTACGACCGCGAGGGCCAGCGGGTGTCCTACCTGATGCGGACGGTGGCTGGCAACGGCGCGGTCTACGTGCTGATCGCCAGGGTGTCCACCGACGCGTCGGCCAGCCTCAACACGCTGATGGGCGCCCTGCGCACCTCGTTCGCTCCGGCCGGCTGACCGGGTCGGGTGGATCAGAGCCGCGGCCCGGCCCGGGCTGACCGGGCCGGGGCGAGCAGGTTCCAGATCACACCGGCCGTGGCGAACGTGCCCTCGCCGGTGCGCGGCGGCCAACCATGGCCCATCGTCGGCATCAGGTACTCCACGACCCGGGCCGACGCCGAGCACGGTGCCTCCCGCCGGATCACCGGCCCGCCCGCCCCGGAACTGGTCGCCGGCGCCGTGCCCGTCGCCCCTGCCGCACCCGTCGCCCCTGCCGTGCCGTCTCCGCCGACGGAGACGGAGAGGCCGTCCGGTATAGCGGCCTGTGAGCTGCGCAGGGGCACTCCGTACCCGTCGGTCAGGATGGTGTCACCGGGGGCGTCGGGCTGGGCGCAGCCGTCCGCGGCCCGCATCGGCGCCATGCTCTGCTCGACCGGGGTGATGGCCGTGTTCAGCACCGGCGACCACAGCGTGCCCGCGTAGGGAACGTGCTGGTCGGCACCGCCGTGGATGACGACGAGGGTCAGTGGTGCGGCCGGCTGGCACCGGGTGACCTGCCGGCTGGCCGAGACGACCGCGATGCCGGCGATCTCGTCGCCGTGCTCGCAGGCGTACCGGTAGGCGAGCATGCCGCCGTTGGACAGACCCACCAGGCTGACCCGGCCGCGGTCGATCGGATAGTTCTCGCTGATGTGCGCGATCAGGGCCCGCAGGTAGCCGACGTCGTCGATGTTGCGGGCGGAGGCGACATCACAGCAGGTGCCGGCGTTCCAGGCCTTCCCGATGCCATCGGGATAGACGACGGCGAGTCCGGCCGCCCGGGCCAGGCCGTCAAGATCCCAGTTCGTCTTCGGGTCGGTGCCGTCGTAGTGCAGGCTGTGCAGCGCCACGATCAGGGGATACGGCTCGGGTGTGCCGGGTGGCGGCAGCGTGATCCGCAGCGGGATGCCCCGGCCGGACCGTTCGAGGGCGTCCGGCCCTGCGGTGGCCGTGGCACTGGGTGTGGGCCCGGGGGCCACACCGCCGCGCCGTGATCCACTCGCGGTGTTACAGCCCGTCACCGCAAGGAGGGGTGGGATGAGCAGCGAGAGGAGCCAGACCGCGGCGATCCGGTGGCGACGAACGGCTGGCACGCTGGTTATTGTCACCCGGCAGGTGGCCCACTGACGTTACCGGTGCCGGTGATTACCCTTCGTGTTGGAACTACTACGTGCGAGGTCGCCTTCGGGGGCGCGGACCACATTGAGCCGTGGCCGCTCGGACGGCGGCGGCGGCCCGCGCCGGCCGGCCGGACGCACCGGCGGTGCCGGGGTGCGCTCCGCCGCGGTGCGGTACCGGTCGAACGCCTCCTGCGCACGACTCTCAAGATCGTCCACCAGGGCCAGTGACTCGCGTACCCGCCGCTCACCCGCGGGCCCCGCGGCCAACAGGTCGGACAGGCAGTTGTCCACCGCGCGCCGCGCGGCCAGCCAGCCGAGAAGCAACCGGGAACGCTCCAGATCCGAGAGCTGGTCCACCGAGATGTCCCTCCGCTCGCCACTCGTGACGTTGATGGGGCCGCTGCCGCGAAGATCGGTTACGAACGGGGCGTCAGCGGGTCTCCCGAACTGTGCCGGACAACCGGGTCAGGGTGATGTGGGTGGTGCGCACCGATGGCCGACCGTCGGTGGCCCGTCCGCTTCCAGAGTGCCCCACCCGCGGGCCGGGCGCGCCGTAGTTCGCCCAACGCACATCCACAGGTGCTCCTCCATCGGGCGAACCGGGTCCGAACGGTGGGTCGCGGTGCCGGTGTCGACCGGCTGTCGTCCGAGCGCGGCCCGCGACGGCTAGCCTCGGGTCGCATGACGGTGTCGGTCTGCTGGCTTCGGCGCGACCTGCGCCTGTACGACAACCCGGCGCTGTGCGCCGCCGCCGCCGTTGGTGACGAGGTCCTGGTTCTGTTCGTGCTGGACGACCGGCTGCGGCGCCCGGCCGGCGCGGTCCGCCTCGCCTACCTCTACCGCTGCCTGCGGGAGCTCGACGAGCGCCTGTCCGGACGGCTGTGCGTACGGGTCGGCGACCCGGCGCGGGTCGTCCCGGAGGTGGCGCGCGCGGTCGATGCCATCCAGGTGCACATCGGTGCCGACCACGGCCCTTATGGGCGATGTCGGGACGCCGCCGTGCGTCGGGCGCTGACGTCCGAGGGCCGGGAACTGGTCGCCACCGGCTCGCCCTACGCGGTCGCGCCGGGACGGCTGCACACCGCCGCCGGCACCCCGTTCCGGGTCTTCACCCCCTTCTACCGCGCCTGGACCGCCCACGGCTGGCGGGCACCCATCGCCGAGCCCGCCGGGGTCCGCTGGGCCACCCTGACCGGTGCGGCCATCCCGGCCGATCCTGATCTCGGCGACGTCCGGCTGCCCCCCGCCGGGGAGAGCGCCGCCCGTGCCCGCCTTGACGACTTCCTGAGCGGCCCGCTCGCCGGCTACGCCAAGCGCCGGGACATCCCGGACGGAGACACCACCTCCCGCCTCTCGCCCGCCCTGAAATACGGCTGCCTGCACCCACGCACCGTCCTCGCGGCCCTGGCCGACGTCGCCGACGGTGGCGCGGACCCCGCCGCCGGGGACGCGGAGAAGTTCCGCTCGGAGCTGGCCTGGCGGGAGTTCTACGCCGACGTTCTGGCGGCGAATCCGGATTCGGCCCGAGCGGACCTCACCGACGCGCTCGCGGCGATGTCCTACGAACCGCCGGGCCGGACGTTCGAGGCGTGGAAATGGGGTGAGACCGGCTTTCCGATCGTCGACGCCGGAATGCGCCAACTGCTCGCCGAAGGATGGCTGCCCAACCGCGTCCGCATGATCGAGGCGTCCTTCGTCTGCAAGGACCTGCACGTGCACTGGACGCACGGGGCGCGCTGGTTTCTCGAACGACTCGTCGACGGTGACCTGGCCTCCAACCATCACGGCTGGCAGTGGACCGCCGGCACCGGCACCGACGCGGCACCGTATTTCCGGGTCTTCAATCCCGTCGCCCAGGGTCGCACCTACGACCCCGACGGAACCTACGTCCGCCGCTGGATTCCGCAGCTGCGCGACGTCCCGAAGGCGAAGGTGCACGAGCCGTGGACGCTGCCGGCCGGGCCACCCGCCGGTTATCCCGCGCCCATCGTCGACCACGCCGCCGAACGACGTGACGCCCTGGCCCGTTACGAAGCCGCCCGCGACGCCCGCTCCTGACCCCGTCGAGTCGATGGTGGCACGACCGTCCGGGTCCGCGGCGCACGGGCCGCCACTGTCCGCCGGGCCGTCTCCTTGTCGGCAATCCGACAGACGAATTTTCTCGTCTGAAGGACCCGGACCGTGGTGATTAGCGACCCTTGTACCCGGGCAGGAGGTACGGGGGCAGGATCTCCCGCTCCAGCCCGGCGGAGAAGTGACGGGCTCCGCCGGAGGTGGTCGCGCCCGCGTGAGATGCGGAGGGCAGCTCACGCGCGGCGCGCCACGCCTGCCCAGGCCTTCCGGCGTCCAGTCTCTGGC
Organism: Frankia umida; assembly: GCF_023242945.1. NCBI lineage: Bacteria > Bacillati > Actinomycetota > Actinomycetes > Frankiales > Frankiaceae > Frankia > Frankia umida. Next base: position 243,652 of record NZ_JALKFT010000003.1, read on the forward strand.
GGCCAGGCTTCGGCCGCCGACGTTCGGCGGTGGACGTTCGGCAGGGGACGCTCGTCGCGCGGGATTCAGACGGTGATGTCCACGGGCGTGCCGAGGGGGACCGTCTGGGCCAGGCGGGTGATGGCGTCGTTGTTCATGCGGATGCAGCCGTGGCTGACGTCCTTGCCGATCAGCTTGGGCTCGTTGGTGCCGTGGATGCCGATGACCGGCTCGTGGCCGTCGAAGGAGGTCATCGACGTCGAGAAGCCGTTGAGGCCGAAGGCGTACGGGCCGTAGGCGCCCTTGGGGTTGCGGGGCTGGAGGAGTTCCATCAGGTAGAAACGTCCGCCGGGGGTCGGGGTGTCCGTGGTGCCGATCGCCACCGGTTCCTCGGCGATGGGGGCACCGTCCTTGAGTACCTTCAGCGAGTGCTGGCCGCGGGACACCACGATGCGGTACGACGTCTCGGACGCGGTCACCTGGTCGGCCTGGACCCATCCGGTGCTTCCGTTGGGTGCGACCGGCAGCATCACCTGCCACCAGCCAGGCAGCTTCGCCTGGACCAGGAAGACCCGTTTCACCCCGTTCTGGTTGGGGCTCGCGAGCGTCGAGGACGGCTGGGTGTCTGTCGGCGCGCTGTAGAGGTCCACGCTGGTCCCGGACGCGGTCACCACAGTGCTGCGTCCCTGGCCGATGCCGGCGATGGCGGCGAGCTGGCTGCGCACCTGCGGCGAGAGGTTGGTGGGCGCGGCCTGGCTGCCGTCGCCACCACTGCCCCCACAGCCGGTCAGCCCACCGAGCCCGACCAGCAGGCTCGCGGTGAGCACGGTGGTCCGCACGACGCCGAGCCGCAGCCGCGACCCGGCGACCACACCCGCATCCGGGCCGGCGGCGTGGGCCGAGGCCGAGGCCGGTCGCCGGGCCAGTCCCAGCCTCATGATCATCCCGTGTAGTAGGGCTCGGCCTGGACGGCGACCGCCGCCGCCGGTGCCGCTGCCGGCAGCGCCACCGGCGCCGCGATCGCGGGGATCGTGGTGGGGGTCACCCCGGCGCAGTTCGACACGCCGATCGTCGGAATGGCGACCAGCAGCTCCTTGGTCTCGGCGTCCCAGGGGGAGCCGATGACCGCGATGGCCTTGGACGGCAGCGGCACGGTCTGCTGCGGGCCGATGTCCAGGATGCCGCCGCCGAGGCTGGTGTCGAACCAGCCGAATCCGAAGCTCTTGTCCGAGGTGTTACGCAGCTGCCAGGAGGGTTCCGCCCCGGTGCAGGTGAACGTCAGCACCAGCGGGTTGATGTCGATGTCCTCGATACCGTTGATTTCCTTGTCGAACGGCACCCGGAAGGGCAGCAGATCGAGGAATCGGTCGAGGCCCTCGTTGCCGGTGGACGGCTTACCGGTGGCCGACACCTCGATACCCGGTGACACGCTCGGCGCCGGCGGGCCACTCGGCGTCGCCTCGGCACTGGCCGAAGCCGTGGCGGTGGCGCCCGGGAGGAGCCCCGCCCCGAGGGGCGTCGCGGAGGCGTCCGGGGAGGCGGTTGTCGTGGCGTCCGCACCCGGCGTGCTGGTGGGCGTGGGAGCTGGAGCGATGCCCGTGGCCGGGGTCACCGTCGCGGTCGCCGTCGTGGTGGGCGTCGACCCCGGTTCGCCCGGGATGGTCGGGGCGGCCGAGGCAGCCGGAGCCGCCAGCATGATCGCTGCCATGCCGAGGAAGCCGGCCGTCATGGCCCGCATTCCGGTGCTGCGCATGAATCTGTCTCCTCGACATGGACCTGCGGAAAAGCTGATCGGGGAGAAGGTAGCAACCTCCCGGCCATCCGTATACCTCCGGGTCTGGCGTAGCGTGACCGTTGGGGGAGGGAAGCACCTTTTCGCGGTTATCCCACCGTCAACGGACGATGTCCGCCGCGGTGATGTGTGCACTTCTGGATGGTCCGTGGTGGCCGGATGACCTGCCGTATTCGGACCATCCGTGGTCGTGGCACGGCCGGTCGATCCGCCGGATCGATCCGGCGGGACGCGACCGGGGCCGTGCCGGGGCCGTGCCGGGCCGGGGCCGGGGTGCGGCCGAGCGCGGTCGGCTCGATGGTGGTGGCTGGCCGTCGATCTCAGGGTGCGAGGCGCTCCACGATCCAGCGTTCCGCGCCGCCCGCGAGGGGGTCGGTCGCAGCGGTGCCCGTGGCGTCGGCTCGGTCGGTGGTGATCCGGCGGAAGCGCAGCCGGTCGTGCAGGCGGTTGGACCGTCCCTGCCAGAACTCGACGGTTTCCGGCACGAGGCGCAGCCCGCCCCAGAACGGGGGCGTTGGCACGGGTGTGCCGGGTGGCCACCGGGCGGCGAGGCGCGCGGCTCGCTCGTCGAGGATCGTCCGGGATGTGATGGTCTCGGACTGGTGGCTTGCCCAGGCGCCAAGCTGCGATCCTCTGGGCCGCGCGGCGAAATACCGTTCGGTTTCCGCCCGGCTGACCCGTTCGATCGACCCGACGACCACGACCTGTCGTCCCATGGCATGCCAGGGGAGCACCAGGGAGCCGTACGGGTTCTCCGCGCTTTCCTGGCCTTTGCGGGACGTGTAGTTCGTGTACAGCACGAGGCCCCGGTGATCGAAGGCCTTGATGAGCACCGTGCGTGCGCTGGGCCGGCCCAGCGCCGAGGCGGTGGCCAGCACGGCGGCGTTGGCCTCGGCGAGCCCGCCGGGAGCGGACGTGCCGGGAGCGGACGTGTCGGTGGTGGCGGCGGCGACGGCGTCCGCGAACCACCTGGCGAACTGCTCCACCCAGGTCGGCGCGAGCTGCTCGGCCTCGAACCCGTCCGCTTCGTAGGACCGGCGTAGCACCGAGGGGTCCGGTGGCGGGACGGCGTCGTGCGGTGAGGAGCTGGACATTCCTGGGATCGTGCCAGCCCGGGCCGTCCAGGCGTGGCCAGGGCGCGGCCGTGGTCGAACGGGCGTGCCCGGACTGTCGCGGTTCAGGCCAGGGCGCTCAGGATGTTCGCGACGCCGCGGTCCCAGTCGGTGGTGAGATCCGTGCAGGGACGGCCGCCGATCCGGGCCGGGACATCACTGCCGGACAACACGGCCGGCAGGAATGCGATGCCGCGCGAGTCGAGTTCGCTGGTGAGTGCCGGGAGGAATTCCTGGGCGACCCAGGGCGCGTGAATGCCAAGGGTCGAATGGCCGAGCACGAAGAAGTCCGCGGTGGCCGCGGCATCGTTGAGGAACATGGGCACGGTGTCGCCGATGCGCACCTCCCAGCGGTCGAGGTGCACCGCGTGGCCCACGGCGTTGACCGCGCGACCCAGCCGGGTGGCGCTGGCGACGTCCGCCGCCCGATGACTGATGAACACGACCGCCATGATCTCCCCGTGACTCCTGTGCCTGCGGTGTCGATATGACCACCCGGCATCCGCTCGTGGTGCACCCACCCGCCGGCCGTGCTGCCGACCATGGGTGCGGACGGCCGCCGCCGGGAGCGCGCCGCCCGCAGGGCGCCGGCGCCCACGGCCCGCGGCCCGTGGTGCCACCGGACACCCCGCGGCTCGGGTTCGTCCGATGGCGCGACCCGTTCGGCCGGCATCCCGAATGTCCGCTCTGGTGCGACATTTGTCCGCCCATCATGCCCATGAACTGCGGATATGTCGGATGGGTGAAGATGCTGGGTTCGACCGTAGCGTGTGCTGATCCAGTCTGGCGACCCATCCTCGGCTTCGCGCGGCAGGTTGATGCAAAGAAGTAGCGAAATAGCATAAATGGGCGCAATGGAAATCACGCAAAGTAAGATCAAGATCTCGTGGTGCGAGGGGAAAGTGGAGGTCCGGGGCGGCTCGGCAACGGTGCCGCCGGCCGTGCGGTCGCTGGCCGCGGTGACCGGGCGGTGGCCGCGCTCTGGCGCGTCCGGGTGGCGCCGGGCAGGATCGGATGGAGCGGGACCGACGGGACACACATTCGAGACAGAAGCGGAGATCCGGACTCGATGGCCGAGAAGACGAGCGATTTCAAGCCGGGTCTGGAAGGCGTCATCGCCTTCGAGACGGAGATCGCCGAGCCTGACAAGGAAGGCAGCGCGCTGCGCTACCGCGGTGTCGACATCGAGGATCTTGTCGGCAAGGTGGACTACGGCCACGTGTGGGGCCTGCTGGTGGACGGTTCCTTCGAGCCCGGCCTCCCGCCGGCCGAGCCGTTCCCAGTGCCGGTGCACTCGGGTGACATACGGGTGGACGTCCAGAGCGCACTGGCGATGCTCGCACCGTACTGGGGCTTCGGGCCGCTGATCGACATCTCCGCGGCGCAGGCCCGTGAGGACCTGGCCCGGTCGTCGGTCGTGGCGCTGTCGTTCGTCGCGCAGTCCGCCCGCGGGCTCGGGCAGCCGGCCGTGCCGCAGCGGGAGGTCGACCGCGCGCGGACCATAACGGAACGGTTCATGATCCGCTGGCGGGGCGAGCCGAACCCGAAGCACGTCCAGGCGATCGACGCCTACTGGGTGTCCGCCGCGGAGCACGGCATGAACGCGTCCACCTTCACCGCCCGCGTCGTCGCCTCCACCGGGGCGGACGCCTCCGCCGCGCTGTCGGCCGCCGTCGGCGCGCTGTCCGGTCCGCTGCACGGCGGTGCGCCGTCCCGGGTCCTCGCGATGCTGGACGAGGTCGAGCGCACCGGCGACCCGCTGGGCTACGTCCGTCGCGCCCTGGACCGCAGGGAGCGGCTGATGGGCTTCGGTCACCGGGTCTACCGCGCGGAGGACCCGCGTGCCCGCGTGCTGCGCCGCACCGCCCGTGACCTCGGCTCCACCCGCTACGAGGTGGCCGAGGCGCTGGAGGCCGCCGCGATCGAGGAGCTGACCAACCGCTTCCCCGACCGTCCGCTGCGCACGAACGTGGAGTTCTGGTCGGCCGTCGTGCTCGACTTCGCCGAGGTCCCCGCGCACATGTTCACCTCCATGTTCACCTGCGCCCGCACCGCCGGCTGGAGCGCGCACATCCTCGAGCAGCAGCGCACCGGCCGCCTCATCCGCCCGTCGGCGCGCTACGTCGGCCCGGCGCCGCGCCCGCTCGGTGACGTCCACCCGGCCGCCAACCGTGGCTGACCTGCTACCCCCGGCGTCCGCCCCTGCCGCCAGCACTGCCCGTGCCGCCGCCACCAGCATCACGCTGCCGGCGCGGTTGCTGCCGGCGGACGGACGGTTCGGGTGCGGGCCGTCGAAGATCCGCCCGGAGGCGGTGGCGGCGCTGGCGGCCAGCGGCTCGACCTATCTGGGCACCTCGCACCGCCAGCGGCCGGTGCGCGGCCTGGTCAACCGGGTACGGGCCGGCCTCGCCGACCTGTTCACGCTGCCGGAGGGCTACGAGGTCGTCCTCGGCGTGGGCGGCGCCACCGCCTTCTGGGACGCGGCCGCCTTCAACCTGGTCCGCACCCGCTCGCAGCATCTGGTGTTCGGTGAGTTCGGCGGCAAGTTCGCGGAGACGACCGAGGGCGCACCGTTCCTGGCCGATCCGTCCGTCGTGTCCTCGGCGCCCGGCACCTTCTGCGACTGGGCACCCGCGGCCGGCATCGACGTCTACGCCACCCCGCACAACGAGACCTCCACCGGTGTCGCCCGCCCGGTGCGTCGCCCGAGCGGAACCGACGCGGGTGCGCTGCACCTGGTCGACGCGACCTCCGGGGCCGGCGGTCTGCCGGTCGAGGCCAGCGAGGCCGACGTCTACTACTTCGCCCCGCAGAAGTCCTTCGCCTGCGACGGCGGCCTGTGGACGGCCCTGTTCTCCCCGGCCGCGCTCGAGCGCCTCGCCGAGATCGCCGCGACCGACCGCTGGATCCCGCCGTTTCTCGACCTGAGCACGGCCCGCGACAACAGCGCCAAGGACCAGACCTACAACACCCCCGCGGTGGCCACGCTGTTCCTGTTCGCCGACCAGATCGAGTGGATGCTCGCCCAGGGCGGCCTCGACTGGTGCGTGCGGCGCACCGCCGAGTCCTCGTCGATCCTCTACACCTGGGCCGACAGGACCCCTTACACCGCGCCGTTCGTCGCCGACCCCGCGCACCGCTCCCAGGTCGTCGTCACCGTCGACTTCGACGGGGTGGACGCCGCCGCCGTCGCCGCGGTGCTGCGCGCCAACGGCATCGTGGACGTCGAGCCCTACCGCAAACTGGGCCGCAACCAGCTGCGCGTCGCCTGCTTCCCCGCCGTCGACCCCGCCGACATCGAACTGCTCACCGCCGCCATCGACCACATCGTCGAACGCCTGTAGGTCAGGTCACCTCCTCTGGAGAGGGAGAGACGGCGAAGCGTGGTCGCTGGGCACGGTGGACAGCCGGGCTGAGCGACCACGCTTCGAGGGTTGCCTCGGAAGGCGACAGGGCGGATGGGGAGAACTAGCGCAGGGGGCGCTCCGGGGCTGCCTGGGCGGCCTGGGCCGCGATGGGGTCGATGTTGGAGTCCTCGACCGACTTGCGCTCGTCCATCGGGGTGTAGGGACGCTGGTCGTAGCCGACGTAGAGCTGGCGCGGGCGGGCGATCTTCTGCTCGGGGTCGAGCAGGCCCTCCTCCCACTGGGCGAGCCAGCCGGGCATCCGTCCGATGGCGAACAGCACCGGGAACATCTCCACGGGGAAGCCCATGGCCTGGTAGATGATGCCGGTGTAGAAGTCGACGTTCGGGTAGAGCTTGCGGGAGACGAAGTACTCGTCCGACAGCGCGATCCGCTCGAGCTCCATGGCGAGGTCCAGCAGCGGGTTCGTGCCGGTGACCTTGAAGACCTCGTCGGCGACCTGGCGGATCACCCGGGCACGCGGGTCGTAGTTCTTGTAGACCCGGTGACCGAAGCCCATGAGCTTCTTCTTGCCGTCCTTCACCTGGGCGATGAAGGCGGGGATGTTCTCCACCGAGCCGATCTCGGCGAGCATCCGCAGGACCTGCTCGTTCGCCCCGCCGTGCAGCGGGCCGTAGAGCGCCGAGATGGCGGCCGCCGCCGCGGAGAACGGGTCGGCCTGGGAGCTGCCGACGGCGCGCATCGCGTTCGCCGAACAGTTCTGCTCGTGGTCGGCGTGCAGGATGAACAGCACGTCGAGGGCGTGCTCGAGGTTCGGGTCCGGCTCGTAGCGGGGCTCGGTGGCCTTCCACATCATGTTGAGGAAGTTGCCGGCGTAGGACAGGTCGTTGTCCGGGTAGGCGTACGGGAAACCGACCGAGTGCCGGTAGGAGTACGCCGCCAGCGTCGTGATCTTGGCGATCAGACGGACGATCTGCAGTCGACGCAGGCCCGGGTCGTCAATTCGCTTGGCGTCCGGGTAGAAGGTCGACAGCGCCCCGACCGTGGAGACGAGCATGCCCATGGGGTGGGCGTCGTGGTGGAAGCCGTCGGTGAACTTCTTGATCGACTCATGCACCAGGGTGTGGTGCGTGATCTCGTCTTCCCAGGTCGACAGCTCGTCGGCCGAGGGCAGCTCGCCGGCCAACAGCAGGTACGCGACCTCGAGGAAGCTGCTCTTCTCAGCAAGCTCCTGGATCGGGTAGCCGCGGTACCGCAGAATGCCGGCGTCGCCGTCGATGAAGGTGATGGCGCTACGGCAGCTCGCCGTGTTGGTGAACGCCGGGTCGTATGCCATCAACCCGAAGTCGTCGTCGCTCGTCTTGATCGAGCGGAACGCACTCGCGCGTACCGTACCGTCCGTGACCGGAATCTCGTAGATCTTACCGGTGCGGTTGTCGGTGACGGTCAGGGTGCTGACCTGCTCGGACACGCCGGGCTCCTCTCGCGGTGGCGATGCCGTGTTGTACGGCCCTGGCCCCAGCCGGGGCGCGCATCCGGGTACGGAGCGCTCACGCCGGTTCGCTGGCTCACATGGTTGTTCCAAGTCTGGCCGCTGACGCCGGCACATGCGCGAGATCGGTGAGCCTCATCCCACGTGTGCTGCACCACCTCGGTCGCGGCGGCACGTGTCACGCCGTCTGCGATGCGGCGGGACACGAAGTGTGACAGATCGACGACGTTCGGACGCCGTCCGTTACCTACCCGATGGGGGAGGCGGCATCCGTCCTTTCGGCGGCCAGATGCGCTCCATCCCGACCGCCGGAGCCGAAACCACCGGATCCGGCGCCGCCCGGACCGCCCGGACCGCCCGGACCGCCGAATCCACCGGAGCCGGGGCCCGAGCCGCCAGGGCCACCGAAGCCGCCGGGCCCCGAGCCGCCAGGGCCGGGGCCGCCGGGGCCGCTCGGGCCGGAGCCGCTCGCCCCGGCGGCGCGTAGCCAGGCCAGGACGGCCAGCACCCGGCGGTTGTCGTCGGAGGAGGCGGGCATGCCGAGTTTCGTGAAGACGCCGGCGATGTGGTTCTCGACGGTCTTGGGGGCCAGGTGCAGCCGGGCGCCGATGCCCTGGTTGGACCGTCCCTCGGCCATATGGGCGAGGACCGTGCGCTCCCGGGGGGTGAGACGGGCGAGTTCGTCGGCATGCCGGCGGTGCGCGAGCAGGCCGGCGACGATCTCCTCGTCGAGGACGAGACGCCCCTCGGCGACCCGGCGCAGCGCGTCCAGGAGGGCGCCGACGTCGTCCACCCGGTCCTTGAGGAGGTAGCCCAGGCCGCCGGAGGAGTCACCGAGTAGCCGCAACGCGTACGGAACCTCGGCGTAGGTGGACAGCACCAGCACGGCGATGCCACGGTGGCGGGCCCGGATGCGCTCCGCGGCGACCAGGCCCTCGTCGGTGTAGGTCGGCGGCATCCGGATGTCCACGATGACCACGTCGGGCTGGCTGCGGGCAAGCCCGTCGATCAGCTCGTCCGCGGTGGCCGCCTGGGCGGCCACGTCGACCCCCGAGGTGGTCAGCAGGATCGCCAGACCCTCCCGGAACAGTGTCGAATCGTCCGCGATCGCTACCCGCACGCTTTTCTCCCCCTGTTGGTGCCGGACGAACTGTGGTTTCCGGACCGGGCGCCTCTGGGCACCCGTGAGACGTTCAGCATGGGATGTTCGCCGTCAGCCGGGTGCCACCACCGGACGGACTGGCGATCACCAGCGCACCACCGAGGGCCCGGATCCGGTCCGCGAGGCCGGCCAGACCACCGTTGTCCACCTCGACGGCGCCACCCTTGCCGTCGTCGGCGACGTCGATCTGGACCTCCGCGCCGAGGTTACGTACCGTAACCATCGCCCGGGTCGCCCCCGCGTGCTTGACGGTGTTCGTGAGCGCCTCACAGATCGTGTAGTAGGCGCCCGTCTCCAGGACGGCGTCGAAGCGGTCCGCGGTGACGTCCAGTTCGACCCGCACGGGCAGGGCGGCCGTGACGACCTCCAGGGCCGGTCGCAGCCCACCCTGGCTGAGCACGGCGGGATGGATGCCCCGGGCCAGGCTGCGCAGATCGGCCAGGGCGTATCGCAGGTCCTCGCGGGCGGCTTCGATAGCGGAGATCGTATCGGGATCGGTCGCCTTCGTCCGGGCAAGTCCGAGCCGGGTGGCCAGGGCCAGCAGGCGTTGCTGGGCACCGTCATGCAGGTCCCGCTCCAGCCGTTTGCGCTCGTGCAGGCTGGCCTCCACCAGCCGGGCCCGGGAGGCATGGACGGCCTTGAGCTGGGCGGCGACGATCGTGTGCAGCCGGGCGTTCTCCAGCGCCAGCGCGCTGGCCTGCACGGCCGCGGTGACCAGGTCACTGTTGCGGCGCATGGCGGGCGCGGCCGTGATCACCGCGAGTGGCGCGCCCGCCGACGTCCAGACCTTCATGATCAGATCGGCGGCGTCGGCGGGGGGCGGCGTGCGGGTCAGGCCGTCCGCGTCGGAGTGCCGTTCCTGCTCGGGCATCCAGACCAGGATGTCGGCCGAGTCGTCGTGCAGGGCGGTGCGCAGTGCCGTGCGGACCGCCCGGACGGTCGGTGGGCTGGGCAGCGTCGCGAGCAGTTGGGCGATCCGGGCACGGACGAACACCCGGCGCAGCACCGCGGTCGCGAAAGCCACCGGGATCGTCAGCAGGATGAGTGACACGGCGGTGAACTCGGGTCCGATGGTCGCGCTGTTCGGGCTGTTCGCGACGATGTTGACGGCGGCCGCCAGCAGGAAGGAGACCAGGACCGCGAGCGCCACCGGTTGGAAGATCCGCCGGTCGAGCTCCGAGTACTGGCGCAGCCGATCCCGGACGACCAGCAGGAACAGGCCCGCGATCAGCAGCGTCAGCCCGTCCAGAACCCCGACGATGACGTTGTGGGTTCCGTGGCCGATCGGCGATCCGTACCACCACAGATCCGCGCCGGGTGGGTAGCCGAACCACTGGGGTCGGGAGATGCCGATGAGCACGAGGTTCGCCACCGGCACGACCAGCACGGCGGCGGCCAGCAGCGCGCGTTCGCGGCTGTCGCGCAGCCGGCCGGTCGGATAGCGCAGCACACCCCAGCCGACGCAGATCCAGAAATGGGAGTAGGCGAACGACGACACCAACGCCGATGGTCCGTCCACCCAGGCCGCCGTCCAGGACAGTGCCCACAGCACACCGCCGAGCGCGAGCGCACCGGTCACGCTGCCCAGTGACTCCTCGCCGTTGAGCATGATGGCGGTGAGGATGAAGGCGAGGGTGACGGCGACGTTGGCGGTGGCGGCGAACGGGCTGCCCTGGAAGGCCGGCCATTCACAGGCGACGGCGAACGCCGTTGTGCCGGATCCGCCGAAGGCCAGACACCACGGCCGGTGTTTGGCGGCGCAGGCGGCCAGGCGGCTGGGCAGGCGGGGATGGGGCACGTCAACCAACGTTATGTAGCCGGGATATCACTGGGCAAGGGTCGCACACCGATCGCCGCGGACAGGCGGATGACCCTGTCTTCTTTCGCGGGACAACCCCCAGTGAACAAGAGTGGCTGCCCCGAAGCGGCTGGCCGCCGCCCGGGTGGAACCTTGGCAGGGGATCGGCACCGACGGTGATCGCACTCGTGCGACGCGTGCCGGTCCCCTCGGGGTCGGCCGCCGCCGGGGGGCGGCCGGCCCCCGGCCCGGAAACTCCGCTCCGGATGGGCCCGCACCGATCGCGGTCCATCTTCGGGGGTGGCCGTAGGTGAACATCCAAGGCCGAGTACCGTCGGACAATGGAGACCGGGACGGCGCGCGACGCCGAACTCGCGTCGGCGCTGCGGCTGTCGGTGATGAGGCTGTCCCGACGGATGCGCCAGGAGCGATCCAGTCGGCTCACCCCCACCCAGACGTCCGCTCTCGCGTCGCTGGAACGGCACGGGCCGATGACGCTGGGGGAGATCGCGGCGCACGAGCGAGTGCAGCCACCGTCGATGACCCGGGTGATCGCGCATCTGGCCATCGAGGGCTTCGTCGAACGCCGTCCACATCCCACCGACGGCCGGCAGGTGATCGTCGAGGTCACCGAACACGGCCGGGATCTGCTCGCCGACGACCGGCGCCGCCGGGACGAGTGGCTCACGGCCCGCCTGAGCCAGCTCTCCAGCGAGGATCTGGCCGCGCTGAACCAGGCCGCGTCCATCCTCGACGCCATCGCCAGCATCTGAGTCCGAGGCGCACCGCGCCGCCACGTCCGGCCCACCGTACCGGCCGGCACGGACCCGCCGTCCGCCCGCCATCGGCACCATCGGCGCTACCGGCCGGGTGGGCGGGCTGGGCTCACAGCTCGACCCAGCCGCCGCGCTGATGTGAGGTGCCGGCCGCGGCGAGCAGTCGGTTCGCGGCCAGCAGGTCGTGGAAGGTGGCCCCGCGCACGAGCCGTGGGTCCTCGAGCTCGGTGGCCCGCACGACATCGCAGGTCGCCTCCCGCAGACCGGGCCGGTGCGTGGTCGCCGCCGGCAGGACCAGCTCCTGGACACCGCGCTCGTCCTGGTGGCGCACCTGGCGGCCCTGCACGACCAGCCGGCCCCGCTGCCCGCACACCGTGATGGTGGCGGTGTCGAGAGCTCCGTTCATCCGCTCGTTGACCAGGACGGTGGCGCCGCTGGCGGTGAGCAGGGCCAGGGTCACCGGCGCGTCGGGAGCCAACGCGCTGGCCGGCATCGCCGTGCGGTCGGCACAGACCGCGAGGATCTCGCCGCACCACCGGGTCGCGAGATCCACTATCTCGACCCGCCCGCCCGGCCCGGTCGGCGCGCCGACGACGGTCACCTGGGTCAACCGCCCGAGCGAGGCCACCGTGGCGGCGACGTGCGTCGCGGTCGGCCAGGCCCGTCCGTCCAGGGCGACGACATGGGCGAGGTCGGCCTCCTCGGCGAGGTCGGCGACGGCCCGCAGCACCTCGTCCGCGGGGCTGGCCGGCCCGGCGAGCAGCACGTGCAGGCCGGCCTCGGCCGCCCAGGCCAGGGACTCCAGCGGCTCCGGCGCGAGCAGCCCGACCACGTCGACACCCGCGTCCCGCAGCACACCCGTGGTGGTGCTCTGCGATCCGTCGGTGACCAGTGCCATGGCCAGCGGGAGGTCCGGCTGGCCGCGGCGGGCCGTGCGCCGCGACTCCCGCCAGCCCACGGCGAGGGCCGGGTCGCGCGGTGGTATCAGCTCCGGCAGCGTGGTCACGCTCCGATACTGCCCGCCGAACCGCCTCCGGGACCACCCACTACCCGATGACCGGGTCGATCGGGCGGTACCGGTAGCCCACCCGGCGCACCGTCTCGATGCGGTAGCGGTGCTCCGGGCCCAGCTTGCGCCGCAGCCGCGTCACCAGGACGTCGACGGTGCGCGCGTCCGGCGCCGACTGGTCGTCCGGCCGGTGTCCCCAGACGGAGGCCAGCAGCGCCTGACGGCTGTGCGCCGTCCCGGGGTGGCGCAGGAAGAAGTCCAGGACCTCGAACTCCAGGTAGGTCAGGGACAGGACCCGACCGTCCACGGTCGCCAGCCACGCGCCGCGGTCGGTCCACACGCCCTGGCGAGGCGGCGCCGGCAGCTGCGGCACCGGCCGGATCGGCGGCACCGAGCGCAGCGCCTGCGTCGGACGCAGCGCCTGCGGAGCCCGGGCGGGCGCGACACCAGCGCCGACACCGCCGGCGGTGCGGGACTGGACCGCCATGCGGGACACCGGCTGGCGGTGCACCGTGGTCGTGGTGTCGGCCGGCCGGGGCGGGACGGCCGTCGTGAGACGGGGGGCGCGGTAGGGCAACGTGGTGCTCTGCGCAGGCATCGCTGGCCTTTCGGTCAGTGGCAGGTTCCGGTCACCGAAGTCGGACGATCACGGGCCGGGCGGTCGTTGGGCCGGGCCGGGCTGACCCCGTTCACCCCCTGGCCCTCGTCACCCCCGTCCGCGTCCTGGCCGGCCGTGTCACCTCGGATGCCGCGACTCTCCGGGTGACAGGGCCTGGGATCGTCCGCCCGCGGCCGCGGGAGCGATCTGCAACGTCGGCGTGGGACCGGTGCGACGAGGCCGACGGTTCAGAGCGCTGCGGGGCGGGACGACCGGCACGTCAGGACGTGATCGGACGGGCGTGTGTCGGCGGGAGGTGCTCGGCGGGTGGGACGGACCAGCACGGTCGGGAGTGGCGGCCGGGCGCGTGCGGGCGTCGGCCGGAATGCACGTCGGCGGTCGACGGACGGCTCCGGGTCGCGATCGCGACGGAGCCGGAATGCGAAGGCCGGCGGCGAATCAGCCAGCCGGACAGGCGGCCGAGGCGACACGGAGCAGATCGATATAGCTCCGGGTGACCAGCATCAGCCGCTTCAACACAAGAGCAACGGAAACACACCTTGTCGATCGACGCCAGGGAGAATCGATGTGACGTAATTCACATGGCGTTCGCTGGTGGGTTGTGATCGCCGCAAAACGGTCGGGTAGCGTCGCCCACGTGAGCCTGTCCGACGGCAGCGATCCGGCCGCCAGTAACTCGTCTGCACCCATCCTGACCTCGGACGATGCGTCATCGCCGCACGCCGGCGTGGCCGGCGAGGAGGCCAGCACCGGCTCGCCGGCCGGCGAGGTTCCGCTTGAACCGCTGCCCTACGACGGCGTCGCCTCGGTGGCCGTCGGCACCGTGTTGTGGGCGATCGCCTCCGTCATCGGGCTGGTCCTTCTCGATGATCTGCGTGCCGACGGTCACCTGTGGTGGCTGGCGACGGCGCTGTGCGGCTGCGGCCTGGGCCTGCTGGGGCTGTGGGTCGTCCTCCGGCGTCGTAACCGGCTGCGTGCGGTGGCGTCGGGTCAGGCCTCGTCGAGGTCGTCCTCCGCCGCCCGGTAGTCCGCGCCGGCCGGGTCACGCAGCTGCGCGGCGAGGGCGTGGCGCCGGTCCCACTGGCCGCCGCGCCAGGCCAGCGCCCGGGCCAGGGCGTCCGGGCCGGCCTGCTCGTCCACGTGGATCTCGCCGCCGATCCCCCCGAGTACCCGCCACGGTGCCTCGACCAGGTGGCCGGACAGGTCCGTGACGAGCAGCGGACGGTGCACCCGGTAGGGGGTCGCGTCCGGCGTCCAGGCGGGCTCACCGTCACCCTCGACGAGAGGGCCGCCGGCCTGCTCGGCGATGACCTGGGAGGCCAGCGGCACCCCGAGCACATGCGCGGCCTCGGCCGCCCGGTCCAGCGGGAGACGCAGCGCGCCCTGGCCGGCGAGCAGACCCAGCAGGTCCGGCGCGTCCACGACGACGGCCTGGTCACCGGGCAGCACACCCCGCGGGGTGCGCACCGTCAGCGGAGGGTCGAACCGCTCCGGACCGGCGGTGCGTTCGGGGGCGGCCAGCATCCGCGCGACGGCGTCGACCGCGGCCATGTACAGCAGGCGGGCCGCCGGCCAGGGCACGTCCCGGTCGACGTCGCCGAGCCGGTCGAGCAGATCCATCACCGCGCCCAGATCACCGAGGACGTCCTCGAGGGTCTGACGGGCACCGAGATGACACAGGAACTCGTCATCGACGCCCGGCATCGGCCCCGCCGGCGCGAACAGCCCGCCGAGCAGCGGGTCGGCACTGGGCAGTAGCAGCTCACGGGGTGGCAGCGCGGCGCCACCGAGCACCGGCAGGACGGCATGACGGGCCAGCCACCAGCGGGTGTACGACGGCTCCGGGGCGAACACGACCTCACGCAGCGGCGGCTGGGCGAGCTGGGCCAGCGCCTCGGGCCAGGCCGCGTCGTCGACGAGCTCGAGGTCCCGCACGGCCGCGAAGACACCGATCATCGCCGGCGCGGGCGGCCCACCGGCCGGTGCGCGACGCAGGTTGCCGGACGCGGCCAGGGCCACGCTGGCCACACCATGGTCACCGTCCGCGACATCGTCGACCCAGGTGTCGCTGTCGTCGAGGTCGAGCAGGATCTGCTCGTCGGCGTCGAGCGGCAGGTCGTAGGCGCGCAGGACACCGAACGAGTGCAGCACCCCGACCCGTTCCAGCACGTCCGTCGGCCAGGCCGCGCCGACGCTCGGTGCGAGGGTGGAGAACGGCGCGTCCTGTGCCAGCACCTGGTCCAACGGCCCGTCACCGACCAGCAGCTCGCCGGCCGGTGCGAACTCGCCGTCGTCCACGGTGGGCAGCAGCAGGTCGGCGAGCCAGCCGAGCCCGGCCGACCCCTCCACGCCGGCGTCGCGGACCAGGGCGAGCACCGCCGCGGCCAGCGCCAGCAGATCATCGGGATGATCGTCTGGCTCGGCGTCGAGGACGGCCTCCCGCACGGCCGGGTCCCGCAGCACCCCGGTCGGTGTTCCCTCGACGGCCCCCAGCGTGCGCAGCGCGTCACGGGCCGCCGCGGCGCAGGCGTCCGGATGGACCACCCGCAGCGGCAGACCGGACCGGATGAGCGCGACGACGTCAAGATCCGCGGTGGGCAGCAGCGTCCCCCGGGGCCCGGTGACCATCCGCGTACCCAGTTCGGTGGCCGCGGCGAGCTCCTCGCCGAACGGGGACGTCCGCTTCGAGCGCCCACCGTCGCCCTGATCGTCGGTGGGAAGCTCCGCCAGCGGGACCGGCAGGGCTCCCAGCGCGTCCCGGTCGGGCGCGGCGACCAGCAGCGGATACAGCCGTCCCCACCACTGCGCCGGCCGCGACAGACCGGTGAGCAGTTCGACGAGGGCGGCACTGGTGACCCGGCGCACGCCCAGCAGGTCCAGCGCCGTCCGCCACCGCCGGGACGCGTAGACCGCCGGCAACAGCCCAGGTACCGCGAGGCCCGAACCGTCCGGGTCAGAGCCGTCCGGGTCAGGGCCATCGGCGGGTTCGGTGAGCAGGGCGGTGACCGCCTCGGTGGCGGGGCCCAGATCGCCCACCTGGCAGTCCCGGCCGAGCCGGGCGCCGGGGAACAGGGCCGCGTCCGGCAGCAGCCGCAGCAGGGCCTCCCGCAGCCGGCCGTCCACCTCGCCCTGCGGCAGACCGGTGGGGACGAGGGCCAGCGCGGCCAGCGGATCAGGCGCGGGGAAGGCGTCCTCGGTCACGGCCGTGCCCGCGGTGCCGGTGGGGTCGGCGGTGCCGAGGTGGATGGCCAGCGCGACCGTGGCGGCGGCGAGTTCGTCGGTCAGACGGTCGCGCAGCGGCCCGGCGATCGTGTGCCGGCGGGACGGGTCGAGTGGCAGTTCGACGCTGGCCAGCACCGGCAGGGACAGCGCCTCGTCGGTGGGCTGCGGCGCGCGCAGCACCCGCGGTACCCCGGCCGGCCAGCCGTGATCAGGCACCATGACCCGGGCGGTGAACCCGGTGCGGCCACGCTCCTCGATCGGCCGATCGGCGAGCAGACGCGCCGGTATGGTTCCCCGCCGCACGACCCCTCGCCAGCGTTCACCGTTGAGATCGGCGATCTCGACCTGCTCGGTTCCCAGCTCGGGGGCTGCCTCGGCGTCCTGGCCGCGCCGGGCGGTGGGACCGCCACGCAGCCAGCGACAGCCGAGTGTCCGCACATCACCGTCGATGTCGATAATGATCTCGCCGGGACCGCCGAGCACCAGCGGCAGCGTCGGGTCGAGTCCGAGGAGCAGGTCACGCGCGAGGGCGGCGGCCGCGTCATCACGCAACGGCAGGCGCACGACGGTGTCGTAACCGTCCGCCGGCGGTGCGGCGGTGATCGCGAAGGGGAGCCGCAGGATCGGCACGGCCCCCTCGCGGCGCGCCAACTCCGCCGCGAGCCCGACACCGCCGCCGCCCGCTCCGGCTCCGGCTCCGCTATTCGTAGCGTCGCCATTTGTTTTGTCGCCGGACGATACGTTGCCGCGCGTCGCCACTTCCTCGATCACGCGCGCCTTCGACCAGGCGACCCCGGCCGCGGTCGGCCACGGAGCAGTCCCGGTCGGGTCCGGCCCGGCGTCGCCACGGGAGACGATCGACGGCTCGTCCGTGACGGCGAGGACGGCCGCGAAGCCGGCCCCGAACCGTCCGATCGCCACGGACGGCGCGTCCCGCTTGGTGGAGGCGCGCAACGTGGACAGCGCCTCGACGCCAGCCGCGGACAACGCGATCCCGGTGTTGGCGACCTCCAGCAACCCGCCTGGCCCAGCCCCGGGGACGGCGCTCGGACCCGACCCGGCCCGGGTGGTCGTCAGCCGCAGGTGGACCCGCGCCGGCACGCCGGCCTCGGTGGCCGCGTCCAGGGCGTTCTGGAGGAGCTCGACGACGAGCCGGTCGCGGTAGGCGCCGAGGGCGGCGTCCTCCTCGGCGTTGGCGTCCTCGCGGAACCGGGCTGGCGAGGCCGCCCAGGCGTCCAGCACCCGGCGTCGGATCGCATCGGTGTCGTACCTGTCGGTGGTGGCGCCTGTGGCGGTCGGTGACACGTCCCCATCCTCGTCTCTGTCGCCCCCGGGCCGCGTCGCCGGGCCGGCGGGCAGACTGTGGTGCGCGACCCACGGGTGGTTCGCGGCCCGCCATGGACGTCCGGCGTCGCCGTGTTGGGCCGGGTCGACGACGGATCGGGTCGGTGCTCGACGCGCCTGGTGATCAGACGCGTCTGGTGATCAGTGGGGTGGAACGGCGATGGCGACAGGAACCAGTGCGCGTGGGGGCCGCCGGGGTGAGTTCGTGCCCACCGCCGAGCTCGTCGACGCGGTGGCGGCCCAGTGGTCGGCGCTCGCGGCGGTCGTCGACGGGCTGCCCGACGACGCGTTCGGCGCGGCGAGCGCGCTACCCGGCTGGACGGTCGGTGACCTGGTGGCGCGGGCGACCAGCTCGGTCCACGCGCTGACGGAGAGCCTGCGCACGGACGCCTCCGCGCCGGACGCCTCCGCGACGAGCGCCTCCCCATCGACCGAGCCCGCTGGACGGCCGACGTCCGCGATCGAGTGGCTGGTCGCCCTGAGCCAGGCGGGGACATGGGCCACCGAGCCCGGCCCGGCCAGCTCGGGAAGTACAGCGGGCACCGGCGCCCCGGGTGGTGCGGGCGGCCCGGGTGGTGCTGGTGGTGGTGTGGGTGGTGCTGGTGGTGTGGGGGAGCCGACGGCCGGGGTCGAGGATCCACGGGTGGTTCGCGAGCGGTTCACGACCGCGGTGTCGGCGGCCAGAGCGGCGCTCGCCGGCCTGGCCCGACCGGACGAGTCGCTGCGGGCCGCGGCGGTCGTGGCGGTCGTGCACGGGCTGGACCTGGGGGTGGAGCCCGAGCGCCCGGCGTTGCGGCTGGCGACGAGGCTGGTGGCGCGGCTGTTCGCGGCGCGGGTGCCGGGGCGCGCGGTGGAGCTGCGGGTTCCGCCGTTCGCCGCCGTCCAGATCGTGGCGGGACCGCGGCATACCCGCGGGACGCCGCCGAACGTGGTCGAGGCCGGCCCGGTGCCGTTCCTGCTGGTCTGCACCGGACGGCTGCGTTTCGCGGCGGCGGTCGCCGACGGCCGGATCACCGCCAGCGGGGAACGCTGCGACCTGACCCCGTACCTGCCCCTGCTGTGAGGGTGACATGTGACGGCGTTATGTGACGGGGGTAACTGACGGCTGTCGGTCGACAAACGCGTAGCTAGGGCCGATGTGGGTGGTCGCTGCTAGCGTGGATGGAGCATGCCGCCGGACGAGGTGGCCGGGACGTTTTTCTCCGGTGTCACTGAGCAGCTCCGGTGCAGCTCCGGTGTCACTGAGCAGCCGAGGAGTCCTGGTGTCAGACGTCGCCGCCCGCTCCAACCTCGAGGATGAGGCGTGGCCCGACCCGTCCGATGACCCCGGCCCCCAGGATGCCTGTGGCGTCTTCGGCGTCTGGGCCCCCGGTGAGGACGTAGCGAACCTCACATATTACGGATTGTACGCGCTTCAACACCGTGGTCAGGAGGCGGCCGGCATCGCTGTCGGCGACGGTCGCACCGTGGTGGTGTTCAAGGAGCTCGGGCTGGTCGCGCAGGTCTTCAACGAGCGGTCGCTGGCGAGTCTCTCCGGTGGCCATCTCGCCGTCGGGCACACCCGCTACTCGACGACCGGCTCGTCCACCTGGGAGAACGCGCAGCCCTCCTACCGCACCGCTCGCTTCGGCGGCCCGGTCGCGCTCGGTCACAACGGCAACCTGACCAACATCGTCCAGCTCGCCAGCGAGCTCGGCGCCGGGCGGGACCGACTGCGCGCCACCACCGACTCCGACCTGATCACCGCGATGCTCGCCGATCATCCCGGGCCGACCCTGACGGATGCGGCGATGGCCGTGCTGCCGCGGCTGGCCGGAGCCTTCTCCCTGGTCTTCGCCGACGCCTCGACCCTGTACGCCGCCCGCGACGCGCACGGCATCCATCCCCTCGTGCTGGGCCGGCTCGCCGACCATCCGGAGGGGGCGTGGGTCGTCGCCAGCGAGACGGCCGCGCTCGACATCGTCGGCGCGTCGTTCGTGCGCGAGGTCGACCCCGGCGAGCTGATCATCATTGACGGTACGGGGGTGCGTTCGCGCCGGTTCGCCGAGGCGGACCCGCACCTGTGTCTGTTCGAGTACGTCTACCTCGCCCGTCCCGACACCGCCATCTCCGGCCGCTCGGTGCACGCCGTCCGGGTCGACGTGGGCCGTCAGCTGGCCCGGGAGGCACCGGTCGACGCGGACCTGGTCATCCCGGTGCCGCAGTCCGGGGTGCCCGCCGCCGTCGGCTACGCCGAGCAGTCCGGCATCCCGTTCGGCGAGGGCCTGGTGAAGAACTCGTATGTGGGACGGACGTTCATCCAGCCGTCCCAGACGATCCGCCAGCGGGGCATCCGGCTGAAGCTCAACCCGCTGCGCGAGGTGATCGAGGGCCGCCGGCTCGTCGTCGTCGACGACTCGATCGTGC
Source organism: Frankia umida (assembly GCF_023242945.1). Lineage (NCBI taxonomy): Bacteria > Bacillati > Actinomycetota > Actinomycetes > Frankiales > Frankiaceae > Frankia > Frankia umida. Next base: position 263,728 of record NZ_JALKFT010000003.1, read on the forward strand.
GCGGCAACACCCAGCGGGCCCTGGTCCGGATGTTGCAGGAGGCCGGTGCGGCCGAGGTGCACATCCGCATCTCCTCGCCGCCGGTGCGCTGGCCCTGCTTCTACGGCATCGACTTCGCCACCCGCGCCGAACTGATCGCCAGTGACGCCGGGGTGGAGGAGATCCGCGCCTCGCTCGGCGCCGACTCGCTCGCCTACGTCTCCCTGGACGGCCTGGTCGCCGCGTCCCATCAGCCGGCGCGGACGCTGTGCCGGGCCTGCTTCGACGGCATCTACCCGGTGCCGCTGGCCGAATCCGACAAGCTCGGCAAGCACCGGCTGGAGCCGGGCGGCGCCGCGCAGACCACCGCAGACCTGATCGCCGAGGCGATGCGCCGGGAGGTGACCCTCGGCATGAACGGTGCCGACCCGTCCCCCGACGGTCACGACGCGGATCTTGCCGAAGCGAGGCCGGTATGAACCCGACACGCACCTCCTACCGGACGGCCGGCGTGAACGTCGCCGCCGGTGACCGGGCGGTCGAGCTGATGCGCGGCTCGGTCGCGCGGGCGAGCCGACCCGAGGTGGTCGGCGGGCTCGGCGGTTTCGCCGGCCTGTTCGCCCTGGACACCAGCCGCTACCGCAAGCCGCTGCTCGCCTCGTCCACCGACGGCGTCGGCACCAAGATCGCTATCGCCCGGGCCCTGGACGTGCACGACACCGTCGGCATCGACCTGGTCGCCATGGTCGTCGACGACCTCGTGGTCTGCGGCGCCGAGCCGCTGTTCCTGCTCGACTACATCGCCTGCGGCCGCCTGGTACCCGAGCGGATCGCCAAGATCGTCGCCGGTATCGCCACCGGCTGCGAGCAGGCCGGGGCGGCGCTGGTCGGCGGGGAGACCGCTGAGCACCCCGGCCTCATGGGTGACGACGACTACGATCTGGCCGCGACGGGGGTCGGGGTCGTCGAGGCCGACGCAGTGCTGGGGCAGGAGCGAGTCCGGCCCGGGGACGTGGTCGTCGCGATGGCCTCATCCGGCATCCACTCCAACGGCTTCTCGCTCGTGCGACACATCCTGTGCGGTCCCGTCGATTCTGACCACCCCGGCGGAGTCAGCGCTGCCGCACTCGCCGGTCTGAGGTCCTACGTCCCGACTCTGGGCGCCACGCTGGGCGAAGCCTTGCTGATCCCGACGCGCATCTACGCCCGGGACTGCCTCGCCCTCGCCGCCGCTGTCGACGTGCACGCCTTCGCCCACATCACCGGCGGCGGCCTCGCCGCGAACACCGCCCGGGTCATCCCCGCCGGTCTGCTCGCCACCCTCGACCGCGCGAGCTGGTCGGTGCCGCCGATCTTCGACCTGCTCGCCGAGCGCGGCGACGTCGCCCAGGCCGACCTGGAGCAGACCTTCAACCAGGGCGTCGGCATGATCGCCGTGCTCCCCCCCGCCGTCGTCGAGGACGCCCTCGCCCTGCTCGCCGAACGCGACGTTCCCGCCTGGGTCCTCGGCAGCATCACCGAAGCCCCCCACGAGCCCGACGGGACAGCCCTGGCTTCGGCTTCGGCGACCAGATCCGAACCCATGATCGGCGCCCGCCTGACTGGCGTACACCCCGTCACCATCTGACGACTCAGCGATTCGGGCCGCGTCTGGCGGCCACGCTTCGCCGTGCTCTCCCGGCCCCGGCGCCACCTTGATCCACGTCCGCCAGTGGCGGAGCCGCCAGCCTCAGCGTGGCGCCCAGATCCCCCGGGGCCCGACGATGACCTGGTGTCAATAATGCGAAATGTCAGGAAGGCCGCCTGGTGAGGCGGATGCCGGATCAGTGATCCCGGGAACCGGCTGCCCATCGATCGAACCTGAGACGCCAGTCAGGCACACGGAACCCGGCCGCCCCAAGATGTCGTCGGCCACGGGAGATCGTCGGCCACGGGACGCCGATGTCAGTCTGCGCAGGGCCGCCGCACGCTGGACTTTCGTCGTGAGGCAGGCGCGCGAGATCACCATGTGGGTGCGCCATCTGGCCGCCGGGCAGGGCGCTACTGGCAGGCCTGAAAACGCCCGCGCAAAGCACCGACCGGGGGCCGCGCCGTGACCTGGGTCAGGTCAGGACAGCACCGCACGAAAGTGGTCGTCCGGGCCGGAGCCTGGACGACCACCATCATCAGCGACCGCACCATGGTGAGCCAACCGTGGTGGGACGGTTGCCGGCGTGACGCTGTCAGCGCGACGAGTGACGATCGTCCTCGTCGTCTGCATAGGCGTCGTAGCCGTAATCGTCGTCGACGTACGTCTCGTCGCTGTTGTTCTCGCGCGTCGAGCCCGCGCCCAGATCCGCCTTCAATCGGTCGAGATCCATATTGGGCGAGTTGTACTTGAGCTCGCGGGCGACTTTCGTCTGCTTGGCCTTAGCTCGGCCGCGCCCCATGGCTCGACCCCCTCGAACATGACGACGGGGACCCGCCCCGGTGCTCTCACTGTCTCGTGCTTCCCGAGACTACAGGGATCGGAGGCCTCGCGGCACGCCAACCCGACACTTGCCTGCCCTCGGACAAGATGTCCACGATCGGAAGCGCTTCGTGAAGCTGCCTGTCCTGCGGCCTGTGTGCGGGATCGCCGCCGCTCGCAGGCACCGCCGACGTGCGTCACAGTCGGCCAGGATGTGATCACAGTCACGTTCCGGTGATGCCGAGAGGCGGCCCCGTGGAGTTCGGGGCGGGGCGGCCCCCACCGCCCGACGGGGGAGGTGCGGGGCCGCACGCCGATGGCCGGGTGGTGGCCGCTCAGGGCAGCAGGAAGCGACGAAGTCGGCCGACCTGGGTCATCCGGTGCTCGGCGATCTGTTCGGCAGCCTCGACCGTGGTGAGCCCCTCCTCCGCCGCGAGCCGCAGCACCTCGGCGGTCGTGTCGAAGATGCGGGCGGCGCGGGCGCGGGCCCGATCGGGGGAGTACCCCTCGATCTCGTCCGCGACCTGGATCAGCCCGCCGGCGTTGACGACGAAGTCGGGCGCGTAGAGCACGCCGGCCTTCGTGAGTTCGGTACCGATGTCGGGCGTGGCGAGCTGGTTGTTCGCGCCCCCGCAGACGATCGCCGCGCGCAGCCGGGCGACGGTCGTCGCGTTCAGCGCCCCCCCGAGGGCGCACGGAGCGTAGACGTCCAGGTCCTGGTCGAACAGGGCGTCCGGATGCCCGACGGTGCGGGCCGCGGGGAACTCGGCGGTGAGCCGGGCGAGCGCCGCCGGATCGAGGTCGGCCGCGACCACGGCGGCGCCGTCGGCCAGCAGATGCCCGACCAGACGCCGACCGACCTTGCCCACTCCGCTGACGCCGACCAGCCGTCCGGACAGGCTCGGCGTCCCCCACCGGTGGCGGGCGGCGGCGCGCATCCCCTCGAACACGCCGAAGGCGGTCAGGACACCCGAGTCGCCGGAGCCGCCGTGCTCGGGGGAACGTCCGGCCACCCAGCGGGTCTCCCGGGCGATGACGTCCATGTCGTTGACGTAGGTGCCGACATCGCAGGCGGTGACGTACCGTCCGCCCAGTGAGGCGATGTGGCGACCGTAGGCCCGCAGCAGCGGTTCGGACTTGTCCCGGTGCGGGTCGCCGATGATGACGGCCTTGCCGCCGCCGAGGTCCAGGCCCGCGCACGCGGCCTTGTAGGCCATCGCGCGGGACAGGGCGAGCGCGTCGGCGAGCGCGTGTTCGTCGTCGACGTAGGGATGGAACCGGGTGCCGCCCAGAGCCGGCCCGAGGGCGGTCGAGTAGACGGCGATGATCGCGCGTAGTCCGCTGGTCGGATCCGAGCACAACAGCACCTGTTCGTGCTCGGAGACGGCGTCGAACAACGACGGCATGATGCACCTCCTGGCGGGGTCGGCCAGGCAGGTCGGCCCACCGGGCACCCTACGGCTCCGGTAGGCCGGACGGGCTGCCCGTTGACGTGCCAGGATCGAGCCATGCCAGGTTCCAGGGCATCCGGGTGGGTGTCGTCCGCGGCGCCCCGGTGCCGGCAGCATCCGGCGGGTCGGCGGCATGCGTGGTGTTGGCCGCGTTCGGTCGCGAGGAGCTGACGTGCCCATCGTGTCACCCGCGTCGTATCTGCGCGTGTATGAGCCGCTTGCCGCCTTCTCGGCAGCCGAGCGCAGTCGCTGGCAGCGTTACGCGGCCGCGGGGCCGCCCTCGCGTCGGGCCGGTTCCCGCAGCGAACGCGTCGTCTCGCTGCTGGCCGCCGTCCGGCCGACCCTGGATGTCGCGGACGAGTCGGCGTTCGTGCAGTGGATCGACGGGCTGATGTTCGTCTGCCCCTGGTCGACGCAGCTGCGGGTGTGGCAGTCGGCGCTGGAGTTCCGGTCCGTCCTGCCCGACCGGGTCGCGGAGGCGTTCCTGCCGCGGCGGATCACCGACCCGGCCGAGGTGGAGCTCGATCGCTGGAAGTCCCGGCGCCCGACGCTGAAGGTCCACGTCCAGTCGTGCACCTGGATGGTGCCGCCGCCCTGGTTCCTGCTGTTCGACCCGGCCGAGCGGTCCCTGGTCACCGGGGACACCGCCGAACGGTCGATGATCTACCGGACCACGATGAGCCTCGCCCGGCGGCGGGCGGCCCGGGCCGTCGAGTCGGTGGAGACCCTGCGCGCGGCCTCCTCCGAGGGGCCCACCGTGGAAGGGGTCGGCGATCTGGCCCGTTGGCTGGGGTCCTTCCATCCGCAGAGCAGGGTCGAACTGGACTACGACGGGCTAGTTGACCTGCTCGACGACGACATGCTTAGGCGCGACAGCTCCGTAGAGGACATCGTGGAGGCAGTCGGTGCGTTACGCCGTGGGCGAACAGATCTTGCGGCGGAGGCCTACGAGCGCGTCCTGGTTCGCTGGAGACCCCTGCAAGCACGGGAATCTGCAAGCTGAACGACGCATTCGGTTAACACAGAGTCGCCGTCGGCTTCGGACGAGCTGTGACTAGTCAGCAGATGGTCCTGACGTGCCATGTCCGAAATGCCCCCGAAGGATGCACGATCTGTATGGGACGGAGCGACGCTCTGTGACGGGAGGCCAACACAATGACGACACGTACGCCGGACGCCGAGCCGTTGCTGACTCCGGCCGAGGTAGCGACCATGTTTCGGGTTGACCCGAAGACCGTTACCCGGTGGGCGAAGGCAGGCAAGCTCACGTCGATTCGGACCCTGGGCGGGCACCGCCGGTACCGGGAGGCCGAGGTGCGCGCCCTTCTGAAGGGGGTCCCAAGCCTGGGAGGCGATATCTAGAGCACGCATGCGTTGACGTGTGACGGCACTGGTTGGAGACGCCGTCCGCGCCACCCACGAGCGGCCTGAGCGCCGTGCGTCGGAGTGCGGACGATCGGCCTGGGCGTGATGGGACGCCCGAGGTCGAGACGTGTTTCTCCGCGCGCCGACGTCACACGTGTGAGGACCACCTGAGCACCGGGAGGGCACAGGGTGGACCTTTTGGGGAACCGACGGACGGTTCGAGGACCGTCCGTCGGTCTCATCCCGCGTACGCCCGGCAGCGTCCAGGCCTGGGTAGGTGCGCGGCATCACCGGGAAGGCATCGCGCTTCGATGACACCGGGAGACACGGTGATCCAGGGATGGGCGGAGCCGTGCTCGAACGGTGGGCGTCGTGAGTGATGCCGCTCGGTCTACGGTGCGTTCCGCGGTGCCCGGCTTCCTGCCGAGCACCCGGGCGTTCCGGTTCACCAACAGCTTCGCCCCCGAGCCGCTGCTCACCCTCGCGCTGCCCCGGCAGGTCGGCTTCGTCCTGCCCGGTCCGCCGGCCGGGCGGCCCGCCCTCGGTGTCGGCGATGCCAGCCGCGGGCTCTGCGGTGGCATGATCTTCGCCGTCCGGGATCTGTTCGAGGCCGGCCTGGCGCCGCCCTTGGACGTGGAACCGCCGCGTCGTGGCTCACCTCTGTACGCCTACCTGGTCCGCCGCCTGTTCGCGAGCTTCGACCTGCCCCGCGGCGTCCTGCGCTACTACGGGCTGATGCGGGCCCCCGACGAACGTCCGGCCAGCCGCCGGTGGCCGCTGCCGGGCCAGCCGGGTGCGCCGGGTCGCCCCGGTGGGGCCGCGCGCAGCCTGCCGCGGGAGTGGCCGCGGATCCGCCTTGATCTCGACACCGGCCGGCTCGCCCCCCTCGGCATCATCACCGTCCACTCCGCCGACCCGCTCCAACTCGGCCTGAACCACCAGGTGCTTGCCTACGCCTACGAGCAGACCGGCACCATCGTGACCCTGCGCCTCTACGACCCGAACACTCCCCTGGACCGGGCGGACGACGTCACGATGTCCTTCGACCTCGCGGCTGTCGCCGTCGGTGCCAACCCCGCCGGTCCGGCCCGATCCGTTGCTCCGGCTGCTTCGGTCGCTCCGGCCATCAGCCATACGGTCGGCATCGGTGACCGGCCGATCCGCGCGCTGTTCCACAGCCGCTACCGCTGGATGGACCCACATCCGGCTCTGGGCGGCGGGTAGCACGACGAATCCGTACGTGGGTTTGTCTGCTGGCCAGGCCGTCCCCTATGCTGGCAGTGCTTTACAGGATCGATCGTCAGGTGGACCCGGGCCATCAGGTGGGTTCAGAACCACCCAAGCGTCGATCACTGCCCGCCCCCATCGTCTAGTGGCCCAGGACGTCGCCCTTTCAAGGCGGTAGCACGGGTTCGAATCCCGTTGGGGGCACCATCCGTATTTGTGTAGCTACTGAAGGTAGCTGATCGAGATACCTTCGACCAGCACCGATAGCGATAGCCGATTCGTTCGGTTACCCCAAGCTCGCAGCAGGCCCGTGCTGTTTGTTCGTTATGCGCGATTTTCGCTGCATGGGTTCGTTTCCTGGGTGCGGAGTTCCAGGACCGCCTGGTAGGGCCACGGGGTAGACGCTGCGTAGCGGAGGGTGTCCCTACCGGCTCGCCGCAGCCACTCGCGCCCTCGTGTGCAGGGCCGCTAGATGATATTGCCTGCCTGTGGACGCGTCGCGCACCGGTTCGATCCGGAGCTCGCTGTCCGGATCATCTGCTGGTTCCCGGCTGACGACCATGTCGTGCTCGCCTTGATCGGTTTCGGCAAGAAGGCGGTCGGCGACGTGTTCCACGCCAGCGCCGCCACCCGTGGCGAAGCGCTCGTCGACGCCTGGCTACGCCAGCAGGGAGGCACCCCGTGACCGACAACAACACGACCGACGGCGACATCACCTTCATCCGCGGCAACGACCGTATCCGTCAGCTCGCCCAGAGATCCGACATCGCCGGTGAGGTCGCCCAGATCCGGGCCGACATGGCCGACGCCGACCGCACCCACGCGATGGGCTTGGCCGCGCGTTGCGCCAGGCCTCACTACTCACGTCCTCGGTGCTCGGAGCAGGGCCAGAGTCTGCTCGAGTTCGGCTCGCAGGATCTCGCTGGCTCGCTCGCCATCTCCGACAACCACGGCGTCGACGAGGGCGGCATGCGCCGCGTCGCCGTGGTTGACGTCGGCGGCGCGGAGACCCAGCAACTCAACCAGTTCGATGAGCCCTCGGCGCAGAGTGGGAACGAACTCCGTGAACAGCCCGTCGAGCACCGGGTTGCGTGCGGCTGCGACAACGGCCACGTGCAGGGCGATGTCGGCATCGACGAAGGCCTCGTCGCTGCCGGTCGCCGCCTCCCGTCTTCGGTCGAGAGCTTCTCGCAAGGAGTTCATCTCCAGGTCGGTGCGCCGCTGCGCGGCCAGCCGCACCGCCTGTACCTCCATGAGCATCCGCACCTCGTAGATGTCCGCCACCGCGGCGCGGCGCAGCACTTCTCGCCAGTCCTGTGTCGGCTCCATAGCGATGACGAACACGCCGGCTCCCTGTCGGGACTGCACCAGACCCGCTCCGGAGAGTGCGCGCAGCGCCTCGCGAACGGTGGAGCGTCCGACTCCAAGGGTCGCCGCAAGCGTGGTCTCCCCAGGCAGTCGGGTACCGACGGGCCACTCGCCGCTGGTGATCTGTTCACGTAGGCGCCGTGTCGCCTGGTCAACCAGCGACGTTGGACGCAACACGCCAAGAGCCATCGAATCCCACAGGTTGTCGGAGGAGCTGAGGTGTGGGATATGCTACTACCGTGACGCCGGGCGTGTGGCTGCTTCTTCTCCGCCGCGGCGGAGCCTGACGCGACCGGCGCCCCGCCGCGGTGGAGTGTCGTGCCGCCGGTCGACCATGTAGGACCGAGCCCGAAAGGCCGCCACTCCATGTCCGATCACGCGACCATGGCGCATTCTGCGGCGGCACAGGCCGACGCTTCACCAGCCCCCGCCTCCCTCGCCACTATGATCAGCTTTCCCACACTGATCCGCCCCCAGGGCACGGTGCCGGCACACGCGCCGAGGTGGAACCCGCAGCGCCCCAACTCCATGCCCAACCAGCGGTACAAGCCCATCCACGAACGAGTGGAGCTGCCAGGAATCGACCCATCCAGTCGGACCTGGCCGATGCGCCGTGTCGACACCGCACCGCTGTGGGTTCGTCGCGACGGCACCGGTATGGCGGCAGGTCGTCCTCGGCCGTGACCGTGCGGACCTGCTGGCGCTGGCACGTGACGCCGCGGGGCACATGGCCCGGCTCGCCGAGGTTCCGGGCTGCCCGGATGTCCGCTTCCAGTTCTCCCCCGAGGTCTTCAACGCGACCGAGCCTGACTTCGCGCTGGAGATCTGTAACACTCTGACCGCACTGTGGGATGCCTGTCCGCAACGACCGGTCATCCACAATCTGCCGGCGACGGTCGAGATCTCCACCCCGAACATCTACGCGGACCAGATCGAGTACATGCACCGCGGTCTGGACCGCCGGGAGTCGGTGATCCTGTCCGTCCACCCGCACAACGACCGCGGCACCGGTGTCGCGTGCGCGGAGCTGGCGTTGCTCGCCGGCGCGCAGCGGGTCGAAGGCTGCCTGTTTGGAAACGGTGAGCGCACCGGCAACGTCGACCTGGTCACCCTTGCCCTCAACCTTTACTCCCAGGGCGTCAACCCGATGATCGACTTCTCGGACATCGATGTTGTCCGGGAGACCGTCGAGCATTGCAACCGGATGCCGGTCCACCCACGCCATCCCTACGGTGGCGAGCTGGCCTACACCGCTTTCTCCGGAACCCACCAGGACGCGATCAGCAAGGGGCTGGCACATCACAGGCCCGCGCCGCCGAGCTCTCGGTGCCGACGGACCGGGCTCCGTGGGCTGTTCCGTACCTGCCGATCGACCCGGCGGACGTCGGGCGTACCTACGAGGCACTGATCCGCGTGAACAGCCAGTCCGGCAAAGGTGGCATCGCCCACCTGCTGAACCTGCACTACGGCCTGGAACTTCCCAGGAGCCTGCAGGTCGACTTCGCCCAGGCCGCGCAGCAGACCGCGGATCGCGACGGCAGGGAGCTCGCGCCCAAGGAGTTGTGGGAGATGTTCCAGACTCGCTACCTGGCTCCGGTGTATGACGGGCCGGTCGTTCTGTCCGCCTGGCGGACCATCGAGGTGGCTGCGGGTGAACACGAGTTCGTTGCCGAGCTGTCACTCTCCGGCAATGAGACGCAGGCCAGAGGGACCGGCAACGGTCCGCTCGCGGCGCTGACAGCGATGCTCGCCGGAATCGGTATCGAGGCGGAAATCGTCGCCTACAGCGAACATGCTGTGGACCGTGCCGGGACCAGTCTCGCGACGGCCTACGTCCAGATCAGCCAGGACGGAACGGAAAGCTGGGGCGTTGGGCAGGACACCTCCGTGCTCACCGCCTCGATCCACGCCGTCATCGCCGCGGTCAACCGCCCGCCGCGATAGCCGGACTGCGATAGCCAGCCCCTGTCTCTGGGGGCCGGCCATCGCCATGTGCAGGACCTGCTGACAGCCCGCGGGGCCGGGCATGGAGCCACCAACGGCGGCGCTCAGCCCGGGCCGGCGCAGTCCCAGCTCGGCGGACTGTTACCTTGAGTAGTTATCTGGTTTTGCAATACGCCGTCGTCCACCAGGCCCCGTACCAGCCCATAGGCAGTGCGCGCCTTGATGGATCCGGTGATGTTGTAGCTTTCCAGCTTTAGATCTATCCGACGAGGCTGCCCTTGGACAGAGATCTCAATGGGCTTGATTGGAGTGGTCCCAGCAGGGTTTCGAATCGATCCAGCAGATACCCAAAATGCTCTAAAGTCTGGCCAGGCATTTGCGTTCTGCTCCCATCTTTCCGGAAGTCTGGGCAGTGAATTTGACGGGGGCTACCGGCCTTCTTTCAGTGGGGCCGCATAGACAATCCAGTTATCGTGCCGGTGTGGATAGGGTCGGAAGTCCCCATGCGGCGGGTCGTCCCGTGAGACCCGTCGGAGATCGAGAATTTTCCAGTCCGTGAACAGTGCCGCCATCTCATCCTCGGTGTAGTATCGGAAAAAAGTGTCCCGGTAGGCGAAGGTGTGCTCCGCGATTTGCTACGCCTTCGCCGTAGGTGCCGTCCTCGATGGTGAAGGCGTTGGCGATAAACAGGCCGCCTGCACGGAGCAGGCGGCGCGCTTCGGCTACCAGGTCGGCCGGGTCCGCGACCTGACCGAAGACGACGGCCATTCGGATCACTAACGCTGTGTCTCAGAGCGATCAACGCCGTCACGGCAGAATCTGACCCGATCTCGAAGACCTTAAATTAGAAGTCGCCGTCCTCCACAGCCACATTCGCCGCCGTCGTCTTCGTCCTCCGCCCAATGAGCCGGCGGTAAGCATTTCGACACGTCATCGGTGGTCCGCTTCCGCTCGCCTTCCTGACTCACACCTGACGCGCTGACAGCGCGCCTTTTCCGCGACGCTCACCACCCCGGCTCTTGACCGGCGCAGCTCGCGGTGGTTTGCGGCCTCCTCCTGCAAGGCGGCCACGGAGGGGCCAATCCTCCATCTCCCATACAGCACCATTCCGCACTGCCGGGTCTACCAGACCGGCGCCACCTCACGTTCGTGACACACGAAGGCGGTCGCTTTTGAGAGGAACTCGCGCTCCATCCGGAGTTCCCGGTTCCCTTTCTCCAGCTCGCGGAGCCGGGCCCGTTCGGACATCGACAGCGGTTCTTCCTCGTTTTGGTGCGCCCGCCGCCAGGTCGCGACCCAGCTCCCCAGTATTCCCTCGTTGATACCGAGATCCTTCGCGACCGCCGAGGTGGGGCGGCCCGAATCGATGACGAGTTTCACTGCCTCGTCCTTGTACTCGGGCGTGAACCGCCTCCGCGACTGACTCATTGATCTCCTCCGCTCGCGGATCAATTATCCCTCATATGGATCACTGTCCGAAGAACGGGGACCACCTCAGCCAACGTGCGTGCGCCCCGCACGTTACGGACCGGCCGGCTTTCATGCAGGGCGGCTCCGGGTGGTCAGCCGTGGTGGAAGCCGGTGCCGGTGCGGTCGAGCGGGTCGGGGTCGAGGTCGAGGTGGGTGGCGCGGAGGTGGTCCCAGGCGGCGAGGCGGGTGAAGTCGGGTGGGTCGAGTGGCTGCTGGACGTCGCTGAGGAACGGGTTGGGCAGGAAGACTGTCGTCATCTGCTCGCCGATGCCGTTGATCATGCGGAAGGCCCAGCTCATCGGGATGCCGCCCGGGTCGAGGCGGCGGTAGAGCTCGGCGCGGGCGCAGCGGCGGGCCCGGCCGAGTTCGGGGCCGCTGGCGGTGTGCTCGCCGATGCACAGGTGGAAGTGCCAGCGGCCCAGGTCGATGGTGGCGTAGCCGTCGTACATCGAGATCCGTCGGGCCGGCTGCTCGGTGGTGATCTCCCAGGCGGCGCCCTGGACGAGGACCCCGAAGCTGATATGGGCCCACTGTTCGGTGAACAGATAGGTGAGGATGTCGAGCAGGGTGTGCTCGTCGGTGGGCAGCTCGAACAGGTGCAGGGTGCCGGTGCCGAACTCCTCGACGGTCCGGTAGCCGGCCGCGGTGGTCATGGTTTCTCCGTTCGCTGTCGCCCGCCGCGAGGGTGCCCGGCGGCGGGTGCGTGGGTCAGTGGGCAGTCCGCGCAGGTGCCGCCGGTCGGGGTGCGGTAGTAGAGGCAGCAGCTTCGGCGCAGGAAGGTGGTCAGGTCCGGGGTGCCGTCGGCATGGTGGCGGTAGTGGGCGGCGCCGGACAGCGGCGGTGTGGCGAGGACGGTGTCGACGAGTCGACCGAGCCGGCGGGCCCGGTCGCGGACCTCGCTGGGGGTCTGCTGTGGCCCGTCGTGGGTATGGGTCGTGATCTCGCGGTCGAGGATGCGGGTGGCGCCGACGAGCGCGGAGGCGGCGTTGCCCCAGAGCAGGCCGGGGGCGATGCGGGTCTCGGTGCGCAGCGCGGCGGCCAGGGGGCGCAGGTGGCCGTCGATGACCGCCGCGATCAGCAGCCTGGCGGCGGTGGCGAGATCGTCCGGGTCGGTGGGGGACCAGCCGTCGGGGTCGGTGAGCAGCAGGCGGATGGGTGAACTGGTCACCGAGATGATTCCGAGCCGGTCGGCGGGCAGACCGGGGACGGTGCCACCACGTTCCCAGCAGCCGAGGGCGATCGACCACAGCCGGGCCGCGTAGCCGAGGAACAGGGTGGACGCGGCGACGCGCCGCTCGACGGTGCCCAGTCGTCCACCGAGCTCGTCGACGGCGGCGGCGAGGGGACCGCCGGGCCGGTACAACCCGTCGACCGGCGCCGACAGCGCACCACCTTCAGCCATGGCGCCCGAGGGGGTTGGGCCAGAGGGGGCCGGGGCGTGCGATGTGGCTGGTCGGGCCGGGGCCGTGAGCTCGACGGCGAAGTAGGGGCCGACGTCGGCCAGGCCCGCGAGGGTCGCCGTGGTGTGTGCAGGGTCGGCGTGGCGGGTGGACCAGCCGCTGTCGGGCCGTGCCGCGGTGTGGGAACGGATCCAGCGCAGCGCGGCCGGCAGGTCCGGCAACGAGGTGGTCAGGCCGTCGGCGGCGCCGTGGAACCCGGCGGGTGCCGCGATCGGGGCGATCTCCAGGTCGACGGGGCCGGTGGCGGTGATCTGCCATCCCTCGCGGCGCAGGGCGCGTTCGAGGGCGCCGACCATCGCGGTCGGCTCGGCCACCCGGTCGGGCCGTACCCGGGCGGTGCCGACGATCGGGGGGCGGGGGACGAAGGCGGCGGTGATCGGGTCGAAGTGGAGTTCGTCGCTGTCGAAGGTGGCGGCGATGCGGCCGTCGAGGATCAGTTCCTCGGGGCTCCCGGTGTGCAGCGTGCCGCCTGCGTCGAGCAGCCAGGTGGCGTCGGCGACGCGCAGGGCGAGTTCGAGGTCGTGGGTGGAGACGACGACGGCGAGGTCGCGGTCGCGGGCGAGTCGCCGTAGCAGTGCGGTCAGCGCCACCCGGGACGGTGCGTCGAGGAAGGCCGACGGCTCGTCGAGCAGGATCACCGACGGCTGCTGGGCGAGGGCGCGGGCGACGAACAGCCGTTGGCGTTCACCGTCGGACAGTTCGTCGAGGAGCCGGTCGGCGAGGGGCCTCGCGCCGACGGCGGTGATCGCCCAGTCGATGGTCTCCCGGTCGTGGTCGGTGAGCCGGCCGGTGAGGTCGGTGTGCGGGTGGCGGCCGAGGGCGACGAGGTCGCGGCCGCGGGCCAGGGGGATGTCGACCCGGTCGGTGAGCACGACGCCGATGCGGCGGGCCCGCTCCCGCGGGGTCAGGGCGGTGAGGTCCGCGCGGTCGAGGGTGATCCGGCCGGCCAGCGGTGGTTGCAGGCCGGCGAGGGTGCGCAGCAGGGTGGATTTGCCGGTGCCGTTCGGGCCGAGCAGGACGGTGAGCTCGCCGCGGCGGGCGAGCGCGGTCAGGCCGGTCAGCACGGCGGTGCGCCGTCGGCCGTGCCGGTAGCCGATGGTCAGACCGACCAGCCGCAGCCCGCCGGTCGTCGCCGGGTTGGCCAGGCCGGCGGGGTCGGTGGGGTCGATCGGGTCGGCCGGGTCGGGACGCTCGACGTCGGCCATCAGACGGTTCTCGCGACGGTAGAGCTGGCCCGCAGCAGCACCGCGATGACGATCGGCGCGCCGATCAGGGAGGCCACGATGTTGATCGGCAGCGCCAGACCGGTACCGGGCACCTGGGCGACGATCGAGCAGAACAGCGACACGACCGCCCCGGCGAGCGCGCAGGCGGGCAGCAGAACACGATGGTCGGCGGTGGCGAGCAGCCGGCGGGCCAGATGCGGCACGGCGATGCCGAGGAAGCTGATCGGGCCGCAGAACGCCGTCACCGTCCCGGCGAGCAGCGATGCGCCGAGCAGGGTGACAGTACGCAGCCGGCGGACGTGCACCCCCACGGTGCGGGCGTAGTTCTCCCCGAGCAGCAGGGCGTTGAGCGGCTTCATCGAACCGAGCGCGAGCAGCAGGCCGGCCCCGATCGTCGGCGCGAACACGACGAGGTCGCCGGGGGAGACCCCGGAGTAGCTGCCGAGCTGCCAGGTCCAGTACTGCAGGGCACGCTGCGGCGCGGTCCAGGTCAGCAGCAGCCCGATGAACGAGAACACCGCCGCGCCGACGATGACGCCGATGACGAGCAGGGTGACGACCGAGCGGACCCAGCGGGCGAGCAGCAGCACCGCGGACAGCACCACGGCCGCGCCCAGGGCACCGGCGGCGACGACCGCGACCCGCCCGGTACCGATGGCGCCGGCGGTGAACGCCCCCGCCGACCCGCCGGCACCGGTGACCACGAGGGCGACGCCGAGGCTCGCCCCGGCGCTCACCCCGAGCGAGTACGGATCGGCCAGCGGATTACCGAACAGGGTCTGCATCTGCAGGCCGGCCACCCCGAGGGCGGTACCGGCGAGCGCCGCCGTCGCCGCCCGTGGCAGCCGCACCTGTGTGATCACCACCGACCAGCGTGGATCGGTGGGGTCCGCGCCGACGAGCACCCGCAGGGTGTCCGGCAACGGCACCCACACCGAGCCGACCGCGACGGCGAGCAGGAACATCGCCGCGGTCGCGACGGCGAGGCCGAGCAGCGCGCCGACCGGCCGCCGCCTGGCCACGGCCGCAGGAGCACCGGTCGCCTGTGCGTCGACCGCCAGTCGATGATCGACGACGACGCCGCCGGCGGGCAGGCCCGCGGTCACGATGCCCGGCTCATGAGGTCAGCCGACGGTAGAAGGCGAACCGGTGGTCCTTCGCCAGGTCGGGATGCAGGATCGCGACGAGGTCGCCGAGGACGAGATCGGGGCCGGTGACCCCGCGTTCCCAGTAGTCGTTACCGCCACCAGGGCCGATCACCAGCGTGTTCGTCCACACCTGGCCGCCGGCGCGGGTCGCGGCCAGCGTGCCGTAACGGGAGTCCTCCTTCGTCGCGTCGCCGATCGTCTTCCACTCGCCGTCGGCGAGCCAGATCGGCGCGGACCCGGCCTTGGCATACACCGCCTCGAAGGCGAGTTCCAGGCTGCCGGTGTCGCGGGTGCCCGACCACGGGTAGCCGGCACCGGCGTCGGCGAGAAGCTTGCCGACGTAGCTGCCGCCCGAGGGCATGTACCAGGTGCCCTGGTACATCGAGCCCGGCAGGACGGCGACCGGCTGCTGACCGGCACCGCTGACCTTCGCGGCGATCGCGGTGTAGTCGCCGGCGATCCGGTCGAAGACCTTGCCGGCCTTCTCCTCGTCGCCGGTGAGCGCGGCCATCACCTTGATCCATTCGGCGCGGCCGAGTGGGTCGCCCTCCAGCCATTCGGCGTTGGCGACGACCGGGACCCCGCCGCGCCGGATGGCGGCGTAGTCCGGTGAGTCGGTGCCGTCGGTCATCAGCACGTCCGGCCGGCCGGTGACGACCTTCTCGACGTTGATCTTCCCGCCGGCGGCGTACTCGGTGACCCTGCCCTCGGTGATCAGGCGGCGGATGTCGGCGTTGACGACGCTGGCGGCGCTGGCCACCCCGGTCAGGGTGTCGGTGCGGTCCAGGTCGACGAGCAGCGGCAGATGGGTCGTCGATCCCGAGTACAGGCTGCGGATCGGCACCTCGATCCGTGGCGCTGATCCGAGCGCGCCGGTGAGCGTCGGCGCGGGCGCGCCGCAGTGCACCAGCACATAGGACTCGGGCCGGCCATCCGGGTAGGGCTGTTTGACGGTGAGTACCTGATAGCTCTGGTGATAGCTGATCGTGACGTTTCGGGCGTGGCTGAACGTCGATTTGACCGGGAAGTAGTCGGTGTCCTGCCTGAAGTCGGTGATGCAGCCGCGGGCGTCGGTTCCGCCCGCCGACCCCGGGTCGTCGTCCCCGCAGGCACCGAGGGACACCGCGGCAAGGAGCGCGGCGAGGACAGCGACCAGCGGCCGGACGCCACCACGGCAGCGGCGCGCCCACCTCGGCGACCGCGCAGGGGACGGATCGGATCTCCCGGGCTCGCCGCGGTGGCGTCGTCCGGCATCGATGGGAAGAAAAAGGTATGTCGGCGCGCGCACGCGGACCGCCTCTCCAACACCTCGTGGAAGGGTCACTCGGATGCCGTGGCCGGTCTCCTGGCTGACGGGTAAGCCTTCCCCGGCCCGCCTTCCCAGGCGCAACAGCAGCCCAGTGACTCCACGCGGACGACGTGGAAAAGGCCGGGAAATCCCGATCACAGTGGCGAGGGCCGCGCCGGCCTGTCACCGGCTTCCCGAACACCACGACATGGCAAAAATATGCTGAAAATTATCTGCCCGCAAGAAGTACTGGCTGATTGTGCTGCTATCACCCGGAATTTCTGCCGGTCAGTGAACCAAATGCCGGAAGAATGCCGAAGCAGGGAGATGGCCGGCCAGAACGCGAGTCATCGGGAAGGGAAACCAGCCCGGTCTCGTGGCGCGACCGCCGCCGCATCCGCGTCGTCAACCCCTGCTCAGTGGCAGGGGAAGCCGAGGAAGTGACGCGCGTCATGGACGAACTCGTGGATATGCGTATCCGAGCCGAACATCGACGTGGCGCCCTGATCGACTCCGATGAAGTAGAGCAGTAGCAGCGACAGCAGCGCGGTCAGGCCCAAGGCCGCCGCTCGAGCCGTCAGCGGGAAGGAGATCGACCGATGCCGCGACTGCGGATCGGCGATGGGTGTCGTCATAGGTGCCCCCTGGGATTGTGCGTCCCGACTGGTTGGACTGCTGGTGCTCGGGTCTGACTCCCGCCCCGCCGCCCCGAAGGACGGACGGGCCGGTCACAGTGGCGCAACCGTGCCGGGATTTCACCGGCTTCCTCGCACAAGCAATCGGATTATCTGGTTTCCACCGGGTTCCTGTCAACAACTGAGAACAGAACGGACAATGTGGCCAGCCGGCTCGGTGTGACCGGAGCGGGCAGGTTCGACGGGAACCCTGGGGTCGCGCCACGGCCACCGGGCTGGGGCCGATCATCGCGGGGTGGGCTTCTGGGATCCCGCAAGGACCGTCTGGTAGTGCCCGACTCTGGCGAGCCGGGAGGTGCGGAACGTGAGCGTGTCCTGTGCGGCTCACCTGCCATGATTATGTCACTGAGAGTTACATTTCATCCGAATGGGTAATCGCCCGGACGCCAGAGAAGCTGTGGCGGAGACTGTGAAGCCCCGACGGCCGGTCGACGATGACGAAGAAGATGACGAAGAATTCGCGACTGTCCCCCGGGCGGAGTACGAGCGACTGCAGGCCAGCCGGCGCCAGTTCGGCGCCGAGACCAGCCGCGGCCACATCCTGCGCGACGAACAGGCGCGGTTGCGGCAGCTCATCGCTGACGTAGCAGCCGCCCTGGGGCGGCCGAACAGCCCCATCTGCATGTCGTGTGTACCCGCTGCGGCACGCTGCGCGAGATCGCGGAGCCCGGCCGAACCCGCTCCCGGCGCGGTCGCGCATCTGGCGGCGATCCCCGGGCTGGATGTCGTCGGCCCCGCGACGCTTGCCATCTATGGACGCCGCGAGCGCTGATGGGCCGCCTGACGGCGCCCCATCAGCCAAACCAGCGCGGTCGGCCCCACATCATGCCAGTTGCAACATCCTTGCAAGAGCGACATAGTTGCATCTGTGTTGATGCCGGCGGGTCGACGGAGCCCTTCCGGCGCCTCCGGCTGACCTGTCCGATCCGGTGCCCCGCAGTCACGACACGGACCACTCGCCGATCCAGCCGAGCGATGTGGGTCCTGCTTCCGCGTGGCCGCTCGGCCTGCGCCCGGCCCATTCCCTCCTGGGCCCGCGTCGAGCCTGTTCCCCGCAGTGAGGAGACCTCTGGTGGCCCACCCATCCCCCGGCGTCGGCGAGCCGTCCCTGCCGAGGCGGCTGGCCCGGTTCCGGCACAGCCTCACGGGGGCGGACAAGCGGTCCCTGGCGGGGATGACCGCGTTTATCGTCCTGCTGCACGTGGTGGGATTTGTCGTTCTGCTCACCCTTGTCACCCCGCATGGCTACCATCTCGGCGGCGACCATCCGGTGTTCACCGCCGGGGTCGGCGTCCTGGCCTATACCTTCGGACTCCGCCACGCCTTCGACGCCGACCACATCGCCGCTGTCGACAACACCACTCGTAAGCTCATCGCCGACAACACGGCGCGGGAAGCCGAAGGTGCGGGCCCGCAACGCCGACCGCTCTCGGTCGGGTTCTGGTTCTCCCTCGGCCACTCGACGATCGTCTTCGCGCTCGCGTTCCTGCTTTCGGTCGGTATCAAGTCCCTGGTCGGGCCGGTCGAGGACGACTCCTCCAGGCTTCACACCATCACCGGCGTGATCGGCCCGTCGGTCTCAGGTGTCTTCCTGTGGGTGTTGGGGATCCTGAACCTCGCCGCCCTGCTTGGCATCGTCAAGGTCTTCCGCGAGATGCGCAACGGGCACTACAACGAGCAGGAACTCGAGCGACGGCTGGACTCCCGCGGTTTTATGAACCGTTTCCTCGGTGGCCTGACCAGGACGGTCACCAAGCCGTGGAACATCTACCCGATCGGTGTGCTGTTCGGCCTCGGATTCGACACCGCGACCGAGGTTGGCCTGCTCGTCCTCGCCGGCGGCGCCGCGGCGTTCGACCTGCCCTTCTACTCGATCCTTGTGCTGCCGATCCTGTTCGCCGCCGGCATGTGTCTCATGGACACCATTGATGGTGTGTTCATGAACGCCGCCTACGGCTGGGCATTCGCCCGTCCGGTTCGCAAGGTGTTCTACAATCTGACCATCACCACCATCTCGGTGATCGTTGCGCTCGTTATCGGCACGATCGAACTTGTCGGTGTCCTTGCTGACCGGTTCACGATCGAGTCCGGGCCGTTCGCCTGGATCGCCAACATCAACCTCGACTACGCCGGCTACGGCATCGTCGGCCTTTTCTTCCTCGCCTGGGCCATCGCGCTCGCTGTCTGGTACTTCGGCCGCGTCGAGGAACGCTGGACCGCCAACCTCCCCAGCGAATCGACCCAGCCCGCCGAAACCAGCTGACCATGCTGTCACCCGGGATGGCCGGGATGGGTGGGGCGTACTGGTTCGGTTGGCTGTCGGTCAGGCCCGGTCCTGGTAGATGTCGGGGATACCGTCGTGGTCGCGGTCGACCGTTTCCGCTTCCTGTATCCGGCGGTAGACACGGCTGCGCAGGCGCAGGGCCACGGCGGCCAGCAGGGCGGCGAGCAGGGAGCCGGTCAGGACGGCGATCTTGACGTGGTCGTCGCGTGTGCTGCCGGTGCCGAAGGCCAGTTCGCCGATGAGCAGGGAGACGGTGAATCCGATACCGGCGAGGACGGCCAGGCCGAGGACGTCGACCCAGGCCAGCCCGTCGTCGAGGGTGGCACGGGTGAAGCGGGCCACCAGGTAGGTGGCGGTCATGATGCCCAGTGGTTTTCCGACGACGAGGCCGATGACGATGCCGACGGCGGCGCGGTCGGAGAGCGCGTCGGTCAGTCCGTTCAGGCCGCCGATGGTGACTCCGGCGGAGAAGAACGCGAAGACCGGTACCGCCACTGCGGCGGAGAGGGGTCGCCAGCGGTGTTCGAAGTGCTCGGCCAGCCCGGGGCCCGCGTCGGGTCCACCGGCGCGCTTGCTGCGCAGCACCGGCACGGCGAAGCCCAGCAGCACGCCGGCGACGGTGGCGTGCACGCCGGAGGCGTGGACGAGTGTCCAGGTGGCGGCGGCCAGAGGCAGCAGGAGCCACCATGAACGCACCCGGCGTTGCACCAGCAGGGTGAACACCGCCAGCGGCACCAGGGCGCCCAGCAGCGGGAGGACGCGGAGATCCCGGGTGTAGACGACGGCGATGATGACGATGGCGATCAGGTCGTCGACGACCGCGAGGGTGAGCAGGAAGGTCCGCAGCGCGGACGGCAGATGCCGGCCGATGACCGCGAGCACCGCCAGGGCGAAGGCGATGTCGGTGGCGGTCGGGATCGCCCAGCCGCGTGCGGCGTCACCGCCGAGGTTGACCAGCGTGTACAGCATGGCCGGGACGGCCACGCCACCGACGGCGGCGAGGACCGGGACCGCGGCTCGTCGGGGGTCGCGGAGGTCCCCGGCGACGAACTCGCGTTTGAGTTCCAGCCCGGCGACGAAGAAGAAGATCGCCAGCAGGCCGTCGGCGGCCCACTGGGCCAGGGTGAGGTTCAGGTGCGCCCAGGACGGGCCGACCTGGTAGGACAGCATCGACTGGTAGGACTCCGACCACGGTGAGTTCGCCCAGGCGAGGGCCAGGACCGTGGCCGCGAGCAGCAGCGCGCCACCGATGGTCTCCCGGCGCAGGATCGCGGCGATGCGACGGGTCTCGGGCCACGACCTGCGATCGAACACGCTGAACCGGCGAGGCGGGGGCTGACTCATGGTGGGACTCCTAGCCGAGGGGTCAGGTCACACGCTGCCGACCAGACTTCCCGGCGCACCAACACCAATACTGCCCACCCTAGCGGTGCGCGTGGCCGGGCGGCGAACCGGACGTCGACTCCAGCCACGACGCCGACGCCCTGGGCTGGAGTTTGACCCCGAGGTGTCGATCGTCGTCGGTCTGCATGCCGTCGGGATGCCGCCACCGGTGCACGGCGACGGCATCCCGACGGGCGTGGGTTCGCTCTGGCTGCGCTAGCCCTGTTCTCCCGCGTTGAGGGCCTGCAGGAGAAGGCCGCGGTGATCCGGTGAGAGATGGCCGGCGAAGTAGCGCAGTACCGTGCCGGGATCGTCGCCTCTGCGCAGGAGCTTCACCATCTGTACCGCGGCGTGGTCCTCGGCTCGTTGCAGTGGCCGATAGGCGAATCCTCGTCCATGCGGTGTCCGTTCGGCGAGGCCCTTGGCCACCAGCCGTAGCAGAGTGGTCGCTATCGTGCTCTGCGCGAGATCTCCACCGAGCCGGTGCTGGACCTGCATGGGCATCAGCGGTTCGGACGTGGCCCAGAGCAGGGCCAGTACCTCGCGTTCCAACTCGCCGGCCGCGCGTCTGTGCGCGACCGGCATGACTGTCACAGGCATGGCAACTCCGCGGGTTACCGACCGGTCCGGAATCGCGCTGGCCTGGCCGGCGCGGCGGGCCGGCACACCAGGCAGGTCGGACCCGGTCGAGGCTCGAAGGTCGGCCCGCCGTCCACCCCGGACGCGGGTGTGGACCTTGACCGGCCGACATCCCGTTCCACCTCACGGCGACGGAACGGGCGACACCAGGTTCTGGCGCGGTCACCGGCGGTGCCTGCCGGCTGGAGGGCCGGTGGGACCGCTCAGACCGCGGCGCGGACCGGTGGGCCTCGGCGGACGACGATGTGGTGCAGCAGAACGGGCCGGCAGGTCCGGGTGTGGACGGGCCGGCGGGGGAGCGGACCGACCGCGGCCGGCGGAACGCACAGGCCCCGGCGGCGCAGCCTGCCGGCGGCGCGGCGGGCCACGGTCACGGCACCTCGGGCGGCCCGCCAGAGCAGGCGCTCGCCGACGGCGAGCCACCAGGCCAGCCCGATCGCGGCGAGGAGATGTGCCGCGATCATCGCCGGCCCGCCGGGAAGCAGGTCCACCCGCGCGGCCTCGTGGGTCATCGCCGCCAGATGGGTCGCGGACGTGCCCGTGGTGGATGCCGGGTGCGGGCTGCCGGTTGTGGTGGTGACGGCGAACGCGATGTGCAACCCGGTCTGGACAGCCAGTACGAGCCCGGTGAGGCGCGGCCACGACAGCCGTGCCGCCGATGCCCCCCAGCAGATCCGCCCGGCCAGGACGACCCCGAGGAGGACGACGGGGACCGATGGAGCCACCCCGCACGCGGCCCAGTGGGCGCCCACGGCCAGGGCGACGGCGATGGCCGCCACCGACCCGGCCCGGACACCACGCCCCGCCGGCGTCGCAGCCCAGTTCACGACACCACGTGGGGCACGGCGCCCCGCTCACACCGGGAACCCGGCCGGCTCTCGCGCGCGGACCGGGCCCGGATTCCCTCGAGCGATCCCGACCCGGACCCCGACCTCCGTCGTCCAGGGCGCGCCATCATGTCTCGTATCCTAGAAGATCAAAAACGGCTCCCGGCGTGTTTGGCCCGACCGCGGTCGGACGGGGCGACCGGCCGAACGCGGTCGCCCCGCGCATCTCCACCGCGTCGAAACGCCTGACAGCGATTGATGACGATTCCGGCTACGTCAGCAGTTGACGAACCCCGGTTGCTGGTTGAGGACCTGGCTCTGCGGGGAGACGAACCGCCGGTACTGCTCGCCGGCGGTGGCCTGGGGCCGGAAGGCGGCGAGCCGGTGGCAGTTCTGGAAGGCCAGCGCCACGCCGAAGTGCCGTTCCAGGGCCGCGCGGATCGCGGTGCTGGCCATGGCCCGCAGCAGTTGGCCCTGCTCTGCGTCGCCGACGGGCGGAATCTGGTTGTCGGTGAAGTCGCCCTCCGCGGCCGGCAGTTCGTCGGCGAGCCGCGCGACCAGATCGTAGGCGTAGGGCAGGGACTCGCGGATGCAGGCGAGGAAGTCGGCCTCGTCGACATGGCCTTGTTCGGCCTGTGTCAACAGGCTGGGCGACACGGTCAGGGACACAGGTACCTCCTGGGTGGTTGGCGCCGTTACCCCGGGTGGGCGCGGCGCGGGTGTGCAGGGCGGTGCCGGGGAGATCGATGCCTCAGCCGCCCGCCACTAATGATTACGGATACGGGAATCATTTTCATTATGCGTCGACGCGGTCTGGGTGGCAAGAGTGACCACGGCGAGGACAGGCGTGTCGCCGATCGCGGGTCCGGCCACGATGACGGCGAACAGAGCGATGGTCAGGACGTGTACCGCCGTGCACCACAGAGAGATCGCGTCGAGAGTGAACAGCCGGTGTGGACGAGGTGGACGAGGTGGACGACCATCCCGACGCCGGTCAGGGCGAACAGCGGTCAGCCTTACTGATCTTTGATTTTCCGGGTCGGGTTGGAGGCCGCGGGGTTGTTCGAGCGGGGTGCGTTGAATCGGGAGGTTGCGGCGGGTTCGCGGGTGAGCGAGCGGTCGGTGGAGTGGTGGCGTCTGCGGTGGAAGGCCGGTGGGGTGGTGGCGTTGCGGTCGCGGTGGACGACCGGGTCGGGTCGGGTGTTGATCGCGGGGCTGGCCTGCCACGAAGCCAGCCTCGACCTCGCCGCACGCACACAGCTCATCCGTGATGCCCGTGCCGGCGTGCCGGTTCGCAGCCCGCGGCTATTGTCGGGGCGGCGTCCGGTCCGTGCCTCGCAATGCCGGCTGGTCGGTGCGCTGTCGTTGCTGGCGGTGCGGGTACGTCGGACCGTGCCGCGTCGAGATCTGGAGCGTCGCGCATGAAGACCGCTGTGATCACCGGAGGCACCGACGGGATCGGTCGGGGGCTGGCCGAACACTGTCTCGCGGCCGGATACACCGTTCTTGTCATCGGCACGAACGCGACCAAAGGCAAGAAGATCGCGAGCCTGGCCGCCCGGTATCACCGGTCAGCTCGGACGCTCACCGCCGACGGTATCGAGAGCAACTTCGCGTTGTTCTACCTGAGCAGGTTCCTGTTCAGCCACGGGCTGGTCGGATCGCTGCGCCAGGCCGAGAACCCGGTCGTGCTCAATTTCGGTGGCGCCGGTCTGACGACGCCGATCCGGTGGCATGACATCCAGTGGGAGACCGGCTATCACGGCGTGCGCGCGATGGGCCAGGCCGGTCGGCTCAACGACCTGCTCGCCGTGGACTTCCTCGACCGGCATGCGGACTCCGGCATCCGTTATGTCATCAACCTGCCCGGCGTCGTCGCCACCAGCTTCGCCGGCGAGTACGAGTACTCCGCGGTCACCGCGTCGCAGGTCGAGGAGCTACGCGCCATCGGCAGGCCGGTCAGCCAGGCGGTCGCGGAGATCCTGCCCTTCCTGGGGCCCGGCGGCGACCGTCTCACCGCCGTGCGGGAGGGGCGACGCCTGGCCCTGGAGTCGAACGCCTGGGACCTGATCGAAGCCCGCCGCCTGCGCGATCTCACCCAGGCCGTCCTGGCCGACCACGACCGTCGAACTTCATGATCACTTTTCGATGTGTCGACGACACGCGCGGATCGTCGCATCGGCCACTTCCTCGACCCACGCCTTCATGGCCCACATCTCACCGCACCGGTGGATCGACAACGTCCTCGCCGGGCTCTGCCGCAAGGCAATCCCGGCCGCCCGCTGATGGGCGGACGCAGCGGGCCGGACCGCCGGCTGGCCACGGAGCGTGGCTGTCGGCGGTCCGGCCCGAGGGCTGATCAGGAGGCCCGGTCGGGCTCAGAAG
Organism: Frankia umida; assembly: GCF_023242945.1. Classification (NCBI taxonomy): domain Bacteria; kingdom Bacillati; phylum Actinomycetota; class Actinomycetes; order Frankiales; family Frankiaceae; genus Frankia; species Frankia umida. The sequence goes on from NZ_JALKFT010000003.1 coordinate 288,316, forward strand.
CCCTGCTGGCGCATGGCGGCGTCGACCCCGGCGGCGTCGGCGGCCACGTCCTCGGGGGCGTTGGCCACGACGGCCTCGGTGGTCAGCAGCAGCGCGGCGATGGACGCGGCGTTCTGCAGTGCCGAGCGGGTGACCTTGACGGGGTCGATGATGCCGGCGGCGATCAGGTCGACGTACTGCCCGGTGGCGGCGTTGAGGCCGTGGCCGGTGGGCAGGTTGCGGACCTTCTCGACCACGACGCCACCCTCGAGACCGCTGTTGTAGGCGATCTGCCTGATCGGCGCGGCCAGGGCGACGCGGACGATGGCCGCCCCGGTGGCCTCGTCCCCGGTGAGCGTGAGCTGCTCGAACGCCGGGCCGGACGCCTGGAGCAGGGCGACGCCACCACCGGCGACGATGCCCTCCTCGACGGCGGCCTTGGCGTTGGAGACCGCGTCCTCGATGCGGTGCTTCTTCTCCTTGAGCTCGACCTCGGTGGCCGCGCCGACCTTGATGACGGCGACACCACCGGCGAGCTTCGCGAGGCGCTCCTGGCTCTTCTCCCGGTCGTAGTCGGTGTCGGCCGACTCGATCTCGTTCCGAAGCTGGCTGATCCGGGCCTCGATCTGCTCGGCGGAACCGAGACCGTCCACGATGGTGGTCTCGTCGGCGGTGATGACGACCCGACGGGCCCGGCCGAGCAGGTCCAGCGTGGTGCTTTCCAGGGTGAGGCCGATGTCCGCGGAGATGACCTGGCCGCCGGTGAGGATCGCGATGTCCTCCAGCTGGGCCTTGCGGCGGTCACCGAAACCCGGCGCCTTGACCGCGACGCTCCTGAAGGTGCCGCGGATCTTGTTGACGACCAGGGTGGCCAGCGCCTCGCCCTCGACATCCTCGCAGAGGATGAGCAGCGGCTTCGAGGTCTGCATGACCTTCTCCAGCAGCGGGAGAACGTCCTTGACCGCCGAGATCTTACTGTTGAGGATCAGCAGGTACGGGTCGTCGAGGACGGCCTCCTGCCGGTCGGCGTCGGTGACGAAGTACGGCGAGATGTAGCCCTTGTCGAAGCGCATGCCCTCGGTGAGCTCGAGCTCGAGACCGAAGGTGTTGCTCTCCTCGACGGTGATGACGCCTTCCTTGCCGACCTTGTCCAGCGCCTCGGCGATGAGGGCGCCGATCGCCGGGTCACCGGCGGAGATGGAGGCGGTGGAGGCGATCTGCGCCTTGGTCTCCACCTCCCGGGCGGTCCGCAGGAGTTCGGCGACCACGCTGGCGACCGCGGCCTCGATGCCCTTCTTCAGGCCGAGCGGGCCCGCGCCGGCGGCCACGTTGCGCAGACCCTCCCGGACCAGCGCCTGGGCCAGGATCGTCGCGGTGGTGGTGCCGTCACCCGCGACGTCGTTGGTCTTCTTCGCGACCTCCTTGACGAGCTCCGCGCCGATGCGCTCGTAGGCGTCCTCGAGCTCGACCTCACGGGCGATGCTCACACCGTCGTTGGTCACGGTCGGGGCGCCGAACTTGTTCGCGAGGACCACGTTGCGACCCTTGGGACCGAGCGTGACCTTCACCGCGTCGGCCAGCCGGTTCACGCCGCGCTCCAGGCCCCGTCGGGCTTCCTCGTCGAACGCGATCATCTTTGCCATACGTGCTGGGTCCTCTCAGGGGCAATCCCGGACTGGCACTCGACCTCGCTGAGTGCCAGTCACTGTATAGCCCGCCCGACGCCGCTCCGGGGCACCGATACCACCTCCGAGGGGCCCGGCCAGCCTGGTGACCTCGGCGGTCAGTCGAGGTCGAAGGCGGCGAGGGTCGCCTCGGTCAGGGCGGCCTCCTGGGCGACGGCACCCGCGTGGAGGGGGATGATCAGCCGATCTGGCGGGCGGAGCCGGACCAGTAGCGGGCCCGCAGCGCTTTCTTGTCGGGCTTGCCGACGGCGGTCAGCGGCACGGCGTCGGTGAACTCGATGGTCTTGGGCGAGTAGTGCGGGCCCTTGCGCTCCTTGACCAGCGCCCGCAACTCCTCGACGGAGACCTCGACGCCCGGACGGCGCACGACGACGGCGGTCACGGCCTCGCCCCACTTCGGGTCGGGAACACCGATCACCGCGGACGCGGCGACCCCCGGATGCTCGGACAGCACATCCTCGATCTCGCGGGGGAACACGTTGAAGCCGCCGCTGACAATCATGTCCTTGCGGCGATCGACGATCGTGTAGAAACCGTCCGGGTCCTGCCGGGCGACATCACCGGTGTGCAGCCAACCGCCCGCGAACACCTCGGCGGTCGCCTCCGGCTTGTTCCAGTAGCCCTTCATCACCAGCGGGCCACGGACGCAGATCTCACCCGGCTCGCCCGGCGGGACGGGATCGCCGGCCTCGTCGAGCAGGGCGATGTGCACCCATGGCACCGGTCGACCGCAACTGGCCAGCCGGGCCGGACTGTCCGGGTCGTGCTCCTCCTTGCGCAGCACGAACAGGGTCTGCGGCGCCTCGGTCTGACCGTAGAACTGGAAGAAGATCGGGCCCAGTTTTCCGATGGCCTCGCGCAGCCGGGCCGGCGACATCGCCGACGCGCCGTAGAACACGGTTTCCAGGCTGGACAGATCCGTCTCGGCGAACGCCGGATGATCGAGCAGTGCGTAGATCATCGACGGGACGAGAAACAACGATGTGATGCGGTACCGCTCGATCGCGGCGAGTACCGCGCCGGCGTCGAACTTCGGCAGGACCACGACGGAACCGCCCCGGTGCAACACCGGGATGATGAAGCTGGAGCCGGCGTGGCTCAACGGCGTGCAGACGAGATGACGCAGGTCCGCCGGCCACTGCCATTCGGAGATGAGGATGTGCGCCATCGCCGCGCTGCCCCGGTAGGTGGCCATCACACCCTTGGGCTGGCCGGTGGTCCCGCCGGTGTAGGCCAACGCCGAGATCGACTCGGGGTCGACGGCCGGGGCGACCAGGGGGGCGGGTGCGAACGTCGCGGCCAGCGCCACCAGGTCCTCACCCACCTCGGACGGACCGAACGACAGCAGCCGCTTGAGGCCCGGCACCTGCTCACGCAGCGCGGCGGCCCGCGGCGCGAAGCTCGGGTCGAACACGAGCGTCTCGATCTCGGCGTCGCGCAGGACATAGGCGTGGTCGTCGAGGGAACCCAGCGGATGCAGCGGGGTGTTACGGGCGCCGTTCATCAGGTAGGCGCCCATGGCGTAGAGCACCTCGGGCCGGTTGGTGGACAACACCGCCACGCCACTGCCCGCACCCACCCCGCGGGCCGCGTACACCTGGGCGTACTGGCTGATCCGTTCGGCGAGCTGGCCGAGGGTGAGAATCTCCTCGCCGAGGTAGATGGCCGGGCGTGCGGGGTCACGACGCAACGCGGCGAGCAGGAGGTCGGGAAAGTACGAACCGCGGTAAAGGTCAGCGAAATCAGTATGCGGACCATCTGTCACCGGGAACCCCCCTGATCGTTGTCGCATGGCATTCATGTCCGGCTGCCGAAGCACGCCGCGGGCCGCGATCCGCCGACGACCGGCAACGACCGATGTCGGCCCGCGACCGCCGGTGGTGTACGACCGCGGGCGGCGACCTACTTGGCCGGGAGACGCTGCGCGGCGTCGAGGCGGATGTTCTCGCCGTTGAGATACGGATTGCGCACGATCGCCTCGACGAGACGGGCGAACTCCTCCGGCCGTCCCATGCGGTGCGGAAAAACGATGCTGCTGGTCAGCTTGTCCTGCAACTCCTGGCGGGCGTTCAGCATCAGCTCGGTGCCCATCGTGCCGGGCGCGATCGCGCACACCCGGATGCCCACCGGGGCGAGGTCACGGGCCAGCGGCAGCGACATGCCGAGGATGGCCGCCTTCGCCGCGGCATAGGCGACCTGCCCGGCCTGTCCCTCGAAGCCCGCGAGTGAGCCAGTGTTGATCACCACGCCGCGCTGGCCGTCCTCGTCGGGGGTGTTGGTGGCCATCGCGGCGGCGGCGAGCCGGGTGACGTTGAAGGTGCCGACGGTGTTGATCGCGATGATGCGCTGGAAGGTCTCCAGGTCGTGGGGCGTGCCGTCCCGACTGACCGTGCGGGTCGGACGGCTGCCCCCACCGGCCACGTTGGCCACGATCGACAGGGTGCCGGCGGCGCGGGCCGCGTCCACGGCCGCCTGGACGTCGTTCGCGTCGGTGACATCGCCGGCGACAGCGGTCGCGGCCGGCCCGAGGTCGGCCGCCGTCGCCTTCGCCCGTTCGGCGTCGCGATCGAAGATGACGACCGCGACGCCGAGCCCGACGAGATGGCGGGCGGTGGCGCCACCCAGTCCGCCGGCCGCGCCGGTCACGACTGCCGATGCTCCAGTGAGATCCACGTTTCGTCGTCCCTGGTTCGTGAGGATGAGCCGGATGGGCTGGGTGAGCCGGATGGGCTGGGTGGCGTGGCCGGGTCAGCGGGTGGGCTGGGGCAGGCCACCGACGAGGTCGAGGCAGCGCTGGCGGTCGGCCAGGGTGGCGTCGGGCAGCACGGTCGTCTCGTCCGCCGGTGGATCCAGATAGAGCGATTCCGACGTGATCAGGGGCCCGTCACTCGTGACGAAGAAGGCGAGCGGCCCCACGGTGCGGCGCAGGCCACCGGAGGGCGCCGCGGTGAGCGTGACCAGAAAGCCGTGGCCGGCGACGGTGGTGCGGTCGGCCACCAGGGACTCGAGGCGCAGCCACATGAGTGCGCCGCCGGGAGCGGCCCCGAGCCGTTGGATGCTGGCGACCAACTGGTCGCGTCCGCTGGTCAGGGTCTTTCCGCCGACGTGGGTGACGAGGGAGAAGTCGGGCGCCAGCGTCGCGGCGACCCGGTCGGCGTCCCCGACGAGCTCGGCGATCAGACGTTCCCGGAAAACGACGAGGTTCCCCGCCTGCGGGGCCGCGGCCAGCTGCTCGTCGATCAGGCGGAACGCCGACAGAAGATCGCTTTCCTCGGGCTCCACGGTGGTCATCCTGCCTCTTTCGGTTCGCACGCGCGTCTCGGGCGGCTACTGTGAGTCGCCGACTCGCGGGACCGTCGGAGACATCTGCCCTACAGGTGTCGAGACGAAGATGCCACATTGTGTCGCGGTAGGACAGTCTTGCATTTTTGTCCGCTCCGCGGGATCGCTGGCGGGTGCGGCGACAGCGCTGAGCCACGAACGAACGGCTAGCCCAGGTCGGTCGAGGTGCGCTGCAGGGTGACCGTGGCCAGGGTGAGGAGCAGATCGTCGGCGCCGGCGTCGACCACCGTCACCGACACCACCCAGTGATCGCCGGAGTCGCGCAGGATCTGTCCGACCGTGCGGGCCGGGCCGGACCGTAGCTGCGCGAGGAAGTGCATCTGCAGGTCGATGGCCACGGCGCCGGGGCACATCGCCTCGGCGGCGGCTTCGACCAGCGCGGCCTGCGCCCCGCCAAGGATCGTCCCGATGCTGTTGGTGACGTAGGGGGTGCGGTGCAGCTCGAACTGCCCGGTGGCGGCGTCCAGCAGCTGCGCACCCAGGGCGTCCTGGATGTGGTCCGCCGGCCGCTCGACGACGTGGTCGGAGGATCGGATCGTGCCGACCCACTTGCCGGGGTCGTAGTCGTCCATGCCGGGGGCGGAGATCCGGGGGAGGCGAGCGAACGTCACCAGCGCCCGACCAGCTCTGGTCAGGCCCTCGACGTCGGCGCCCGGCCGGCCGGCCGGGGTGGCGTCGCCGAGCATCCGGTGCAGTTCGTGCGGATCGTCCACACCGTGCGCGTCGTAGATGTCGGACTCCGCGACGGCGACCTTCTTGCCGGCCCGGACAAGCCGGCTGTCCACGACGACCGGGCCGTCCATGATCCGGCCTCCGCCGTACACCGAGATGTCCTGCGTGGCGGTCCAGTCCGGCCGGACAGCGATCATCGTGGGGTGCGAGGTGCTGACGTCGACCAGCTGCAGGATGGCCGCCGTGGAGGCGAAGCCGGCCCGGGAGCGGACCGCGCCGGTCAGCGGCGCGATCGCCAGGCAGCGGCGCGCGGAGATCAGCAGCTCACTGGCCGCGAGGTTCGCGGCGAAGTGGTCCGTCGACACCCACGGCTCGTCCCTGGCGGCCCGGCCCGCTTCCGCCACCCCGTCCGCGACGGCGTCGGCGTCGGCGGGCGTCGTGGGTGTGGGGATGCGACTGGTCGCGGCGAGATCGGCAGGCGGGGGAGCCTCGGCGGGCATGGTCAGACCTCCACTGCGCCACCGACGGGCGCTGGGTTGCGGGTTCATGTGACGCTACCGAGGTTCGGTGCGAGATTCCTTCGACCGGTCGGTGATGCCCCGGTGGGGCATCTCACGTACGGTGCGCCGGCGGACGACGTTCGCCCTACTGTGGGCCACGCCACGTGGCCGTGCGGCCGCGGGCGGGGGGAGCCGGTTCTTGTTCGGGTTCGAGCTGCAGACGCAGAACGTCTTCGTGTCGAGGTCAGGGGTTGCCGACATCGGCGAGCGGGAGGTCGTCTACCGCCATCCGGTCGGCCTGACCCTGGAGGGCGACGAGACACATCTGCTCGGCGCCACCTCGGAGCTGGAGTTCGTGACGAAGCCGTTCGCGGACGAGCGGTCGGCGCGCGCCGCGCTCACCGTCGCCGCCCGGATCGCCGCGAAGCTCGCCGAAGGCGGCCAGCGCGACATCACCTTCGACCAGAACACCGAGTTCGAGGGCGGCACCTGGCTGCGCAGCGGCACCCTGCGCATCACCGACCCGACCTTCGGCGCTCAGGCCCAGGCCACCGTCGGCATTCCACTCGCGACACTGCCGACGTTCTTCCAGACCGTTCTGAACCGTACCCGGCACGCCAGCGACATCGACGATCTCGGCGCCTGGTCAAAGCTGTTGGAATGGCCGTCCGGGCCGTCCCCCAGGGCGCGCGGCTTTCTGTGGGCCTGCCAGATGTTCCTGTTCTCGGCGACCGCCGTGCCATTGTCCCGGTTCGTCGACCCGGTGAAACCGACGATGCCCGACGTCACCAACAAGATCTTCGACTTCACCGACACCGCCTTCACCCAGGACGTCCACGCCGTGGCGTTGAAACTGCCGGCCGAGAAGGTGCCGGAGAAAACCCTCGTCCTGGTCAACGCCGACTCACCGAAATCCGCGTTCCTGGCCCTGCACCGGACCGACTTCCACGCCATGTACCAGGCCCTGCCGCGGTTCGACCGTGATCTGCTCGCCGCCCTCGACATCACCGCGGCGATCTGGCCGCAGGATTACGGCGGACCCGACCACCGGTACGTCTTTCCGCTGCCCTACCGCGCCGACCCGCAGGCCACCGACGTGCCCGCGCGGACCGGCACGCCCCTGACAAACCGGACGGAATGGCTGCCGCGCGGGATCATCGCCGACCATCCGGCGACGTGGAGCCTCGTCGCCCACGGCCCGTCCATCCGCCAGTGGTGGACGTCGGTCCTGCACGGTGACGAGGCCCGCCGCAACATCGCCAAGGACGCCGCCTCCCCACCGCCCGGTCACCGCGGCCGTGACCCGCGTTATCTCGCCGACTTCCCCGACCCGAAGGTCGAGAACAAGGCGGACTACTACGGCATGGGCGCCTTCCCGACGGACACCGGCTCGACCGCCGACGACCGACTCGCCGTCTACGAGATCCGGGCGTTCATGGAGGACCTCGAGATGCCGCCCAAAGCCGAACTCACCAGCGGCCGATGGGCCACGATCGCCGACATCTTCTTCACCCACTACGCCCCGCGGTGACGCGGCGGCCGCGGACCGGACCGGGTGCGGCCCGGTCCGCGGTGGTCCCCGCGGCGTGGCCTCGCTGCTCGGGCTGCCGGGACCGTCGCCGGCAGCCGATACGCTGAAGCGGTCACGGAAGCGGCCATGAGGGTGAGTTGATGGTGAGCGAGCAGCCACAGGCGCGAGAGCTGGCCGGGCCGCGGGCCGGATACCGCGTCGACACGGTGGCGGTCGACGCGGCCGCGGCGCCGGATGGGACACCGGTGCGGCTGGCCGGCCGGGTGGTGCTGTGGCGGCGGATGGGCGGGCTCATCTTCGGGCACATCCAGGACCGCAGTGGTCGTGTGCAGGTGTCGCTGTCCAAGACCGACCTTGGTGCCGAAACCATCAGGGAATGGTCCCGGTCGGTCAAGATCGGCGACTTCATCGGGGTCGCCGGCGCCATGTACACCACCCGTCGCGGTGAGCGGACCGTCGGCATCGCCGAGCTGGAGGTGCTCAACCGCACCGTCCGCGCGCTGCCGGACAAGTGGCAGGGCCTGTCGAACGTCGAGGCCCGCTACCGACGCCGCTATCTGGACCTGCTGGTCAACCCCGACGCGCGGGCGCGGTTCCAGACCCGCACCCGGATCATCAGCCGCATCCGTCGCCACCTCGACGAGGCGGGTTTCCTCGAGGTCGAGACGCCGATGCTGCAGGAAGCGGCGTCGGGGGCCGCGGCCCGGCCGTTCATCACCCGGCACAACGCGCTCGGGGAGGACTTCTACCTGCGGATCTCGCCGGAGACGTTCCTCAAGCGCATTGTCGTCGGCGCGTACGACCGGGTGTACGAGCTCGGCCGCAACTTCCGCAACGAAGGCATGGACTCCTCGCACCTGCAGGAGTTCACGATGCTGGAGTGGTACGCCGCCTACTGGGACTACCGCGACAACATGACCTTCGTGCGAGAACTGATCCTCGCCGTCCTCGATGACGTGGTGGGCACCCGCTCGGTCACCTACGAGGGCACCAAGCTCGACTTCGGCGCCGACTGGCCGGAACTCGACTATCGCACCGAGGTCGAGCGACGCACCGGTATCGACCTCACCGTCGTACGTGATCTGCCGACCCTGCGTACCCGGGTGGCCGAGCTCGGCCTGGACGTCGGCGACTCCCCGTCCTACGCCGGCCTCGTCGACCTGCTGTACAAGAAGACCGTCCGGCCTCATCTGATCCAGCCGTGTTTCCTGCTGCACCATCCGGCGGAACTCGTCCCACTGGCCCGGCGCAACGACGACGACCCCACGGTGCTCGACATGTTCCAGGTCGTCGTGGACGGTCTGGAGATCGTCAAGGCCTATTCGGAGCTCATCGACCCCGCCGAACAGCGGCTGCGCCTCGAGGAACAGGCGGAGCTACGTGAGGCCGGCGACGACGAGACGATGATGCTCGAAGAGGACTTCATCGAGGCGATGGAGTACGGTATGCCGCCGATGTCCGGCCTCGGCCTCGGCATCGACCGTTTCGTCGCCCTGCTCACCGACGCCCCCACCCTGCGCGACGTGGTCCTTTTCCCCACCATGCGCGGCGCGCACAAGGACAGCCAGAGCGCTGACACCCCGAGCGGCGAGCAGGATCAGCCCGCCGACGGGGTCGCTGCCGAAGACACGGCGTAAGGGGCCCGTCCCACGGCGGACGTGGGCGCGTGCGCCGCCCACGTCCGCACGGGGCTGGGGCCGCGCGGGCGGCCTTCGATCCGGACCGTCCCGCTCAGACGGTCACGTCGGCGTAACGGCGGGCGGCCGCGAGCTTGGGACGGATCTCGTCGGGGCCGACGCCGGTGCGGGGCGGGCCGGCGAAACCGTCGGGGCCGATGTAGAGGCCGGCGTAGGCGGCGGTGTCCCGCTGGTAGCGCCATCCTTCGGCGAGCGGGCCGGCGTCGAAGGCGTTGTAGCCGATGTCGTCGAGGAAGCCGGTGACCGTCTTCTTGGCGTTCTCGCCGTCGCCGGCGATCAGCAGCGAGGTGCGTTCCGGCGAGCCTGCGGGACGAGCCAGTTCCAGCAGGTGCTTGAAGTAGATGTTGTTGAACGCCTTGACCACGTCGGACGTGGGCAGGTGCGCGGCGAGCAGTTCGCTGGTCGTCGTCGACTCGTCCTCGAGCTCGGGGATCGTGCCGTCGCGGTCCGGGTAGTAGTTGTTGGTGTCGATGACCACCTTGCCGGCGAGCGGCTCCACCGGGACGGCCCGGTAGGCGTGCAGGGGAACGCTCACGAGCACGAGGTCGCCCGCGGCGGCGGCCTCGGTGGACGTGGCGGCGCGGGCGCGCGGACCCAGTTCGGCGACCAGATCCGCGAGGGTCTCCGGGCCGCGCGAGTTGGACAGGACCACGTCGTAGCCGGCGTTGACCGCCAGGCGCGCGACGGTTCCGCCGATGTTTCCGCTGCCGATGAGGCCGAGTGTTGTCATGTCAGGGCTAACTTCCAGTAGTCCGATCGACATTCCTGGTTTTGCGAGATCACTGGCCATGCGGTTGCGCTGTGCGCGGAACATCCCGAGATGACCGGATGGACGGTGGTGACCCGCGGGTGCAGGGCGGGCGCGTCCGGTCAGGCCCGGTGCCCGGTCAGGCCCGGTGCCCCGTCAGGCCCGGTGCCCCGTCAGGCCTGGTGGCTACGCCACACCGAAGTAGCGGGCGCCGGGCAGGTCCCAGTCGGAGGAGTAGTAGAACTCCCGCCACGAACGGACGAACTCGTGTCGGCTGATCACGCCGTCGCCGTCGGAGTCCAGCCGGTCGAAGATCTCGTAGCCGTTCTTCGGATCGATCTCCCAGACCTTCAGGTAACGGCCGAACTCGTCCTTGCTGATGGTGCCGTCGCCATCGCGGTCGAGGGCGTCGAAGATGGTGTGGGCGAGGCCCTCGACCAGGTTGAAGCGGCTGGTGTCCAGGGTCAGCAGGCGTACGGCCTGAATGAACTCGTCCTTGTTCAGGCGGTCGGTTCCGTCCGAATGGCGCAGGAGTTCGAGCCAGTAGTGCTGGTGGGTGACCCACAGGCTCCGCGCCTCACGCGAGTCCTTGTCGAGCTCGAAACCGGACAGGTACCTGTCGAGGAGGCGTTCGTAGTCGCCCCACTCGATGACGCCGTCGTGGTTTGCGTCAACCGCCTGGAAAAGCTTCTCGAAGCGTACGTCCTGCGGCTTGGTTTCGGTGGTCGCCATAACAAACCCCTTTCGCGTGGAAAACGGGTGGCGCGAAGCCGTGGATCACATCTTGTGGATACTCGTCCGGCCGGCTCCGTAAGGGCAGTCTAGTCACGTCGATGAGTGCTGCAAGTCGACAGTGGCGGCTATCCTGGTACCCGTCGAGTATTCGGTGTCAAACATTCGTGACGGGTGAGAACGAGCCGTGGTGGCGTGGTTCTACCGGCGGGCGCCGAGACGTACCTGGCGGTGCAGGTGGTACAGCCAGGGCGGAATGGTCGCCCAGTAGACGATGATGTTGCCGATCATCACGCCTCGGGCGCCGCCGAGGAGCAGGCCGGTCAACGGGCAGGCGAGCAGGAACGGGACGAACGCCAGGTTGATCCAGAAGGTCAGCCTGGTCCGGCCGAACGCGTACAGCACCGCCGCCGGGCCGACCGCGAGGCACGGGCCGGCCTGGGCGATGACGGCCAGCAGCAGCAGCTGGTGGGTCTCGGCCCAGGTGTCGCCGAGCAGGGCGGCGCCGAAGTCGTCCGGCAGGACGACGAACGCGAGCCCCCACAGCGTGCTCGAGACGACCACCAGCCCGCTGACCAGGTAGGCGCCGCGCAGCACGGTCTGGGCCGGCAGGTGCCTGCGCCGGGAGAACTCCGGGATCGAGAAACTCATCAGCGCGACGGCGAGATTCGTGGTGGGCGCGAGCAGCGTCTGCAGGCCACGTAGCGCACCGACCAGCGAGGTGGAGCCGACCGCGCCGATGACCAGGGTGGAGGTCTGCGCTGCGCCCTGGAGGGAGAGGAACTCGGCGGTCATGAACCCGGTGGTCTCGCGGTGGCCGGTGAACCAGGCCCACGCTCGCCGGGGCTGCGGCCATGCCTGGTGCTGCAACACGCCGACCTGCGCCGCGACCGCCGCGGCCACCCCCCAGACCAGCACCATCGTCGCCGACCCGCCGACACCGCCCGGTGCGACCGTCGCCAGCAGCCACAGCCCAGCACCGAGCACCGCCGCCCACACCAGGTCGTTCGCCACGGCGAGCAGGGGCCGCCCCTGGGCGAACGACGCGTAACGCCAGGCGTCCTGCACCAGCAGCGCCGGCATGATCACGCCCATCGCGGCCAGGTTCGTGCCGACCGTACCGCCCATCCCGACGCCGACCAGCATCAGCAGCACCCCGACGGCGGCCCCGAGCATGAGCGCCGTGCCGGCCGCCTGGCGCACCGCCGAGCGGAACGCGCCGAGTGGGACGTCCGCGTAGCTGATGCCCAGCGGCGCGGTCGCCGCCGCCCGGGAGAGCCCCACGACCATGGCGAAAATCGTGTAGGCGATGGCGAACGCGCCGAACTCGGTCGGGTCCACCCGGCGGGCGATAACGAAGTTGATCGCCGCGTTGGTCCCGCTGGACACGACCTGGTCGAACACCGTCCACAGCGCGTTGACCCGGCTTCCCCCACGGCCGCGGCGCGCCCGCGCCTCGACTGACGGCCGATCGGCACCGTCTGGATCGGCCGTCCGGGCGGACGAGGATGCGGGCGGGGCCGATGTGTTCACCGCCTGGTCGGGTTCCGTCACGGGGGGCGGGTCGACGATCTCCAACGCGTCCGCCGGGATGGTGGGACGCCGAGCGGTCGCGGCGACGCGGGTGGTCCGGCGATCCCGGGGGATGATCAGCAGCGGCAGCGTGACCGCGTCCCGTAGGACGTGGTCCTGTTCGGGCCGCGTGTCGTCATCCACGTGAGATACCTCGAGCCGGTGTCGGATCCTTCCGGCGGATGACATGGCCGTGCGCAACTCCGCGCGGCGCTGCCCGGTTCCGCCCATGCCACCTATAACTCTACCGTCACGTAAGTGTTATCTTCCGGAGGCTCGTGGGCGTGTCGTCACTTAACGAAGCGCTGTGACTATCGTACGTGTGTTGTGTTCTTCCATGTGAAGGTAGGTGTCACCGTCCGAACCGGCCGGTCCGAGTGAGTCACCGTAGAGCGAGTCCTCGCCGGCCTCGACGCGCACCCCCGCCTCGTCCGCGATGGTCTGCGCGGTGCGCCGCGGCAGCGACGACTCGGAGAAGACCGCCTTCGTCCCCGTCTGCCGGATCCGTTCGACGAGCTTCCTGATGTTGCTGCCGGACAGCTCCGCGGACGTGTCGAAGCTCGGAATGATCGACCCGACGAAGGTCAGCCCGTAGCGCTCGACGTAGTAGCCGAACGCATCGTGATTGGTGACCAGCTTGCGGTTGGCCACGGGGATCGTGGCGATCTGACGGCGGATGTCCGCGTCCAGCGCGTCGAGCTGGGCATCGTAGGCCACCCGGTTCGCGTGGAACCGCGCCGCCGCGGACGGCTCCGCCTGGGCGAGTCCCCGTTCGATGTCCGCCACCATGATCTTGACGTTGAGCGGGTTGTGCCAGATGTGCGGATCACCGGCCTTCTCCTCGTCGCCCTGACCGGCCCGAATCCGCACTCCGTCGCTCGCGTTGACCCGCACCCCGTCGAAACCGGAGGCGTCGATCGTGTCCTCGAGCCAGCTCTCCAGCCCCACGCCGTTCTGGACGAGCACCTTCGCGTCCCCGATCGCCGCGAGATCGGCCGGGGCCGGCTCGTAGTCGTGCGGATCGACGCCTGGCCGCACGATCTGGGTCACCGTGACGCGGTCGCCGCCGACCACCCGGGTGAAGTCCGCCACCTGGCTGGTCGTCGCCACCACCGGCAGCCGCCCGTCCTTCCCCTCGGACGACCCCCCGGCGCCGCCCGACCCGCAGCCGACCAGGGCCAGGCCGGCGACCAGCGGGGTCAGCGCCACCAGTCGTATGCCCGCCCGCGGCGTCCGCCGTCGATCGCGGCGCCGGCCCCGGTCCCGGCTGCGGTCGTCGACGCCGCCGTGGTCGTGGTGGGCGCCATGCGGGCGGCGGGTGATCGCGGGGAGTGGGGAGTCGGGCACGTCATCCTCATCAGCGCAGGTGGGACCGACACGGGTCGGATCGGGCAGCACTAATGAAAACGATTTTCGATATGGTTGTCAACAGGACGGCTGCTGTTGGGTGATGCAGTGCACTCCGCCGCCGTTCGCGAAGATCACCCGGGCGTCCACCGGTTCGACCCGGCGGGACGGGTAGAGCCGGCCGAGCAGGTCGAGCGCGTCGGCATCCCGTGGGTCCTCGAAGGTCCCGGCCACCACGACCCCGTTCGCGACGTAGTAGTTCAGATACGAGTAGCCGGCCGGCTCCCCGTCGACCTCCAGCACGCGTGGCGCCGTGATCTCGACGACGTCGAACGGCCGGCCGGCCGCGTCCCGACTGGCGCGCAGCAGCGCGGCGAGTTCCCGGCTGGTCTCATGGTCGGGATGGGCCGGGTCCGGCTGATGATGCACAGCGACGAGCCCCGGTCGCACGAACGCCGCCACCACGTCGACATGCCCGCGGGTACCGAACCGGTCGTAGTCACGGGCCAGCCCCCGCGGCAGCCAGATCGCGTGGCTCGTACCGAGCTGCGCGTGCACTTCCGCCTCGACGCGGGCCCGGTCCCAGCCGGGATTGCGCCGAGGGTCGCGTTGCACCGTCTCGGTGAGCAGCACCGTACCCGCCCCGTCCACGGCGATGCCGCCGCCCTCGTTCGTCAGCGCGCAGGACCGCACCGCCGCACCGGCGAGCTCGGCGATCGAGCCCGCCAACTGACGGTCCGCGTCCCATGAGGCCCATTCCTGCGCCCCCCAGCCGTTGAACGTCCAGTCGACCGCACCGAGCGTGCCCTCCCCGCCGCAGCGACGCCCGTTCCCGCCGGGCGGCTGTGGAAGGTCGACGGTGAAGGTGGGACCGGTGTCGCGGACCCAGGCATCGTCGAGAGGACGTTCGACCACCGTCACCGGTCCCGGCGCGAGGCCGCGCGCGGCGGCGGCGTCGGCCCCGGGCCGGGCGATCAGGATGACCGGCTCGTACCGGCTGATCGTCCTCGCCACCGTCGCCCAGACCGCCCGGGCCTGGGTGAGACCGGGGGAGTCCACCGGGCCGAACGTGGCGTTCGGCGGCGGGAAGGCCATCCAGGTTCGCCGATGCGGCTCCCACTCCGCCGGCATCCGACGCCGGACCAGTCCACCGCCCGCCCCACCGGCCGCCGCCGTCGAGTGGCCAGCTGGCCCGGCCTCATCCGTGTCCTCAGAGGAAGCGATCACACTCCGTATTCTGACGCCCGCCGGTAGTCCGGACCGCTCCCGCCCCGCCCGCCCCGCCCCGCCTCGCCCACCTCGGCCCGCGTGGTCTCTGGTCGGCTGCCTGACGTGAGACGATGCGCCGATGCTGACGATCACCAGCATCGGCGTGCCGGACTCACCCGCCCGAACCAGCGCCCCGGTGCGGGAGCCGCTACGGATCGGGGCTGTGCAGCACCGCTGGCATCCGGACCCGGTCGAGCACGTCGCGGCGCTGCGGGCCGGCGCCGTCACCGCCGCCAACCTCGGTGCCAGGCTGGTCTGCTTCCAGGAACTGACACTGTCCCGCTACTTCGCCGATACGCCACCATCCGAGCGCGGTGCGCCGGGTGGCGGGCCTGAGCACGGGGACGGCGGCGGTCGGCCGGTGGCCCTGGCGGAACGGATCGAGGACGGCCCGACGCGCGTCCTGGCCACCCAGCTCGCCACGGAACTGGGCATCACCGTGCACATGTCGCTCTATGAGCGGGCCGATGTCGATGTCGATGCCGGCTTGGACGGCGATGGCGACGGGCTCGGGTTCAACACCGCGATCGTCGTCGGCCCGGACGGCACACTGCTCGCCCGCACCCGCAAGCTGCACATCCCCGTCACCGCCGGCTATCACGAGGATCGTTACTTCCGTCCCGGCCCGGCGGCCGGCGCCGACAGCTTCCCCGTACTCGCCGTGGACGATGCCCGTCTCGGCTTCCCCACCTGCTGGGACCAGTGGTTCCCCGAACTCGCCCGCGCCTACGGCCTGGCCGGCGCGGACGTCCTCGTCTACCCGACGGCGATCGGTTCCGAGCCGGATCATCCCGCGTTCGACACCGAACCGCTGTGGCGCACGGTCATCGTGGGCAACGGCATCGCCAACGGGACGTTCATGGTCGCCGTCAACCGGATCGGCTGTGAAGGCAGCCTGACGTTCTACGGTAGTTCGTTCATCAGCGACCCCTATGGCCGCGTTCTCGTGCGCGCGCCCAGGGACAGCCCGGCCGTCCTGGTCGCCGACCTCGACCTCGACCAGCGCCGCGACTGGCTCACGCTCTTCCCCTTCTTCACCACCCGCCGCCCCGACACCTACACCCCCCTGACCGTCCCCCGCTCTGACCGATCCCCGTCCTGACCCGGCAACCACCTGTGTCCGCAGGTACTGGACGGTCAACAGGTACGGGACGGGAAGCGGGAAACGAGATCAGGTGCCGTCCGGGCCGTGGGCGAGGGCGGCGAGTGCCCTGGCGTAGCGCGTGGCGCAGTACGGCGTCGGATGGATGAAGTCGATGACGCAGGGGCGGCCGTCCAGCGTGGTGTTGAATCCCAGCGACGGATGGATCGCCCGTGCGGCCTGTTCGGAATAGCGCACCGAACGGCCGCCGAAAGCGCCCGCCAGCTGTCTGTACATCTCGTTCAGTCGGCCGCTGCCGAGCATCGCTCCGGGCTGTGCCGATGCGGGTGAGGAAACGTCGACCTGCCGGTCGGCATTGTTCACCAGCGAGGGCAGGGCCGCCGCCAGAACCACTCTGGTCACCCCATGGCCGAGATACCAGCGGATCTGGCTGGTGAGTTCGGTGCGGTAGTCGACGATCAGCGAGGTCCCGAGCAGCTGGCGCGGGTTGTTGCCGTTCCAGTTCAGCACCACCGTGCGGGGCCTTCCGGCTGACCTGAGATCACTCGCGAGCAACGGCGAGGACGTCCCGTCGAACACCTCGGGTGAAAGCCCGGGATACCCGATCAGCCGCACGGTACCGGCCATCCCGCTGGACCGGGCCCTGACTCCATCGGTGACGCTGATGCCCGCGGGGGCACCGGCTGCCCCGCCACCCGCGGCCCCGCCACCCGCGGCGCGGGCCGCGAGTGCCACGACCGAATCACCGACGACCAGCGCCGGCGCGGAGGTACCTGTGCCGTCACCGCCGGTGTGTCGGCTCACGAGCACCGCGGTGACCAGCAGGACGATCACGATCAGGACCGTGACCACCAGGGTCGTCCACGAGCCGCCGCTCACGGACGCGCGGTGCCCGCGAGAGGCGCTGCGCGACGGGAGCGGATACACAGCATGCGGAATACCCGCTACCTCACGTGATCATCCGGTTCGTCTGCGGCGATGGCGGAATCGCGGGGTGAGGTCAGTCGGGGTCGTAGGCGAGGTTGGGGCGCAGCCAACGCTCGGTCTCGGCGATGTCAAGGCCGCGGCGGCGAGCGTAGTCCGCGATCTGGTCGCGGCCGAGGCGTCCGACGGTGAAGTACGTCGAGGCGGGGTTCGCGAAGATCAGACCACTGACGGCGGATGCGGGGGTCATCGCGAACGACTCGGTGAGGGCCAGACCGGCGGAACCGGCGTCGAGCAGGTCGAACAGCCCCTGCTTCTCGCTGTGGTCGGGGCTCGCCGGGTAGCCGAAGGCCGGGCGGATGCCGCGGAACCGCTCGGCGTGCAGATCCTCGATGTCGGGTTCGACGTCGGGCTCGAACCACTCGCGGCGGGCGGCCAGATGGACGTGCTCGGCGAAGGCCTCGGCGAGGCGGTCCGCGAGCGCCTTCACCATGATCGAACGGTAGTCGTCCTGCTCGGCCTCGAACTGGGCGGCGAGGACGTCCGCGCCGTGGATGGCGACCGCGAAGGCACCGAGATGATCGCCGGAGCCGGCCGGGGCCACGTAGTCGGCGAGGCTGCGGTTGGGCCGTCCGGTGGGCTTCCTGGTCTGCTGGCGCAGCATCGGGAACCGTATCTGACCTGCGGCATCGACACCGGCGGCACCGGCGGCCTCGACGT
This sequence comes from Frankia umida, assembly GCF_023242945.1. Lineage (NCBI taxonomy): Bacteria > Bacillati > Actinomycetota > Actinomycetes > Frankiales > Frankiaceae > Frankia > Frankia umida. The sequence goes on from NZ_JALKFT010000003.1 coordinate 306,136, forward strand.
CGAGGATGATGTCGTCGCCGTCGGAGTGGGCGGGCCAGAAGCCGTAGACGCCCCGCGCGGTCAGGCTGCCGTCCTTGATGATGCGGTCGAGCAGGACGTTCGCCTCGTCGAACAGGTCGCGGGCGACCGGCTGCTTCAGGATCGCCGGGTACTTGCCCTTGAGTTCCCAGGCGAGGAAGAAGAACTGCCAGTCGATCAGCTCACGCAGGGTGGCGAGTTCCGGGGTGACCGTGCGCAGGCCGGTGAAGGCGGGGACGGGCAGGCCGGTGAAGTCGATCCGCTCCCGGTTGTCGCGGGCCTGGTCGAAGGTGAGCAGCGGCTGCGAGCGGCGGTTCTCGTGCTGCTCGCGCAGCCGGGCCTGCTCGTCGCGGTTGGCCTCGTCGAGGGTGATGGCGCGCTCGGAGTCGAGCAGGTCGGAGACCACCCCGACGACCCGGGACGCGTCCAGGACGTGCACCGTGGTGGCCTCGTAGGCAGGGGCGATGCGCACGGCGGTGTGCTGGCGTGAGGTGGTGGCGCCGCCGATGAGCAGGGGGAGGCGCAGGCCACGACGCTGCATCTCGGCGGCGACGGCGACCATTTCGTCGAGCGACGGGGTGATCAGGCCGGACAGGCCGATCGCGTCGGCGTTCTCGGCGACGGCGGTGTCCAGGATGACCTTGGCGGGGACCATCACGCCGAGGTCGATGACCTCGTAGTTGTTGCAGCCCAGCACCACGCCGACGATGTTCTTGCCGATGTCGTGCACGTCGCCCTTGACGGTCGCCATCACGATCCTGCCGTTGCCCTGGCGGGTGCGCGTCGGCGTGTCGGCGGCGGCGACCTCGCCCCGGGCCTCGGCGGCCTCGGCGGCGGCCGCGGCCTCGGCGGCGAGCTGCGCTTTCTCCGCCTCCATGAACGGTTCCAGGTAGGCGACGGAGCGCTTCATCACCCGGGCGCTCTTGACGACCTGCGGGAGGAACATCTTCCCCGAGCCGAACAGGTCACCGACGATCTTCATGCCGTCCATCAGCGGGCCCTCGATGACATCGAGGGGACGGGCGGCGCTGGCGCGGGCCTCCTCGGTGTCGACCTCGATGAAGTCGACGATGCCCTGGACCAGAGCGTGCGAGAGGCGCGCCGCGACCGGCGCCTCACGCCAGGACAGGTCGACGACTCGCTGGGTGCCCTTGCCACTGACCGTCGCCGCGTACGAGACGAGCCGGTCGGTGGCGTCCTCGCGCCGGTCGAACAGCACGTCCTCGACGAGTTCGAGCAGTTCGGCGGGGATGTTCTCGTAGACGGCGAGCTGGCCCGCGTTGACGATGCCCATGTCGAGCCCGGCCCGGACCGCGTGCAGCAGGAACGCCGAGTGCATCGCCTCGCGGACGATGTCGTTGCCGCGGAAGGAGAACGACAGGTTCGAGATGCCGCCGGAGATCCGCACCCCCGGGCAGCGCTGCTTGATCAGCGGCAGGGCGTCGATGAACGCCTTGGCGTAGCCGTTGTGCTCGGCGATGCCGGTGGCCACGGCCAGCACGTTCGGGTCGAAGATGATGTCCTGCGGGGGGAAGCCGGCCCGCTCGGTGAGCAGGTCGTACGCGCGACCACAGATCGAGACCTTGCGCTCGGTGGTGTCGGCCTGGCCCTGTTCGTCGAAGGCCATGACGACGGCGCCGGCGCCGAAGTCGCGGATGCGCCGGGCATGCTCGAGGAAGACCTCCTCGCCTTCCTTCAGGCTGATCGAGTTGACCACGCCCTTGCCCTGCACGCAGCGCAGCCCCGCCTCCAGCACGCTCCAGCGCGAGCTGTCGATCATGATGGGCAGTCGGGCGGCCTCGGGCTCGGTGGCCAGCAGGTTCAGGAACGTCGTCATGGCCTGCTCGCTGTCGAGCAGGTCGGCGTCCATGTTGACGTCGAGCAGGTTCGCCCCGCCCCGCACCTGCTCGAGCGCGACGTCGATGGCCGCCTGGTAGTTGTCGCTCTCGACGAGCCGGCGGAACTTCGCCGAACCGGTGACGTTCGTCCGCTCACCGATCATGACGAACCCGGTGTCCGCGCCGATCTCGAACGTCTCCAGGCCGCTGAACCGCGTGTGCGGATCGGCGGCGGGGACCTCGCGCGGCGCCGCGGCGCGCACCGCGCTGGCGATCCTGGCGATGTGCGCCGGGGTCGTCCCGCAGCAGCCGCCGACAATGTTGACCATGCCCTCGGCGGCGAACTCGCCGATCAGACGCCCCGCTTCCTCGGGGGTCTGGTCGTAGCCGCCGAAGGCGTTGGGCAGGCCCGCGTTCGGATGGCAGGCCGTGTAGGTGCCGGCGATCCGCGACAGCGCTTCGACGTGCGGGCGCATCTCGTCCGCGCCCAGCGAGCAGTTCACGCCCACGACCAGCGGGTTCGCATGGGCGATGGAGTTCCAGAACGCCTCGACCGTCTGCCCCGACAGCGTCCGTCCGGACAGGTCGACGATCGTCACCGAGATCCACAGCGGCAGCTGCGGCGCAGCCTCGCGGGCCGCGGCGATCGCGGCCTTCGCGTTCAACGTGTCGAAGATCGTCTCGATCAGCAGCAGATCCACCCCGCCCTCGGCGAGGGCACTGATCTGCTCCGCGTACGACGCCTTGACCTGCTCGAACGTCACCGCCCGGTAGGCCGGGTCGGTCACCCGCGGCGACAGCGACAACGTCACGTTCAGCGGCCCGATCGACCCGGCGACGAACCGCCCACCGGCCTCGTCCGCCGCCTGCCGGGCGAGCCGCGCCCCGGCGATGTTCATCTCCCGCACCAGCGACTCCAGGCCGTAGTCGGCCTGGCCGATGCTCGTCGCGGTGAACGTGTTCGTGGTGGTGATGTCGGCGCCGGCGGCGAGATACTGCCGATGGACGTCGAGGATCACGTCCGGCCTGGTCAGGTTCAGCAGGTCCGGGTCGCCGGCCACATCCTTGGGATGGTCCTTCAGCGACTCGAGCTGGTAGTCCGCCGGCGTGAGCCCCGCGTTCTGCAGCATGGTGCCCCACGCACCGTCGAGCACGACCACCCGCTGCCCCAGCAGCTCCCGCAGCCGTGCCTCACTGTCGGTGGCCGGCGTCACGTTCGTCTGGTCGGCGCCGTCGTGGCCACGCTGCGCCGGCGCGCTGGCGCTGCCGCTGCTCCGCGCTGCCACCTGCCCCGTGGTCTCGGCCTCTTCGTGGACGGACGTGGAACCGGCCATGCGACACCTCCCTGTCGTGGGAGGCGCCCTTCCGAGTGCTACGGGCCGAGCGTGGCGGACCTGGGCCCGTTGCAGCGCCTCTCGACCTGAGGGTAACGATACCCCGCCCAGTTGATCATCCTGGCCCACCTCATGCCCCCGCGTCCCGCATCGCGACCGGTTCCGCGGAACCGCCGTGGACGCGACGGACAGTGGACGGACGGACCTGACGGTTGACCAGCCAGCGGTGGTGGACTGGTCCGTGCTGGCCAGGTTGGTCCGTGCTGGCCAGGTTGGTCCGTGCTGGCCATTTGGTCAGCGCTGGTGGTCGGCGCGGGCGCTGGACAGGTGGGTGACGGTGTTGAACTCGGCGAGGGTGAGCCGTCCGTCATGGCGGGTGAAACGGGTGATGCCCGCGTTGCGAATGCCGCCGGCGGCGCTGATGCGGTCGAGGTCGTCGAAGGAGAGACCCTCGATGATCTGGCGCAGCACGACGACCACCGCGTCGTGGGCGACGATCAGGACACGCCTGCGGGGATGGTCGGCGTGCAGATCCGCGAGCAGGGAACTCAGCCGGGCCGCGACATCGGGGAAGTTCTCCCCGCCGCCGGGCGGCCGGTACAACCAGGTGCCCTCGGCGCGCCACTGGGCGGCCTGCGCCGGGAACCTCGCCTCGATCGCGAGCCCGGTGGTCATCTCCCAGTCGCCGAGCAGCCGATCGACCAGGCGGTCGTCGAACCTCGGCGTGGGCAGCAGTACCCCGTCACGCTCCGCGGCGTCGGCGGCGATCTCGTATGTGCGCCGCGCTCGCAGGTAAGGCGAACAGAGGACGACATCAGGTGGGCGGATGGCGGGAGGCTCCGCGGCGAACGCACGGCCGAGGGCCGAGGCCTGGGCCCGCCCGAGCGCGGTGAGCGGCACGTCGGCGTCCCGGCTGGTGATGCCCGTCTCCAACCGGCCGGCCGCCTGGGCCGCCGGGAAGACGACGTTGGACAGGCTCTGCCCGTGACGCACCGCTGTCAGCTCCGCGATCAGGACCATCACCCCACTGTGTCCCGATCCCGCGAGATGTCCCGATCCCGCGAGATGTCCCGGTTTTCCTGAGAGGAGGATGCCACGGATGGCGACGTAGCGCTGCCAAATCGCGACACAGTGAGACCGATCGGGCGGAGGTCGCTCTCGTTCGCCGTGGTGTGGCCTGGTGGCGGGTGTCGGGTGGTTGGCCACGGCGAGCGTTGGGCAAGATTCCCTCGAGGTCATCGGCTCCGCGCGTGCCGGCATCGTGTAGCATGACCTCCAGATCCTGGCGAGGTGCACCACGAAGCCCCGTTCATGGTCAGTTTTACGGTCAACATGTGAATAGTGCGATCATGCTTGGTCCCGTGGTGAAGTCTGGAGTTCACGCCGCCCTGTCAAGGCGGAGGTCGCGGGTTCGAATCCCGTCGGGACCGCGTTCGTATGGTCGGAGCAGGTAGTCCGACCGCACGGCACACGGTACGTTTGGGGCAGGTAGCTCAGTCGGTACGAGCGTCCGCCTGAAAAGTGGAAGGTCGGCGGTTCGACCCCGCCCCTGCCCACCACATAAGCAAGCAGGACAGAAGCCACCGGCGGAGCCGGTGGCTTCTTTGGTCTCAGTCTTGGTCTCAGTTGTCCTTGGCTACCCCGTCGGGGCTAGGCGCCGGTCGCCCATCGTCCGCGGCCGACGTCTGCCAGAGCAGGCCGCCGGTCATGTCACGCCCTCTGAAGCGCGCCGCCGGTGATGAACACACCCCGTTTACGGAACGACAGCGGGGACTCGACCAGCGCCCGAGGATGGAGGCCCCTCAGCGTGGTGACGAACCACCACGGCACCGCCTCGAGCTCCGGGTCGCGCACCCAGGCGGGAGGCTGCCAGCCGTCTCGACGGGCCAAGTGCTCTCCCAGCGCGGCAAGCGCCGCGTCCACCCGGCGGTCGCCGGACAGCCGTGGGCGGTCCGACCACATTGCACTCGCCGCAGCGAGGCCCTGATGCCGCAGCACGCTGGTGTAGTCGTCGAGCATCTGTACAACGGCGTGCCGCCAGATGTCCTGCAGGCGGAACTCGGCCGCGACCATGCCAGCCGCGACGGCTGCGGCATCGTCAACCGTTCGGAAGGCGCGCAACGAGTCCACATCACTACAGTACGCCGCTGATCATGGCGTCTGCCTCGCTGAGTGGAGTCCGCTGAGACGTGGCGTACGCCTGCAGGAGCTTTTCGAAGCCGGTGGGGACGAGCTGCCCGATCTGACCCCCTGCCCGTCACACCGATGCTCACTATCACCAGACTCGTGGATATTGACTCAACGTCACCATCAGGTGTCCCAGTGGATCTGGCCGGCGCACCCGTGGATCTGGGTCGGTTCGCCGCTGACGGGGCGGTCCGGCTGATGGCCGGGCGGACAGTCGTCTTCGGCGCGACCGGCTACACCGGTGAGCTGGTGGCCCGAGCACTTGTGGGTCGGGGGCATCGGCCCGTGCTGGCCGCCAGGTCGGGTGAGCGTCTTGAACGTCTCGCCGGGGAACTGGGTGGTCTGCCGACCGAGATCGCCGACGTCACGCGGCCGGAGTCCGTTCGGGCGCTGGTGGAACGCGGCGATGTGCTCGTCTCGACGGTCGGCCCGTTTCTGCGTTGGGGTATTCCGGCGATCGAGGCGGCGGTGGACGCCGGGGCGCATTATCTCGACTCGACCGGCGAACCGGATTTCATCCGTCGGGCATTCGAACAGTACGGCCCGTCGGCGCGGCGAAACGGTTCCGCTCTGCTCACCGCCTTCGGTTTCGACTGGGTACCCGGTAACCTCGCGGCGGCGCTGGCGCTGGCGCTGGCCGAGGCCGGACCGGAAGCGGTACGGGTCGAGGTCGGATACCTGTCGTTGGGCGGGGCGGGCCGCAGCGGAGGCACGCGGGCCAGCTCGGTGGACGCCCTGCTGGCGCCGTCGTTCGCCTTCCGGGGCGGCCGGCTGAAGGCGGAACGTGGCGGTGCGCGGGCCCGCCAGGTCGATTTCGGGTCGGGGCAGCCGCGGTGGGCGCTCAGCATCGGTGGCTCGGAGCACTTTGCTCTGCCGGCGCTTCATCCGACCCTGCGTGACGTGGACGTGCTTCTCGTGGCGGCCGATCCGAAGGTCACCCGGGCGCTGCCCGCGCTCTCGGTCGTCCTGTCCACCGTGACCGGGAAACGTAGCGCGCGGGCCCCGTCCTTCAGGGCGGGGCCCGCGCGTCAACTCGGCTGCGAGAATGATCGGGGAATCGTGTATTCTGTCGGGTGTGGGAAGTCGGGTGGTGAAGCGGGCGTACCGCTACCGTTTCTACCCGACTCCCGACCAGAGGGAGAACCTCGCGAAAACGTTCGGCTGTGTCCGCTACGTCTACAACCGGGCGCTTGCCGAACGGCACCGGGCGTGGTCCCAGGAACAGCGGCGGATCAGCCATGCGGAAACCGATCTGATGCTCACCGGGTGGAAACGGGACCCGGACACTCTGTGGTTGGCCGAGCCGTCGAAAGGCCCGCTACAGGCCGCGCTGCGGAATCTCCAAACCGCCTACGTGAACTTTTGGGGAAAACGGGCCGGCTACCCGATGTTCAAGCGGAAGGGGAAGACGAACGATGCGGCGACCTACTTCCGGAACTGTTTCACGTTCCGGGACGGGCGGCTGAGGCTGGCGAAGCAGGCCGCGCCGCTGCGGATCGTCTGGTCCCGTCCGCTCCCGGAAGGCGCGGTGCCGTCGCGGGTGACGGTGTCCCGCAACAGCCGGGGCCAGTATCACGTGTCGATCCTGGTGGACTGCCCGACCGAGGCGCTGCCGGCGGCGGGCGGGCAGGTCGGGGTGGACGTGGGCATCACGTCGCTGGTCACGCTGTCCACCGGGGAGAAGATTGCCAACCCGCGGCACGAGCGGACCGACCGGGCCCGGCTGGTCCGGGCGCAGCGGGAGCTGTCCCGGAAGAAGAAGGGCTCCGCGAACCGGGCGAAGGCCCGGCTGAAGGTCGCGAGGATCCACGGTCGGATCGCCGACCGGCGGCGGGATCATCTGCACAAGCTGTCGACTCGACTCGTTCGCGAAAACCAGACGATCGTCGTCGAGGATCTCACCGTACGGAACATGGTCCGCAACCACAGTCTTGCCCGTGCGATTTCGGATGCGGGCTGGCGGGATCTGCGGACCATGCTGGAATACAAGGCCGGCTGGTACGGACGCGACGTGGTCGCGGTGGACCGCTGGTATCCCAGCTCGAAGACCTGCTCGTCCTGCGGGGCGCTGGTCGAGAAGCTGCCGTTGAACATTCGGGAATGGGTCTGCGCTTGTGGTGTGGTCCACGACCGGGATGTGAACGCGGCACGGAATGTTCTCGCGGCGGGGCTCGCCGTGATCGCCTGCGGAGACGGAGTGAGACCACCCCACTCCTAGAGTGGGGAGGCGTCTGTCAGTGAAACAGGAAAACCTGCCCGCGAGGGTGGGAATCCCCGGTATTCAGGCCGGGGAGGATGTCAAGGCGTCACCCCACAGCGTCCAGCAGCCGGTGGCGGCAGCGGTGTTGGCGACGGCGCGGACCTCGAGGTCGATCTCCGGCTGGCCGGTGTGCCGCTTCATCGCGGCCCTCGCCTGGGTGCGGTAGTAGTTCTCGACCGCGTTCCAGGCGGCGATCGGCGGCCGGAGCTGGGCGAGCTCCTTGGCGGTGAGCATGCCGATCGCGGCGCCGGCCGGGGTGGGCGGTTGGGTCCCGAGCTTCGCCGCGAACCCGTCCAGCTGCCCGACAAGCTGGTCGAGGCTCTTGCCGCTGGCCTTTTGCAGGGCCGTCCGGCCCACCTTCCGGTCTTCCTGCCATGATTCGGCAAAACTCTGGAAATACTTCGGGGGAGATGTTATGGCGGGTCTCGGTGGGCTGTGTTCGCAGCGCGGAAGGGGGGGTTCCCTATCGGGAACATGGTCAGAAATCGGGCATCCGCTGACGTTGGTGGAATCGGGTGGTTGACGGACGTGCCGCAACTAAAGATGCTGATCACACATTCCGATCAGGGAGGCGATCGCATGGCGAACGAGCAGGCGGGTTTTGACGGGGTTGCCGTCGACGAAATCATTGTTCCGGGAGCCGAGGACCTGTGGTCCGACGTCGAGGAAGAGGAGATCGTCGGCATCGCCAGGACCTGTGCCTACGACCCCCTCACCAGGCTCTAGGCCGCATTCTGGCGGACGGGCCCCGCGCTCGGACCAGCCGACCGGACACGCCGGGCCCGAACCGGGGCGGCGTGTCCGGACCTCGTGCGTCACATGATGAGCGTCCGTTGTTTCCGCGGTCCGGCGTGGCAGGGCAGCCAGCGGAGGAACGGCCGGGGGTGGGCGCTCGGAACTGACGGGTGGCACGGGCAGGCGGACAGGTGGATATCGGCGACAGCGGTGGATGCGGGAGGCCTCTTGACCACCAGACTGACCACCAGAGTGTCCCGGGTGGGTCCGGCGTCAGCGGTCTGGGCCGACCAGGCCGCGATCCGCACGCAGGGTCCCGCCGCGTACTTCGCACGCACCGGCCTGCTTGTCCTGCCGGGGCTGCTCTCGCCGACGCAGGTCGAGCGATGCTCCACCGAGATCGACCGGGTCGTCGCGGACCTGAGTCCGATGCCGAACGTCCGGGTCATCGGCAAACGGAGCCCGCGGGATCCGTCCTACGACCTTGAGGATCTGCCGGACGCGACCGGCCGCACACCCGTCCGCAAGATCACTGGCTTCGGTCAGCTCTCCGACGTCCTGTTCCACTCCCTGGTGGCACAGCCGGCCCTGCTCGCGGCGCTGCACCTGGTGCTCGGCCGGCGCATCGAGCTCTACCGCGATGCCCTCATGCTCAAGTCCGCGCAGGTGGGGCAGGAGAAACCCTGGCATCAGGACGCGGTCTACTGGCCGTTTCGACCGATGCGGCTGGTCAGTGCAATGATCGCCATCGACCGGGCGGCGCCGGAGAACGGCTGCCTGCAGGTCGTGCCCGGCTCGCACCACCAGGTCGCCGAGCATCACAAGGTCGACTGGGAGCTTCAGGTCGACCCGGCCGGGCGGGAACGCGACGCCGTCTACGTCCCGCTGGAGCCGGGGGACTGTCTGATCTTCCACAGCCTGCTGCTGCACGCATCCGAACACAACACCTCAACCCTGCGCCGCCGGGTCTCCATCACCAGTTACAGCCCGGGTGACCTGCGGATTCTTGATCCGACCCTGGCACCACCCGAGCTGCTGAGCAGCCGTCCCGACCGCGAGCAGGAGAGCGATGCAGATACCGAAGTCTGACGAACTGTTGCTGTCGGGTACGGCCGCGCCGGAACCGAACGTGGCGGTCGACCTGGCCGGGGACGCCGTCGACCGGATCGACGTCGGCTGGTGCGAGTTCCGCTTCACCGGCCGCACCGCGTTGCGCACCGCCCGGATCCTCGAGCTGTGCGACGGGGAGACGACCATCGAGGAGATCGCCCGGCGGCTGGCGGCGCCCGAGGCGACCGTCGGCGCCACCGTCACCGCGCTCTACACCCGTGGCATCCTGCGTGACACCCGTCGGGCGCAGGTGCCGGCCGGGCTGTTCGCCGAGCATGCCGTCGCCCGCGGCCGGACCCTGCGCACCGCGATGAGCAGCGAGGTCGAGCTGCTCGGCGCGCCGCCGCACCGCCGGTTCCTGCTCGGCACCCTGGTCGAGACCTACCATTTCGTCGCGTCCGCACCGGTGCACCTCGGTGCTGCCGTCGCCCACGTCGCCGACGCGCAGGTGCGCGAGGCGCTCGTCCGGCTGTTCAACGACGAGGCGGACCACGGTCGGATGCTGCGCGCCGGTCTGGTCGCCGCGGGCCTGACCGAGGAGACGATCGAGTGCAGCGCCCCGCTGCCCGCCACCCGCAGCGTCATCAACTTCCTGCGCACGCTCGCGGCCACCGATCTGCTTTCCTACGCGGTCTGCGCGGCCGTCAACGAAAGCCCGAAGACCGACACCGCGATCAAGAAGGGCTGGGACGAGCTGATCGCACTCGATCTGCTGCCCGCCGAGGCGCTGCTGCCGTTTCGCGGTCACGAACTGGAGGACGAGGAATCCGGCCACACCGCGATCGCGCAGGCCGTCTTCGCCGAACGGGCGACCCTGTCGGCGGCCGAACAACGCCGGATCTGCGCCGACCTGGAATCCTTCATCGCCGTCCAGCACGGCTGCTATCGGGAGATGAAGGAGTTCTACGGCGCCGAGGCAGGGCCGGTCGCATGGGGCGTGTGATCGCGGGAAGCCGGTGATGGCGGACGCCACGGTCGCTGCCGGCGTCCCGCGGCGGACCAGGCCCGACGCCCCGGCCGACGCCGATGCGGACCTGGCCGGCGAGGCCGGTGCCGAGGTGCTGTACCGGACCAGCCCCCAGGTCGCCGTCGTCGGCTTCGGCGGGTCGTACACGGTGCTGCGGGCCACGGATGTGCACACGGCCGTCGTGCTGCGTTCCCCGTCGAGCGCGACCCTGGATCTGCTCACCTACTTTCGCCAGCCTCGCAGCCTCCGCTCCTGGCTCGCGCGCTGGGCACCCGAACGTCGGCCGGCCGCGTCCGCCTCGCTGCGCCACGCCGTCGACCGTGGCCTGCTCACCGCGGATGGCAGCGCGGAGGGGGCGGGTGGGAACCTCGGGCCGGCGACCGACGACGTGCTGGCGGGGCTGCTGGCCGAAGTGGTGCGCCTGCGCGCTCGGCTCGCCGCCCGTCCGGTGGACACCGACGCCGCTGCGCCGCGGGCCGTGGACACCGGGCCGGCGACCCGGTCGGCAACGGTCCTGCCGGTCCCGCCGGCACCGGCGTTGCTGGTGCCGACGCTGTATTTCCTGGTCCGGGACGCCGCTGACCGGCTGGCCGCGGCCGAGTGCCAGCGGACGACGAGGCAGGCCGCAGCGCTCACCGGCACGGGTGCGGCGGGTGCGGCGGGTGCGGCGCTTCGGCTGCATCTGGGCTGCGGGGAGCACCGGCTGCCGGGCTGGGTGAACGTCGACCTCTACCACGAGGCGGCGGACCTGCGGGCGGATGTGCGGCTGGGGCTGCCCTTCGACGACGGCGCGGCCGGCGCGATCTACCTGGCCCATCTGCTGGAGCATCTCGAGTATCCCGTCGAGGCGCTCGACGTGCTGCGGGAATGCCGCCGGGTGCTGGGCGACGGCGGACTGCTGCGCGTGGTGGTGCCGGACATCCGGTCGTTTCTCGTCGCCTACGTCGACAACGACGCGGAGTTCTTCCGCCGCTTCGAGCAGCACTGGGAACGGGCTCCGGCACCGACGCTGCTGGCATCCTTTCTGCACTATGCGGGGGCGGGGGAGTTCCCGTGGGTCGCCGACCGCCACCGGTTCGGCTACGACGAACCGACGCTGACCGACCTGCTGCACACGGCCGGTTTCACCGCGGTACGCCGGTGCACGGCCGGGGACAGCCCGATCGCCGACCCGGCGCTCGACTACTCCTGGGCGAACGAGCTCACCGTCTCCGACCGCCCCCTCTCCCTGATCATGGAAGCGGAGGTGGCGCGGCGGTGAGCAGCGCGCAGCCGTACATCGTCGGTTTCTCCGACTCGGTGCACGACCGGTCGGCCTGTCTGTTCCGCGGCACCACGCCGCTGGTCGGGATCGAGGAGGAACGGCTCACCCGGCAGCGGTACGCACTCGACTTCGCCGGCCGCGACCGCTGGGACGCCGCCGTCTACCGCGAGCTGGACCTGGTCGGCGGCACCGCAGGGTTCCACGACGCCCGGATGCGCCGTCTCACCGACTACTGCCTGGCCGCCGCGGGCATCGACGAGTCGCAGGTGTCGCTGTGGATCGGCAGTTCGCTGCACACCGCGTTCCCGTTCGCCGACCGCGCCGTCTACCTCAACCATCATCTCGCCCACGCCGCCTCGGCGTTCTTCGGTTCCGGCGCGACCAGCGCGGCCATTCTGATCATGGACGGCTACGGGGACAGCACGTCCGGCGATGCCTTCGAAACCATGTCGATCTACGCGGGAACCGAGGCGCGCATCGACACCCTGCAGCGTGTCTCCGGCGTCAGGACCGACATTCACATGGCCAACTCCGCCGGCATCTTCTACCGGATCGCCACCCTGCTGTCCGGGTTCAGCGTCGTCGACGAGGGCAAGGCGATGGGCCTCGCCGGGCACGGCGAGCCGCGCTACCAGAAACACATTCTCGAACACATCAGTTTCGGTGCGGACGAGGTGGAGATCGACAACGACCGGATCTGGCGGGCGATGCAGCCCTACCGGTCGACGGAGCTTGCCGACCGCGCCGACATGGCGGCGAGTTTCCAGGCGGTCCTGGAACAGATCGGCGTGTTCTACGCCCGCCGGGCCCGGGAGCTCACCGGCAGCGACACGCTGTGCATGGCCGGCGGGGTCGCGTTGAACTGTGTCGCCAACCAGAAGATTCTCGAGCAGGCCGGATTCTCCCGGGTCTGGGTTTTCCCCGCCGCCGCCGACAACGGGATCGCGATGGGCGCCGCCTACTACGGGGCGCACGTCCTGCACCGTGGCGGGCCCGCGTCCGGTCTGGCAACCCCGTGTCTGGGCCGCGGCTACCCGCGTGAGCAGGTGCTCGCGGCACTCGAGGAGATCACCGGGCTCGCCGCCGTCGAGGAGATCGGGCTGCGGGCGTGTGCCGAACGGGCCGCGCGGCGGATCGCGGCCGGTGAGCTCGTCGCCTGGTTCCAGGACGGCTCCGAGATCGGCCCCCGGGCGCTCGGGCACCGCAGTCTGCTCGGTGATCCGCGCACCGTCGACATGCGGGAGCGGATCAACGCCGCGGTGAAGTCACGGGAGGCGTTCCGTCCCCTCGCGCCGCTGGTGCTCGAGGAGGAGGCCGGTGACTGGTTCGACTGCGCCCGCTCGCCGTACATGCTGTTCACCCCCGATGTCCGCCCGCGTACCGCGCAGCTCGCCCCGGCGATCGTGCACGCCGACGGCACGGCCCGGGTCCAGACCCTCGCCGAGGCCGACAATCCGGCGCTGCACCTGCTGCTGCGCGAGTTCCGCCGGCACACCGGCCTGCCGCTGGTCATCAACACCTCGTTCAACCTGCGCGGCGAGCCGATCGTCGAAACCCCGCTGGACGCGGTGCGGGCCTTCGCGGAGGCTCCCATCCCCGTCCTGTGCATCGACGGCTTCTGGGTCACCAAGGCCGAGGGCGTCAGGTCCGAGGGCGTCAGGTCCGAGGGCGCCAGGTCCGATGGCGCCAGGTCCACTGCGGGCGGGCCGGACGATCCCGGGCCGCTCGGCAGGGCCGGGTGATCGGGCGGCGGGCGGTCGGACGTTCGGGGCTGCGGTTCAGCGCACTGAGCCTCGGCGGGATGACCCTCGGACACAACGCGGCGTTCGGCGCGATCGGCGCGGACGCCACCGAGGCGGCCCGGATCGTCGCCCGTGCCCTCGATGCCGGGATCGACACCTTCGACACCGCCAACGTCTACGGCGAGAGCGAGCACCTGCTCGGCCGGCTGCTCGCGTCCCGCCGCGACGACGTGGTGCTGTGCACCAAGGTCCGCTTCCCGACCGCCGTCCCCGACAGCGGTGCCGGTGGCGCTGGTGGCGCTGGTGATGGCAGTGGGGGTGGGGCTGCCGGTGGTGGGCCACCACCGGCCAGCAGCTACGGGCTGTCCCGCGGCGCGGTGCTGCGGGCGGTTGAGGGTTCGCTGCGCCGGCTCGGTACCGACTACCTCGACGTCCTGTGGCTGCACATGCAGGACCGTTCGGTGCCGATCGCCGAGACACTGGCCACCACCGACACCCTCGTCCGACAGGGGAAGGTCCGCTACGTCGGACTGTCGAACTTCATGGCCTACCGGGTCGCCGAGGCGGTGTGCGTCGCCGGCGCCCGCGGGTACGAGGCGCCGGTCGGCCTGCAACTGCCCTGGTCGGCGGTCGGCCGCGGGGTGGAACGGGAGCTGGTGCCCGCCGCCCGCCACTTCGAGCTCGGTGTCGCCGTCTACAGTCCGCTGGCCCGCGGCCTGCTCAGCGGCAAGTACGAACGCGGTCGCGAACCCGTCGACGGCAGCCGGCTCGCGCTGTGGAAGGAGGAGCTCGCCGGCCACGACACCGACCGCACCTGGGCGGTGCTCGCCGCACTACGCGGCATCGCCGCAGACCACCGGGTGCCGGTGGCCGCGGTCGCGCTCGCCTGGGTGCTGGCCCGGCGTCCGGTCGCGAGTGTCATCGTCGGGGTGCGTACCGCCGAGCAGCTCGAGCAGAACCTGGCCGCGGCCCGGCTGCGGCTGAGCCGGGAGGAGACCGCCCGCATCGACGCCGTCTCCGAACCGGACTGGGACTATCCCGAGTCGTTCATCGGCCGCTTCGAGGCCTGGTGATCCCACGAACGCAGGGTGGGGGTACCGCCGGCCCGCGACCGGGTTCGATGCCGCCACGGACGCCGCGCTACCGCCGCGAGACGCACTCGCTGCTCGCCCGCGAGACCGCCCCCGCCACGGTCGGCCTGTGGCTCGCCGAACTGGACGCCGCCCCGCCACCGTGCGTCGTCGACGCCGTCACCGACTACGTCACCGGCGGTCATCTCGGCTACGGCGACGCGTTCGACCTCGCCACCGACAGCCTGCGCCGCTGGCTCGCCGACCAGCACGACTGGCCCACCGAAGCCCACCGGTTCACCTGGTACTCCGGTGCGGTCCACGCCGTCGCCGTCACCATCCTCGCCCTGACCGACCCCGGGGACGCGGTCGCCGTGCTCACCCCGTCCTACCCGCCGGTGCTGCGGGCGGTGGGCGAACTCGGGCGCCGGCTGGTGCCCTGGCCGCTGCTGGACGAGGACGACGGCCACCGCCACGACCTCGACGCGCTCGATGTTCTGCTCGCCCGGGACACCCCCCGGCTGCTGGTCCTCACCAGCCCGCACAACCCGACCGGGCGGGTGTTCACCGCCGCCGAGCAGCACGCCATGGCCGCCCGCGTGGCCCGCCATCCGAGGGTGGTCGTCCTGTCCGACGAGGTGTTCGCCGATCTGGTCCATCCCGGCCACCGACATCTCTGCTTCGCCCGTGCCGCCCGCGCCGCCGGTGGCGGCGGGCTGGACGCGCGGACGGTCACGGTCCTGTCGGCGTCCAAGGCGTTCAACCTCGCCGGTCTGCGCTGCGCCGCGGTCCACGCCGGTTCGGCGGAGCTCTCCGGCCGGCTCGCCGCCGTGCCCGCGGCGCTCACCGGCACCACGTCCGTCGTCGCCGCGATTGCCAGCGCCGCCGCCTGGGACGGCGGCCACGACTGGCTCGCCGCGACCCGCACACGCCTCACCGCGAACCGCGACCTGCTGTTCGACCATCTGGCCCGGTACGTCCCCGCCCTGACCGGACGTCCGCCGGAGGCCACCTACCTGGCCTGGCTGCGGGCCCACGGTCCGCTCGCCGCCCCGGAGTTCCCGGGCGCGCAGGTCGGGGCCGACGTGCGGTCGAGACTGCTGGCCGCCGGTGTCGACCTCGCCGACGGTGCGCCCTTCGGCGATCGGACGGGACGGCGGGTGCGGCTGTCCTTCGGCTGCCCGCCGGACGTCCTGACCGCGGCTCTCGACCGGCTCACGGTCACCTGCGCCGCCTGGGACGCGGCCCTCGCGCGCGGTGGGAGGTCTGATGCCGGTCCACCCGGTTGACCTGGCCGAGCCGGGCTGGCGCAGCGACCCGTTTCCCGGCTGGGCCCGGCTGCGCGCCGCCGGGCCGCTGCACCGCACCGTCGACGGGGCGTGGCTCGTCGTCGGCCACCGCGAGGTCGACCTGCTGCTGCGCACCGACCGGGTCGGCAAGGACCTGCGTCGCCTGCGCGGTTACGCCGACCTCCGCCCCTACGGCCGTGACGGCCTCGCCGAGCACTACATCGAACAGTGGATGGGCGTGCGCCTGCCCGAGGTCCACGCGGTGTGGCGGTCGCTGGTCGCCCCTGGCTTCACCCGGCGCTCGGTCGCCGGGTTACGCGAGCGGCTCATCCAGACCGCGGACGACCTGCTCGCCGCCGCACCGGCGGCCAAGCCGTCGAGGGTCGGGGGATCCTTCGATCTGATGGCGAGCTTCGCGCGACCGTTTCCGGTCGTGGCGACCGCGCTCGCGCTGGGCCTGACCGACGTCGGCGTCGAACGTCTCGCGGGCTGGTCCCGGGCGATCACCGCCGTCCTGGAGCCGGACGCGGAGCCGGCCGCCCGCCGCGGCGCCGAGACGGCGCTGGCGGACCTTGCCGACTATCTGCGCGTTCAGCTCGACGACCGACGCCGACGGCCCACCGACGACGTCCTCGGCCGGCTCACCGCGGGCAACACCGGGCCGCACGCGCCGTTCGACGACGACCAACTGGTCGCGACAGTCCTGCTGCTGTTCCTGTCCGGCAACGACACCGTCGCCGGCCTGATCGGCAACGGCGTGCTGGCCCTGTCCGCCTTCCCCGACCAGCAGGATCTGCTGCGCGGCCGGCCGGACCTGCTGCCGCTCGCGGTCGAGGAGATCCTGCGTTTCGACGGGCCGGCCTGCATCGCACTACGGGCCGTCTACCAGCCGATCACCATCGCCGGCCACGACCTGGCCGCCGGCGACACCCTGCTGCTCGCCCTCGCCGCGGCCAACCGCGACCCGGACGCCTTCACCGACCCCGACCGGCTGCGCATCGACCGCCGCCCCAACCGCCACCTTGGCTTCGGTGCTGGTCCGCACGCCTGCGTGGGCACCGGCCTCGCCCGCACCGAGGCCGCCCTCGCCCTGAGCGCCCTGCACCGGCACATCCCCCGGACACGGTGCGATCCGGCCACCGTCACCTGGTCCGATGAGCAATACCAGCGCTATCCGCAGACCCTGATCCTCACCTGACCCGGCGATCCGACCTGCGGTCGCTACGGGAGGCCGACGCCGGCTGGCAGACTGCCGCTCAGGTACCGGAGGCTCGGGTACCGCAGGCGCGCCACGTGCGGGAAGGACGACTGATCCCATGCCCCAGCTCGACGACCAGCGGTGGATGACCCGGGCGATCGAACTCGCCCACCGCTGTCCACCCGCCACCGGTGCCTACTCGGTGGGGGCCGTCCTCGTCGGCGAGGACGGCGAGGAGATCTCCTGCGGCTTCTCCCGGGAGGTCGACGACGCGGTGCACGCGGAGGAGTCGGCTCTCGCCAAGATCGACCCGGACGACCCGCGGCTCGCCACGGCGACGATCTACAGCACCCTGGAACCGTGCTCCCAGCGCACCTCCCGGCCACGCAGCTGCACCCAGCTCATCCTGGCGGCGAAGATCCCCCGGGTGGTCATCGCCTGGCGTGAACCCGGTCTCTTCGTCGCCGACTGCCAGGGCTACGAGCTGCTCACCGCGGCCGGTGTCACCGTCGTCGAACTGCCCGAACTCGCCGAGCGGGCCCGCGCCATGAACGCCCACCTGTCGGTCTGAACTCCTTCGTTTCCAGGCGATGAACACGATCACCCTGTGCGGGCTGCCCACAGGGCGCTGATCACGTCGATTTCCTGGCCGCCCCGGTCGCGTAGGTGGTGCAGGCGGGCTCGTGGGTGCGGCAGAGTCACCTCACGGCGAGGTCACCTGGTTCGCGGGGCTTGGAGTACGCGTTTCTCGGGGCCTTCACCGCACCTTCTGCGGGGCCTCCAGTACACGTTCCGCCGAAGATCGTCAGACGTCACCGAGGTACAGGCGCGGACACCGCAGCCGTGGAACCCGCGGGAGCGGGGACAGGGATGGAACCGGTGGGGGAGGCGACGCAGTCGGCGGGGGCGGGGGCGTGCAGGCTGGCGAGCAGGGCGAGGCGCTCGGCGCTCGTCGAGCCGGGTTCGGGGGTCAGCAGGACCAGCCGCTGGCCGGGGTCGTCCTGCAGCCGCAGGATCTCCTCGGCGAGAGAGAGCTCGCCGACGAGCGGATGGCGGAACTCGCGCCGGCCAGGCCCACAGTCGCGCACCCCGTGGCGCGCCCAGGTGGACGCGAAGTCCGCGCTGTTGACGCACAGTTCGCCGATCAGCGAGGTGAGCGCCGCGTCGTCGGGATGCTGCCCGCTGGCCAGACGCAGGTAGCTGACGACGTCCTCGACCTTGCGCCGCCAGTGGACGTACAGGTCGCGGGTGTGCGCGTCGAGCAGGATCAGGCGGGCCATGTTCGGCCGGGTGGCGCACTGTGACGGCGCGGCGAAGTCCAGGTGTGAGGCGATCAGCGCATGCCCGAGCCGGTTCCAGGCGAGGACGTCGGTGCGTCGGCCGAGCACGAGCGCCGGGACGTCACGCATCGTGCCGATCAGCTGCAGGATGGCGGGTCGGACCCGTTCGGGGCGCGTCGAGCGTCGCGCGGCTCGGGCCGGCCGGGCGAGCGAGCGCATGTGCGCCTGCTCGTCGTCGCTGAGCAGCAGCACTCGGGCCAGGGAGTCCAGGACCGCGTCCGAGGCGTTGCGGCTCTGCCCCTGCTCGAGACGGGTGTAGTAGGTGACGCTGACCCCGGCGAGCTGCGCGAGCTCCTCACGCCGCAGCCCGGGCACCCGCCTGCGGTCACCCGGCCGGCTCAGCCCGGCATCGGCCGGGGTGAGCCGAGCGCGGCGGGAACGAAGGAACTCGCCGAGTTCGGTCATGGCGGCTATTGTCCCCGACCAGCTGGCCGGATAATCCGTCCCAGGGTGACCCTGTCATTGCCACCCCTGGCAGGGGTGGTAATCGCAGGGTCGTGGCTGCCGTGCCGATTCGGCGGCAGTGTGCAGAGGCATGACCGAATCCTCCCTCGCCCCGCACACGGCGGGATCCGGATCGTCCGGACCTGGCCCGGCAGCCGACGTGCCAGCGGCCGGGTCGCAGCCGCCGAGCGCCGAGTCGCGGATGACCCGTCGCCAGCAGCTCGCCCTGGTGCTGCTGCTCGGTAGCCAGTTCATGCTGGCGATCGACTTCTCGATTCTGAACGTGGCGCTGCCGTCGATCGGGAGCGGCGTCGGCCTCGGCGACGGTGACCTGCAGTGGATCGCGACCGCGTTCGCGTTGCCGTCCGCCGGGTTCACGTTGCTGTTCGCCCGGGTCGCGGACCTTTCCGGCCGTCGCCGGCTCTTCCTGATCGGCCTGGGCCTGCTCGTGGTCGCGTCCCTGCTCGGCGGGCTGGCGCAGTCCCCGGTGGAGCTGCTCGTCGCCCGGGTCGGGCAGGGGCTGGCCGCGGCGATCGCCGTCCCCGCGGCCTTGTCGCTGCTGGTCACGACCTTTCCGGACGGGCCGGTGCGCCGCCGCGCGCTGGGCCTCAACGGTGCCCTGCTGCCCGCCGGGTTCACCGTCGGCGCGCTGGTGGGTGGACTGCTCACCGGCTATCTGAGCTGGCGCTGGGCGTTTCTGGTGAACGTGCCCGTCGCGCTGGCCATTCTCGTGGCGACGCCGCGGGTCATTCCGCTCGACCGCGGCACGTCGGGACAGCGCCTGGACATTCCGGGTGCGCTCACGGTCACCGCGGGTCTCGTCGCCTTCGTCTACGGGGTGTCCCGCGGCGGCGAGGACGGCTGGTCGGATCCGTGGGTGTGGGTCGCGATCGGCCTCGGCCTCGCCCTGCTGGTCGCCTTCTGGCGGATCGAACGGTCCAGCCCGCATCCGCTGGTCTCGATGGACGTCCTGCGGATGCGCCATGTCGGTTGGGGTAATGCCGGCGGCTTCGGCGTGTTCGCGCTGGGCAGCTCGATCGTGTTCATCATGACGCTCTACCTGCAGCAGGTGCTCGGCTATTCGGCGGTCACCACCGGTCTCATCTTCGGGGTTCCCGGGGCCGCGGCGTTCACCGCGGGAATGATCTCGCCCCGGCTGCTCACGGTCATCCCGTCGAAGCCGCTGCTGGTGGTCGGTCTGGTCCTGCAGGGGCTGTGCGCGCTCGCGCTGGTGTTCGTCGGGCCGGACCGCGGTTCCCTGACGCTGCTTCTGGTTGCCTCGGTCGTCGGTTTCTTCGGGCACGCCTGTGGCATCGTCGGCTATCTGATCACCGCCACCTCCGGCCTGCGTGACGACCAGCAGGGCCTGGCCACGGGCCTGACGACGCTGACGCAGCAGGTCGCGCTGACCCTGGGCATCCCCGTCCTGTCTGCGGTCGCGAACGCCCGCACCAACACGCTGCGCGCCGACGGCGACCACTCGCCGGCCGATGCCGTTCTCGGCGGTCTGCACCTGGCGCTCGGCGTGAACGCCGCCGTCACCGCCGTCGTGGTCGTCCTGGTCACCGTCTTCCTCGTGCGCCCCGGTCGTCCCCGGCGCACGGACCGCGCAGACCTGGCGGATCTGAGGGACCTGGCGCAGGACCGCGTGGCAGCGTCGTCCCAGGGCGCCGGCCTGCCGGCAGCCGCCGGATCGGCCCCGGCGTAGGCGGATCAGCCGCCGGCGGTGGTCGACGACCGCGGGCGGCCGCCGTCCACCGCACCGGCACCACTGGTGATCAGGACGAAAGCGGCCAGGACGGCCACGACGAAACCGGCGACCGCCACCGCCCACCCGGCCGCACGCCCCCTGTGTGCCGTGCTATCCGATCCGGCGGTGGATGTGGTGAACGAGACGGGCGATGCCGCGGTAGGGGTCCTGGGCGCCGGCCACCCACTCGGCGTCGACGACGGCGTCCACGTCCGGCCCTGGCGGAACGTCGCCGAGATGGTCGGTGAAGGTCCTGATGCCGTACCAGGCGAGTGACCGTGTCCCGGCGGCGGTGAGGATCCCGGCGACGTTCGCAGGATCGTCGCCGGGTGGTACTCGCATCGCCGGCTGCCGATCCGGTCCGGCAGCACCGGCAGCACCGGCACCGGTGGCGGCCCGGGCGGTCACGGCGGGCCAGGGGTCACCGAGCAGCGCGGTGGTGTCCTGCCAGCGACCCTGCAGTCCCGCCCGCAGGGCGAGCGCCGGGCCGTTCTTACCGACCACGGAGACGATTCCCCCGGGCCGGGTGAGTTCGACCAGGACGTTCAACAGGGGCGCCGGCTCGGGGACGAACATGATGACGCCATGGCAGAAGGTGGCATCCCAGCCGGTCCCCACCAGGTGGACGGCGTCGCGTCCGTCTCCTTCGACCAGTTCGACGCGTCGGCGGACCGACTCGGGGGCGTTGGCCAGCCCACGTCGCGCCGCGGCCAGCATGTGCGGGTCGGGCTCGCAGACAGTCACGTGGTATCCCCGCCGGGCGAACTCCAACGCCTGCACGCCGTTCCCACCGCCGATGTCCAGCAGCCGCGCGGGCGCGGGCGGCAGGTGCTCGACCAGCGCACGGGTGACCAGCCGCTGGCGGACGATCCCCCGCAGGGTCGCCGTGTGCGCCACGTAGTCGGCGGTGTCCGTGTAGTCCGCCGCACCGGGGCCGTCGACGACGGCAAGCACCCGGGCCTCGCCGTCGGATGCCGACGGACGGCTCGGTGGAACGCTGTGCTCGAGAACGGGCGTGCTGAGGTTGCTGGCCGAGGACGGCTGCATCAGGTGGTGCTCCTTCCGGTCCCTGAAGACATGTCCTGTTCAGCGGTGCCGCGAACCTCTTTCGAGCCGTCCCCGGCATGCTTCAGGTCACGCGTCGGGCCCCGTCACTGCGACGGCTGTGAGCGTCCGGTCAGGGCGTCGGCCGTGGTGGCTCCCCGGCGAGTACCCGCGCCAGGTATGCACTGAAGAGGTCGCCGAGCCGGCGGGCAGGCTCGGCATCGTCGGCGTCATCGGTGTTGGCATCGTCCGCGTCGGCGGCGTCGGTGGCTGCCGCCGGCCGCAGGGATCCGTTGCGGCTGAGCGTGACGAGGCCGTGCACGAGCGCCCAGCTGATGAGGGCAAGGGCGGGGACGTCCCGCGGTGCCGGCTCCGTCGGCGAGAGGTGGCGGACGGCGGAGCCCAGGATGCCGAGCGCGCTTGCCTGCGCCGTCTGCAGGACGGGATCCTCGGGACGCAGCTCGCTGGGCCGAAACATCAGGTCGAACAGCGCGGGGTTGGCGAGGCCGAAGTCGATGTAGGAGCGTCCGAGCCCGGCCAGGTGTTCCTCGGGGCTGGAACCGTGGATCTGGCGAAGCTGCCCGGTCAGAGTGTTGAAGCCGTCGGCCGCGCAGACCCTGCCGGACGGGTCGTCCTACGAGAACCACGGCGTGCATGTCGTCGGCATGCGCTGGGGCAAGATCGTCGAGATCGATGCCAACGAGGACTCCCAGGTCGTCGCCGAATCGATGAAAATCCTCGCCGCCCATGGCCAGGACGAAGCACTGGCCCCACCCGTCCTCAGCTGAACCTGGATGCGACGAGTCGTGCGATGTCTCGTCGGGCCCGGCGGCCTTCCGCGATCAGTGGCAGGAGGGGATAGGCGTGTTGCATGCCGTCCGCTTCATGGAGCGTGATGGGCTGGCCGACCTCGTCGCACCGGTGGGCAAGCCGGTGCGCGTCGGTGTTGAGGATGTCGGCGGTGCCGGTGAACACGTCGATCGGGGCGAGACCGCGCAGGTCTGCGAGCAGGGGACTGACCCGGGCGTCGTGCGGGTCGAGCGGGCCGGCGTAGAGCCGACCGGCCTCGACCAGACCGTCGACTGCGAGCATGCGGTCCTGGGCGTCGATCTCGCGCTGGCGTGGTTCGGAGACGGTGATGTCGAGCCACGGGGAGATCAGCACGATGCGGGCCGGTTGCGGGTCGCCGCGATCGCGTAGCTGTTGTGCGGCGGCGAGGGCCAGGCCGCCGCCGGCGCTGTCACCCATGAGGGTCACCGGCCCGTGGCCGGAGCGCACGAGGGCGGCGAGCAGATCCGTCATCGCGGGGACGGTGCGCTCGGCCGTCACCTGCGGGGCGAGGGGGTAGATCGGCACCTCCACCTGGGCCGGTGCCGCCAGCGCCAGGCGTCGGATGAACATCCATTGGAACGGGCCGATCTCGTGGATGTAGGCGCCGCCGTGCAGGTACAGCACGCGGTGCTCCACGCGGTGTACCGGGGGCGCGACGGTGTAGACGGGAGTACCGGCGACCTGGCGAACGCCCAGGCGGGTGCCCTGCGACAGGGTGCGCGGCGGCGCGTAGGACGTGGGGCGCAGCGCGAGCTGCTCGACGCGGGCGCGGGTGCGCTCGGGAGTACTGAAGGATCGCTTGGCACCGGTCAGGCGGATGCCCACGTTGACAGCAGAATTGAGGACGCAGGAGCGAACGTTGATGACGACCTCGCTTCGAGCCGGGCCGGGCAGGGCCGGGCGATTCAGATGTGCGATGTTTCCAGCTGGCGGCGCAGGAGCACCGGGGGTCCGGGCTTGCACGGAACAGGACGCCGACGGTCATGCCCCGGACAGCGGCCGCGTAGCGGGTCGTCGAACACCGACCAGTAGCTTACGCTACGTAAACCACATGTTTTGGCCTTGTAACGACGCTTGTCAAGGATGACTGCACGAAGGTGGGCCGGGACAGGTCGACACCGCTTCCCACCTGCGAGGCAACCCACGAGCTGTAACGTGATCGCACGAGGGAGCGCCGCGGACGACGGGAAACACGACGTGAACCTGGCCGCAGCCGAGGGCGAGCGACCGCGGCGCGCGCGAGGATCTGGAGCAGCGCCTGCGCGAGGCCACCGCCCGGACCGACGACTGGGCGCAGCAGATCACTGGCCCCCGACAACGCCGGAGCACTACAACGGCTTCTTCAGCTCACCACCCAGCCGATCCCCGCGAACGACCTCCAGTACCTCGCCCAGCACGGAGCCGAGGTCCAGCAGGCACTCCACGACAACCCCGGGCAATGGGCACGCTGGTGGTGGATCTGCTTCGCCACCCAACTGGCTTTCCTGCCCTGTGCCTTCGTCCTGACCGGCCGGTGGAACCCCCGCCGGGCCCGTCACGACGAAAGCGAGCACGAGCGCCTCGCGCAGCGCGAGCTCGCCATGCTCCAGCGGTCGGTCTGACGCGAAACGCCTGGTTTCCGATCGGACCGCCGCGCCGCCGATGTTGTCCGCGTCCGGCCGGCGGAGTCGGAGCCCCCGGCGGCGTGCGGGATCAGGAGTGGATCAGATCCGGCTGGGCGTAGGCCAGCAGGGCGGCCTTGTCCTCCGCCAGGGCGTAACCGGCGACGATCGTCGCGGCGGCGTCGGCGGCGTAGCGCGCCCGGTAGACCGAGCGGGACGGATGGAGCGCTGCCAGCCGCTCGGGGGTGAACTGCTTGGTCGAACCAAAGAACACGCAGGTCAACCGCCAGCGCGGTACCCGACATTGTTGCCGCGAGCGCGCCGAGCAGGGGAGTGGTTCGTTGCCACCAACGTCGGCCCGGGACCAGGGCGCCGTCGCCCGTCCGTCGGCCGTGCGTCGGACTGTGGAATCTCGCATTAACCGGTCACCACCATCTGGTCGATTCCTGAGCGTCGCTGGATGTTCTCGTCCGGAGACGCCGCATGGGCCGGGGGCGGGGGCATGCGCAGGCCAGACAACCCCGATCGCCCGCTACCTCGTCCTGACCCCGAAAGAGGTAGGCAGAACCGGCGCGCTCCGGGGGCCCGACGCAGGCACCGGCCACCTGACCGGCTACGTCGTGATCGTGGTGAGCCCGCTCGTCGCCGGTCCGCACCATATCGTCGGCATATCGAAACCCGCATACGTGCCGGTAACGCCAGGCCCCCTTGACTGGCGGACATGAGCCACCGCGCACCAGTACCAACAGAACCGGCCCGAACGGCGGCCCCCCGCGCCCGATCGGCGGCGTCCACACCCGCCACACCCGCCACACCCGTGCCGGCACCTGGAATCACGGTTTATGGCTGCGACCGGGACGAGGCCGTGCTGTTCCGAGAACTGGCGGCCTGCTTCGGCGTGGCCGCGACCATCACCGAGGTGGCGGTGTCCGAAGCCACCGTCGACCTGGCCATCGGGAACCGGTGCATCAGCGTCGGACACCGGACGCGGATCGCGCATCCCACTCTGCTCGCCCTGGCCCGGTCCGGCGTGGAGTACATCTCCACGAGGAGCATCGGATGCAACCACGTCGATGTGGAATATGCCGAGAGTGTCGGCATCACGGTCGGCAACGTCGCCTACTCGCCCGACAGCGTGGCCGACTACACGCTGATGTTGGTGCTGATGGCGGTGCGCGATGCGAAGTCGATGGTCCGTCGTGCGGAGGCTCAGGACTACCGGCTCGGTGAGACACGTGGGCGGGAACTACGCGATCTGACCGTGGGGGTGCTGGGAACAGGACGCATCGGCGCGGCAGTCGTCGCCAGGCTGCGGGGCTTCGGTTGCCGAACGGTGACGCATGACAGCAGCCCGGCGACCGACACCGACCATGTTCCCCTCGACGCCCTGCTGGAGCTGAGCGACGTTGTCACGCTCCATACTCCGTTGAACGCGGACACGTACCACATCCTCAACCGTGAACGTCTGGCGCGGATGAAACCCGGCGCGTTCGTCGTCAACACCGGGCGCGGTCCACTTCTTGACACCCGGGCGCTTGTTCTGGAGCTGGAGAGCGGCCGGCTGGGTGGCGCCGCACTGGACGTCCTCGAAGGCGAGGAGGGCATCTTCTATACCGACCACGGCAGCGGGCCGATCGACAACGACCTGCTGGTGCGGCTGCAGCGGCTGCCGAACGTGCTGATCAGCCCGCACACCGCCTACCACACGGAACACGCGCTGCGTGACGCCGTTCGCAACAGCCTGCTCAACTGTCTGCACTTCGCGCGGGGAAGGTGACATGAGCAGGCTGAAGATGGGAATCGTGTTCGGTGGTTCCACCGAAGAGCATCCGGTCTCCGTCCGGTCCGCACAGGAGATCGCCCGGCACCTCGACCCCGAAAAGTACGAACCGTTCTGGATCGGCATCACCCGCGACGGTGCCTGGCTGTTGTGCGACGGCCCGGCCGCGGGTTGGGACGGCGGCGGCAGCCGTCCGGCCGTCCTGGCGCCGGACAGCGGCATCCACGGACTGCTCGTCCTCGAGCAGGGACGCTACGATGCGGTCGCTCTGGACCTCGTGCTGCCCGTTGTGCACGGCCGGCTCGGCGAGGACGGCGCGTTGCAGGGTCTGCTGGAGCTTGCCGGTATCCCCTACGTCGGCTGCGATGTGCAGAGCTCCGCGCTGTGCATGGACAAGTCCCTCACCTATCTCGTCGCCCGCGGTGCGGGTATCGCCACGCCGAACTTCTGGCCGGTCGCGGCGAACACGGATCCCCATCCCGACCTGTTCACCTACCCGGTCTTCGTGAAGCCGGCCCGTTCGGGGTCGTCCTTCGGCGTCAGCAGGGTGACTCGGCCGGAAGAACTACTGCCGGCGGTGGCGACCGCGCGACAGTACGACGCGAAGGTGCTGGTCGAGGAGGCCGTCGTCGGCAGTGAGGTCGGCTGCGCCGTCCTGGGGAACGGCCCGGAGCTGGTCACCGGCGAGGTGGATCGAATCTCACTGCGTCACGGATTCTTCCGGATCCATCAGGAGAGCGAGCCCGAGCGCGGCTCGGAGAACTCGACGCCGGTCGTGCCCGCTGACATTCCGGCGGAGTCGAGTCGGCTTGTCCGGGAAACGGCAAAAGCCATCTACGGCGCGCTGGGATGCCGCGGGCTGGCGCGGGTGGACATGTTTCTGCGGGCGGACGCGACAGTGGTGCTCAACGAGGTCAACACCCTGCCCGGCCTGACCTCGTACAGCCGCTATCCGCGCATGATGGCGGCCGCCGGACTGCCGCTGGCCGAGGTGATCGACCGAGTTGTGTCGTTGGCACGTGCCGGGAGGCCCCATGCATGAGAATCTCGTTTTTGTGGACGAGTTCGTGCCCGGAATACGCTGGGATGCGAAGTACGCCACCTGGGACAACTTCACCGGCAAACCCGTGGACGGATACGTGGCGAACAGGATTGTCGGCACGAGGGCGCTGTGTGCGGCCCTGGCGGAAGCACAGAAGGAAGCCGCCTCTCTGGGCTTCGGCCTGCTGCTCTGGGACGGGTACCGCCCGCAGCGCGCCGTGGACTGTTTTCTGCGTTGGTCGGAACAGGCGGAGGACGGTCGGACGAAGCTGCGGCACTACCCGAACATCGAACGACCCGAGATCCTCGCACGGGGATATGTGGCTGCCCGGTCGGGTCACAGCCGGGGCAGCACCGTCGACCTGACGCTCTACCAGCTGGCCACCGGTGAACGTGTCCCCATGGGCGGTGGCCATGACCTGATGGACCGGATCTCGCACCACGACGCCGAAGGAATCACACCGGTCGAGATGCGAAGCCGACAGCACCTCCGCGCCATCATGGAGCACTGCGGTTTTCGCCGATACGACCGCGAGTGGTGGCACTACACGCTGAACGACGAGCCCTTTCCGGACACGTACTTCGATGTCCCCATCAGGTGACGGCGCCCGGCCGAGTGCAGGGGGAGGGAGACCGGAAGCCAACCTCGGCGGTCGCGGCAGCGGTGACGGTGGCCTCACCTGGCCGTGTGCGAGGGCGTGAGGGGAAGGCGCACGGTGACACGGAGCCCCCCGTCGGCTCGGGGGGTGAGGGTGAGGGTCCCGTCGTGGGCCTGGACGATGCTCCTGACGATGGCCAGGCCGAGGCCGACACCTGCGTGGTCGGCGTGGGTGCGTCCAGTACCGCGCTGAAAGGGCTCGACAAGGGTGGCGGTCAGCTGCGGGGTGAGCTTCTCACCGGTGTTCTCGACGGTGAGCCCGACCGTCGTCGGGTGCACGCTGGTCGTGACCCACACGGTGCCCTGTTCGGGCAGGTTGTGCACGATCGCGTTGTGCACCAGGTTCGTGGCTGTCTGCAGCAGGAGCGCATGCGAGCCGACGGTGGCGGCCACGTCGCCGGCGGTCTCGATCGTGACGCCGTGTTGTTCGGCGAACGGCAGCAGCGTCTCCGTCGCTTCTTCCGCGGCCAGGGACAGGTCGACGTGTTCGCGGGTGAAGGTTCGCGCCTTGGCGCGGCTGAGCAGCAGCAGCGCTTCGGTGAGGTCGATTGCCCGGGTGTTGACCAGACGGAGACGGTCGACCAGCTCGCCGGTGTCGCGGTGCGGATCGTTGCGGGCCACGTCGAGCAGGGTCTGCGTGATCGCCAGCGGGGTGCGCAGTTCGTGGGAGGCGTTGGCGGCGAATCGCTGCTGTTCGGCGTCGTGTGCCTCGAGCCGCGCGAGCATGGCGTCGAAGGCGTCGGCGAGTTCGCGGAACTCGTCCCGGCGGCCTTCCAGCCGGATTCGGTGGGACAGCGATCCGTTCGCGGTCAGCCGGGTCGCGTTGGTGATGCGCCGCAGGGGCGCGAGCATGCTGCCCGCGAGGACCCAGCCGCCCAGCAGGCTGAACATCAGCAGGAACGTCAGCATGGCGGCTGCCTTGGGCACGAAGGCCTGCTGCAGGTCGGAGCGATCGGGTACGAACGGCCGGTCGGGCACGAACATCAGCGGGCCGCGCCGCATCCCCGGCTCGGGCGGTGCGGTGTGGATCGTTTCGGGCACGTAGCGCAGCAGGAACACCCACACGACCGCGAGCAGCAGAACACCCGCAAGCATGAGAAAACCGGCATAGCTGAGGGTGAGCCTGAGGCGAACACTCGTACCGGGCGCCCTATCCACGGTGTTCGCCCGTTCGTCCGGTGCCGGGGGCCGTGTCGATGCGGTATCCGACGCCGGGCACGGTGGCGATGATCCAGGGTTCACCGAGGCGTTTACGCAGGGCCGAGACCGTGATGCGCACGGCGTTGGTGAACGGGTCGGTGTTCTCGTCCCAGGCCCGTTCCAACAGGTTTTCGGTGCTGATGACACCGCCTTCGGCGGCGACGAGAACCTCGAGCACGGCGAACTGCTTCCTGGTCAGCGCGACATAGCGGCCGTCGCGGTAGACCTCGCGGCGAAACGGGTCCAGCCGCAGGCCCGCGATCTCCCTCACGGGCGGCCTGCGGTGCGCGCGCCTGCGGTCGAGCGCTCTGAGCCGAAGCACGAGTTCCCGCAGCTCGAACGGCTTGGTGAGGTAGTCGTCGGCGCCGATCTCGAACCCGGTGACCTTGTCGTCCAGCCGGTCGGCGGCGGTGAGCATCAGGATCGGCAGACCGCTGCCGGACGCGACGATGCTTTCGGCGATTCTGTCGCCGGACGGTCCGGGAACATCACGGTCGAGGACGGCGATGTCATAGGTGTTGACGTCCAACAGCTCCAGCGCGGCGTCACCGTCACCGGCGATGTCGGCCGCGATCGCTGCCAGACGCAGCCCGTCGCGGACTGCCTCGGCCAGATAGGGTTCGTCCTCGACGATCAGTACACGCACGCGCCCGATGCTACGAGCCGGCACATATCGCCGGCATACCGAAACCGGGTGCGTGCCGACACCGTCGCGCCGCGCGCTGGCCCACCCCCTGATGCACGTCTGATCGGGCGCGTTCGCCCCGGGCGGCGCCATGGTCCGACCACGCTGCGCACCTGCCACCGGAGGCAC
This sequence comes from Frankia umida, assembly GCF_023242945.1. Classification (NCBI taxonomy): domain Bacteria; kingdom Bacillati; phylum Actinomycetota; class Actinomycetes; order Frankiales; family Frankiaceae; genus Frankia; species Frankia umida. The sequence continues at coordinate 335,651 of NZ_JALKFT010000003.1, forward strand.
GTCGTGTTTTGACGGGGGGCTCGACGGAAGGCCAGGAACCGCGAGCTGGAACACGCCCGTGGGCCGCGGCCCACCGGCCCGCCGAGTACGGCGACGGGGCGGGCGGGCACCCGCAGGGCACCGGCCAGACTGGCCGGGCCTCTGACCGGTCCAGACTCTGCCGCCGGCAGGCCGCCAGCCGACAACGACCCAGAGGAATCCGATGGGCTTCAACCCGTTGATCGAAAAAGGCATCCCGCTCGACGACCAGGTGCGCACCTGGTCGGAGCTGAACACTGTTCCCTACGGCAAGAACGACATCCACCCTTATACCCGGTGTCGGGTCATTGCCATGAACGGCGCCGGGTTCGAGGCGGTGGCGTTCAGCCACCAGTTCAACCGCCACACCGACGTGCCCGAGCTGAAAGCCGCGCTCGCCCAGACCCGGGCGATCGAACAGCAGCAGCAGCGGGCGGTGAACTGGCTGATCCCCGGCGAGGAGAGCACGCTGGAGGTCACCCTCGGCTACCAAGTTGCGGGCCAGTGCTTCGGTCTTCAGGCCGGGGGTGAAGGCCCGCTCGGGAAGGCCGCTTCGCGGTCTGAGCGTGTTCTAGGCCGG